>JANQKE010000074.1 GCA_028281265.1 Alphaproteobacteria bacterium | reverse complement strand
CTCCCGGCTCCCGGCTCCCGGCTCCCGGCTCCCGTCTCCCGGCTCCCGGCTCCCGGCTCCCGGCTCCCGTCTCCCGGCTCCCGGCTCCCGGCTCCCGGCTCCCGGCTCCCGTCTCCCGTCTCCCGGCTCCCGGCTCCCGATCAGAACAGGCTGCCTTGATCGGCCGGGCCGCGGCGCGGCCGACTCGGCCTCGGGGATGAACCCCCGGATCGGTCCGAGGGTGATCGGCCGGCGGGACCGCCTTCGATGACCGCACCCACCCGGCCGTCGCGGCGGAACCGCAGGTCCACGCGGTCGCCGGGCGAGACCGCCCGGGCGTCCTTCACCGGCGTGCCGGCCGGCCCGATCACCAGCGCGAAGCCGCGTTCCAGCACACCTTCGTGGGACAGGCTGCGCAGCAACTGGGCTTGGGCGGTGAGCCGCCGATCCGCTTCGACCAACCGGCGGCGCCCGGCCCGAGCCATCCGGTCGGAAAGCTCGTCCAGGCGCCGCCGCGCCTCGGCCACCGGCCGGTCCACCAGCCCCCGCCGCAGCCGCCCCCCGGTCGATTGCAGGCGGTAGCGGGGACGTTCCAGCAAGGCGCCCGGGCGCGGCAAGCGCGCCGCGGCGCCGACCAGCCGGGTCGCGGCCCGGTCGACCAGCGCCGGCAGCGCCCGCCGGTGCCGGTCGCCCAGGACGGTCAGGCTCAACACCTCCCGCTCCAGCCGGGCCGGCAAGGCGCGGTCCAGCCGCTCACCGCGATCGTCGAGCCGCTGCATCGCCGCTTCGAGCAACCGCAGCGGTTCCCCGAGCCCGCGCGCCAGGCCTTCCAATCGGACCCGCCGATCCTCCAGTGCCCGCACCATTCCGGTCAGGCGCCTCTGCTCGATCGCGGAGAGATCGGCGCGCAACTCGGCGCGCACCGGCACCGCCATTTCCGCCGCGGCCGTCGGCGTCGGCGCCCGGCAGTCGGCGGCGAAGTCGATCAGCGTGGTGTCGGTCTCATGACCGACCGCACTGATCAGCGGGATGGTGCCGGCCGCCGCGGCCCGTACCACCGCCTCCTCGTTGAACGCCATCAGGTCCTCGAGGCTGCCGCCGCCGCGGGCGACGATCAGCACGTCCGGCCGCGGCACCAGTCCGCCCGGCCGCAGCACCTCGAAGCCGTGGATCGCCGCGGCGATCTCCGCCGCCGCCGTCTCCCCCTGGACCCGCACGGGCCAGACCAGCACCCGCCGGGGGAACCGATCCGCCAGCCGGTGCAGAATGTCGCGGATCACGGCCCCAGTCGGCGAGGTGACGACGCCGATCGTCTCCGGCAGATAGGGCAGGGAACGCTTGCGCTCGGCGGCGAACAAGCCTTCGGCCGCCAGCCGGCGCTTGCGCTCCTCCAGCAGCTTGAGCAGCGCGCCTTCGCCGGCGAGTTCGAGCTGTTCGATCACCAGTTGATACTTGGACTGCCCGGCGAAGGTGGTGATCCGGCCGGTGGCGATGACCTCCAGCCCCTCCTCGGGCCGCAGGCTCAGCCGTGCGGCCACCCCGCGCCAGATCACCCCGTCCAGAACCGCCTTGTCGTCCTTGAGGGTAAGGTAGACATGCCCCGACGCCGGCATCCGCGGCCGCGAGACCTCCCCCCGCACCCGCACATACCCAAACGCGTCCTCCAGCGTCCGCTTGATCGCGCCGGAGATCTCCGAGACTCTGAACTCGGGCGCGTTAGACACAGGCGCGTTGGACACGGGCGCGGTAGCGTCGCCGGCCATCAGACATGCTTGCCCTTGTTCCAGCCGAAGCCGGTGAGGTGGGTCTGGCCCATGGCTTCGGCCCCCTCCTCCAGGGTCGTCGCCATGCTGTCGTTCCAGCGGTTGAGATAGCCGAACAGCGCCACCACGCCGAGGATCTCGACGATCTGGCCGTCATCCCAATGGGCGCGCAGCCGTTCCTGGATCGTCGGCGTCACCGCGTTGGGCACCGAGGCCGCGGCGATGGCGAAGTCGAGCGCCGCCCGCTCCGCCGCGCTGAACAAGGGCGAGGCCGGATACTCCCAGATATGATGGATGCGGTCGTCCGTCGCGCCGTAGCGCTGGGCCGCCAGGGCGGTATGCGCCTGGCAGTAGCGGCAGCCGGCGGTATGGCTGGCGACATAGCCGATCCAGCGCTTGAGCTCGCTGGAAACGCCGTGGCCGGGGTCCATCACCGCCATGTTGAGCGCGATGAACGCCTTGGCGATCGCCGGCCGACGCTGCATGGTCAGCACGCTGTTGGGGCAGAAGCCCAAGGTCTCGTTGAAGAACGTGGCGAGTTCGGCGACCTCGGCATCATGGTCGGGCGGCAACGGGCTGACCAGCGGCATCGGCTTCACTCCCTGAGAACGGCGTGTGACTGTCGTTGTGCGGGGCCGGCCGGGGCCGGACCCCCGTCCATCTGCCGTGCTTCGCCCGGCCCTGTCGAGGCCGGACCGCGACACGGTCGTGCGAGCCGACCCCGGGCGATCTCGCCCCGCCGGCCGTTGACAAGGCGGAACCAGGATCCTCAAACGGGCCGGCATCGTCCGCCTCCCCTCTCCATCGCTGCCGACCGCCGACATGATCCCGCGATACAGCCGCCCCGAGATGGCCGCCCTGTGGCAGCCGGAGACCAAGTTCCGCATCTGGTTCGAGATCGAGGCCCATGCCTGCGACGCCCAGGCCGCCCTCGGCGTGATCCCGCAGGAGGCGGCCGAGGCGGTGTGGGCGCGCGGCCGCTGGGAGATCGCACGGATCGACGCCATCGAGCGGGAGGTCAGGCACGACGTCATCGCCTTCCTGACCGCGCTGGGCGAACATGTCGGCCCGGAGGCCCGCTTCCTCCATCAAGGCATGACCTCTTCCGACGTGCTCGATACCGCCTTTGCCGTCCAGCTCGGCCGGGCCTGCGACCTGCTGCTGGCCGGGCTCGACCGGCTGATGGCGGCCCTGGAGACCCGGGCGCGGGAGCACAAGCACACCCTGTGCGTGGGTCGCAGTCATGGCATCCATGCCGAGCCGACCAGCTTCGGGCTCAAGCTCGCCACCCACTACGCCGCCTTTGCCCGCAACCGGGTCCGGCTGGCGGCCGCGCGGGCCGAGGTGGCGACCTGCGCCCTGTCCGGACCGGTCGGCACCTTCGCGTCCATCGACCCGGCGGTCGAAGCGCATGTGGCGGCGAAACTGGGCCTGACGGTCGAGCCGATCTCGACCCAGATCATCCCGCGCGACCGGCACGCGATGCTGTTCGCCACGCTGGCGGTGATCGCCAGTTCGGTCGAGAACCTGGCGACCGAGATCCGTCACTTGCAGCGGACCGAGCTGCGCGAGGCCGAGGAGTATTTCGCCGCCGGCCAGAAGGGGTCCTCGGCGATGCCGCACAAGCGTAACCCCGTGCTGACCGAGAACCTGACCGGTCTGGCCCGGGTGGTGCGGTCGGCGGTGATCCCGGCGCTGGAGAACGTCACCCTGTGGCATGAGCGGGACATCAGCCATTCCTCGGTCGAGCGGATGATCGCCCCGGACGCGACCGTCACCCTGGACTTCGCCCTCGACCGGCTGGCCGGGGTGGTGGAGGAGCTGGTGGTCCATCCCGAGGCGATGCGGACCAATCTCGACCGGCTCGGTGGACTGGTGCACTCCCAGACCGTGCTGCTCGCCCTCACCCAGGCCGGGCTGAGCCGGGAAGCGGCCTATGCCGCCGTGCAGCGTGCCGCCCTGCAGGTGTGGGACGGGGGCGGCAGCTTCCGCGATCGGCTGGCGGCGGACCCGGTCATCACCGCCCATCTCCCCGATGCGGCGCTGGATGACCTGTTCGACCCGGCGCGGCACCTCCGCCATGTCGACCGGATCTTCGACCGCGTCTTCGGCGCGGCCTGAAGCATCTTCAGGCGTTGGAGGACGTCAAGGGTGACCCTTGGTGCTGTGGCTTCGCCGCCCTTGACGTCTCGAACGCCTCGAAAAGACGGGCCCCTGAGAGCGCTATGCAGGCTTGCGCTCTACCCCACCCACCGAAGGAAGCGTCGGAACTGCGTGTCCGGGCCGGCGCGTCGGGCGACACCCTGTTGCAAGACCACGGTTAGGGAACCTTATCCGCACCGCTTTCGGCGCAAGGGACTCCGGATGGTGCGGCCACCGGTCAGTTGCACTGGCCGATCGAGCCCTCGGCACAGATGCGTCCCCCCCTGACCCAGGTGGCAAGGGACAGGTTGGCGTCGCGCAGATCCGCGCCTTCCAGCCGTGCCCCGGTCAGGTCGGCGCCGGAGAGATCGGCCCGGACCAACCGCGCGCCGCGCAGATCGGCGCCGGAAAGATCGGCCTCCGCTAGGATCGCGCGCGTCAGATCGGCCTGGAACAGCCGGGCGTTGATGAAGCTGGTCCCCTCCAGCGAGGCGGAGATGAACTTCGCCCGGAAGGCATCGGCCCCGTCGAAGGTCGAGCCGTCGAGGACCGACCGCTGGAAGGTGGCGTCCCGCAGCATCGCCCCGGTCAGATCGACGACGCCGAAATCGCGGCCGTCATGGTAGCAGCGGCGCCAGTTGACGCCGGGCTCCGCCGGATCCGTGCAGGCGGCCAGGGCGGGCTGGGCGGCGGCGACCAGGCCGATGGCGACAACGGTGGTGGCGAGCAGGCGTCTCATCATGCCGGTCATGTAGCCGTCCTGCCCGTCCGCGCCAAGGCTGTCGGAGCGGCGTGACGGTCGCGCCTGACAACGGCTGCCCGCACCCCGCTCACCAGGTCATCCCGCCGTCATGATTCCCGGCGGCAGGTTGTCACCGCCATAGGCGGCAACCCGGTTTCGACCGGCCCGCTTGGCGTCGTACAGGGCCCGGTCGGCGTTGCGCAGCAAGTCGTCCGGATGGGAGGCCGGGTCCTGGGTCATGGCCACGCCCAGGCTGATGGTGACGGTCAGCGGCTCGGCCGGCTTCGAGGCGTCGAACGGCTCGGAGGCGATCTGCTGGCGCAGCCGATCGGCGACCAGGGCCGCCGCTTCGAGCGAGGCGTCCGGCATCACGATGACGAACTCCTCCCCCCCATAGCGGGCGACGGTGTCGAAGTTGCGCAAGTTCCGCGAGACCCGTCCGGCGACCTCCTTCAAGACGTTGTCGCCGACGTCATGGCCGTGGGTGTCGTTGACCGCCTTGAAATGGTCGATGTCGAACAGGATGGCGGAAACCGGCTTCTGGGTCTCGGCGATCCGCTGGATCGTCCGGGCCAGATGGGTGGACAGATAGCGCCGGTTGAACAGACCGGTCAGCCCGTCGGTCAGCGCCATCGACAGGCTCATCTCATAGTTCGCCCGCAGCCGGTCCTGGTATCGCTTGCGGCGGACTTGCGTACGCTTGCGGGCGAGCAGTTCGTTCCGGTCGATCGGTTTGACCAGATAGTCGTTCGCCCCGATCTCGAGCCCCTTGGCCACGCGACCCATATCCGCATCGTCGGCCATCAGCAGGATCGGCGTCTGGCGGGTACGCTCGGCGTTCCGGAGGTGCGAGCACAGCCGGAGGCCGTCTTCGGACAGCATCGTCAGGCTGATGACGATCAGGTCGAACGTCGCGGCCTGACCGATGACCATCGCGTCTTCCGCGGTATGGGCGAGGGAGACACGGTCCTTCTCCCACTCCAGGGACTCGGCGACCTTCTCGGCATCGATCCGCGAATCCTCCACCACCAGGACGGCCGCCTTGTCGCCGGCCTCCGCCGTTTCCGCCGCGCGGCTGTGCAGCACGCCGAGTTCGCCGGACGTGGTCTCCCGCGCCCGCCACTCATCCATCATCATCTTCAGCCGGGTCAGCGAGCGAACCCGGGCGAACAGAGCCGTATCGTTGACCGGTTTAGTCAGGAAATCGTCCGCACCGACTTCGAGCCCGCGGACCCGGTCGGCGCTGTCGGAAAGCGCGGTCACCATCACCACCGGGATGTGCTGGGTCATCGGATCGGCCTTGAGCCGGCGGCAGACCTCGAAACCGTCCATCTCCGGCATCATGACGTCGAGCAGAATGAGATCGGGCGCCTGCTCCCGCGCGACAGTCAGGGCGTCGGCGCCGTTGAATGCGGTGACGACATCGAAGTACTCGCGTGTCAGCTTGATTTCGAGCAGCTTGACGTTCGGTAGAATATCGTCAACGACCAGGATCCGGGCGGACATAAGGCTGTCCTAATCAAGATATTTCTTAATCTTTTCGATGAAGCTCGCCACCGAGATCGGTTTGGCGATATAGTCTTCACACCCCCCTTCGCGGATTTTCTCTTCATCGCCCTTCATCGCGAAGGCAGTGACGGCAATCACCGGGATCGACCGCAGATTATCGTCTTCCTTGATCCATTTGGTGACCTCCAGACCGGAAACTTCCGGTAGCTGGATGTCCATCAGGATCAGATCGGGTTTTTCGACGCGGGCGATCTTCAGCGCTTCCATGCCGTCCTTGGTTTGGAGAATATTGTAGCCATGGGCTTCCAACAGATCGTGGAATAGCTTCATGTTCAACTCGTTGTCTTCCACGACCAGAACGGTTTTGGCCATAAGATTCCCCTGAGTGGGTCGATCCCGATAGGTGGTAGGACACTACGCTGTGGCCGAGGCCGAAACAACCACTGGCACCGGCGAACCGAGACCGGGTCACACCCCTGCACTCGGATTATGCCGAGACTGCGCGAAAACGGTTAACGCCGCCTTGCCGCGCTGTCCTGCCTGTAGCGGCATGCGGATCGTCAAGCATCCGGAGTTGAACGCACTGTCGATCGCTCACCTCGACTGCGACGCGTTCTATGCCACCGTCGAGAAGCGCGACCGTCCCGAGTTGCGGAACCGGCCGGTGATCATCGGCGGCGGGCGCCGCGGCGTCGTGGCGGCGGCCTGCTATGTCGCCCGGATGAGCGGCGTGCGCTCGGCGATGCCGATGTTCAAGGCGCTGAAGGCCTGCCCCGATGCCGTGGTGATCCGCCCCGACATGGCGAAATACGTCGCGGTCGGCCGCCAGATCCGCGCCCTGATGACGGCCGCGACCCCGCTGGTGGAGCCGCTGTCGATCGACGAAGCCTTCCTGGACCTGTCGGGGACCGAACGGCTACACGGGCGGATACCGGCGGAAACCTGTGCTCACCTGGCCCGGGTGATCGAGCAGGATGTCGGTGTGACCATCTCGATCGGGCTGTCCTACAACAAGTTCCTGGCCAAGGTGGCATCGGATCTCGACAAGCCGAGGGGGTTCGCCGTCCTGGGACGGGCCGACGCACCGGGCTTCCTGGCCGAGCGGCCGGTCAGCCTGATCTGGGGGGTCGGTACGGCCTTGCGGGAGCGGCTGGAACGCGACGGCATCCGCCGGATCGGCCACCTCCTGCCGCTCGACGAGCGGGATCTGGTCTCGCGCTACGGCGGCATGGGCCGACGGCTCTGGCATTTCGCCCGCGGCATCGATCACCGGCGCGTGGACCCCGAAACCGCGATCAAGAGCGTGAGTTCGGAGACCACCTTCGACCGGGACTACGGTTCCCACGCGGATCTCGGCCCCCGGCTGTGGCGGCTTTGCGAGAAGGTGTCCGCGCGCCTGAAGGCCAAGGACCTCGCCGGCGGCACCGTCGTCCTCAAGCTCAAGACGGCCGCCTTCAAGACCGTCACCCGTTCGGAAACGCTGTCGGCACCGACCCAGTTGGCCGACACGCTGTTCCGCACCGCCGACCATCTGCTGACCGCCGAGCTGGCCGGCGGAGCCCCGTCCCACCCGGTGAGCTATCGGCTGATCGGCATCGGCTGTCAGGACCTGGCGCCGGCGAGCCTCGCTGATCCCCCCGATCTCGCGGATCCCGATCTGCCCCGCCGCAAGCGGGTGGAGGCGACCATCGACGCGGTCCGGGCCAGACTGGGGTCCGGGGCCATCGGCAAGGGCCGCGGCCTGCAGGAGAAGTAGCCGGGCGGGGAAGCGGCGTCAGCAGCCGTCTTCGAGCAGTTCCAGCTCGGTCAGCGTCCCGTCCATGACGAAATCGCCATAGTCGAGGGACACCGTGTCGACCATGCCGTTGCTCATCAGCCCGATCGTCATCTGGTAGTCGGGTTCCGGCGATTGGTTGCCCGGCGTGCGGAAGGCCAGCGTGACCAGCCAACGGCGGTGCTCGATGCCGTCCATCAGCGGCTCTTGCGACGGCCCGGCCGGCACCATCACCGCGTCGACCTCCGTCAACCCGTCCTCGTCGGCGCCATCGAACATCAGCGCGCTGAACAGCAGGTCGCCCCGCTGCGCGCGCAGGATCGTCTCCAAGGTATGCTCGCTGGGCAGCAACGTGCCGGGGGGCAGGGCCGCCGGAGCGGCATCGGGCTGCCGATAATCGACGGTCATCGCCCCCTCGGCATCGCGGACCACCTGCCCCCGGAACTCCTCCTCCGGTTCGCCGGTGCCCCGGGTCTTTGCGGAGAACGTGAACGCGCTGCCGTCCTTGGCCTCCCGGGTGGCATAGGTCGCGGCCGCACCGATCGGCGCCCCGTCGGGGCCGAAGAGCCGGAACACCATATGCTGGTCGACCGCCCAGGCGTCGCACCGGTCGGCCCATTGGAAGACCAGCCGCCCGTCGACGCCGGTCAGTCCGGCGCCGGACTGACCCAAGGAGAACGCGTAGACCGCCCGATGCGGCTGGATCGCGACCTCCTGCGCCTGGCTCGGCATGCCTGCGACACACACGGTGCCGACGACGAGGATCGACAGGGGTTTCGCAAGCATGGTCTATCTCGGTCGTGGGCGAGCGGAACGAGCGACGGGCGACCACCGCCCGGACCCTTCTACCTGGTACTACCAGGAAGCGATACCAGGCCGCGCCGCCCTCCGGATACGTCCGTCCCTTCGAAACCCGCGTTGACCGGCACGCCCCATGACCGACCTGCAGCCCCTTGTCGCCCTGCTGAACCGGTTTCCCGAAGCGGTCGAGGCGCGTGCCTCAGCCCGCTTTCGGGTCCGCCTCAACCCGACGGACATCAAGCTGGAGGGCGACGCGCTGGCCTCCCACGTGGCGGGCGCCGACGGCCTGCTGGTCAGCCCGGTCAATCGGTTCGACGCCGCGCTGATCCGGAGCCTGCCGGACACGGTCCGGATCATGGCGACGTTCTCGGTCGGGCTCGACCATATCGATCTGGATGCGGCACGCGCCCGCGGCATCGTGGTAACCAACACCCCCGACGTGCTGACCGACGCGACGGCCGACATCGCCATGCTGCTGATGCTCGGTGCGGCCCGCCGCGCCTATGAAGGCGAGCGGCTGGTTCGGACCAACCGATGGACCAGTTGGCGACCGACCCAGCTTCTCGGTACCGATCTCACCGGCAAGCGGCTCGGCATTCTCGGTATGGGCCGGATCGGCAGTGCGGTCGCGCGACGGGCGCAGGCCTTCGGGATGCGGGTCCATTACCACAACCGGCGCCCGTTGCCGCCATCGCAGGCTGCCCAGGCCGACTATGTCGAGAGCCTGGACGACTTTCTCGCCCGGAGCGATGTCCTCTCCATCCATTGCCCGGCTACCCCCGCCACCACGGGGCTGATCGATGCGGCAGCGGTGGCGCGTCTTCCCCACGGCGCCATCATCGTCAATACCGCCCGCGGCCCGATCGTGGACGACGACGCGCTGATCGCCGGATTGAGGTCCGGGCATCTCGCCGCCGCCGGTCTCGACGTCTTCACCGGCGAGCCGGATATCGACCCGCGCTATCGGGAACTGGACCGTACCTTCCTGCTACCGCACCTCGGCAGTGCCACGGTCGAAACCCGAAACGCGATGGGTTTCAAGGCGCTAGACAATCTTGAGGTGTATTTCGCTGGGCAAGAACCGCCGGATCGGGCCGACTAGGCTCGGCAAACCTTGCCGGGGCGGCCGGCAGCGTGGACCGGTTGAGCGGCGGGCTACGGTTGCGGACCGCACTCAACTTGCTGATACAATAGGACAAATCCGGTGGCGGCATGAACCGCCGGGCCCCTGGTGCGGCGTTTGCTTCGTGGTGGACCTCTCCCCCGGACCGACCATGACCGGAGCGATCGCAATGACCCCACCCGCCCTGGCTCTGAACGGCGAGTTGTCCGCGCCGCATTCTCTGATCGACCGGTTCGCCGCCCTGCTCGGCACCCCCGCGGCACCGGTCCGCAGCCGGTCGGATGATGTGCTGCTGCGCCGGGCGATCGATCTGGTGGTCGAAGCCGAACAGATGCTGGCCGATCAGCGCAGCCGGATCGCCGAGCTCGAACGGCTGTCGATGACCGACGATCTGACCGGTCTTTACAACCGCCGCGGTTTCCTCGCCCAGGCCGGACGGGAAATCGCGAGCTGCACCCGGCATGGCCGCCGGGCGGCACTGGCGATGCTCGATCTCGACGGCTTCAAGCAGATCAACGACCGCTACGGCCATGCGGCCGGCGACGCCCTGCTCCAGCTCGCTGCGGACTACCTGCGCGACAGCGTACGGGACACCGATATCGTCGGCCGGCTCGGCGGCGACGAGTTGGCGGTCATGCTGTCCGACTGCCAGGCCCGGGGCGGCATCGCCCGAACGCACGCACTCAAGTCCGGCCTCGAAAAGACGGTGCTGGAGTACGACGGCGAGCGGATCCCGGTCCAGGCGAGCGTCGGCGCGACGATCGTGATGGCCGGCGACACCCTGGACGCCGCCCTGCGCCGGGCCGACGAAGCACTATACCTCGACAAGGCCGAGAGAAGAGTCCCCCGACTGAGCTGAGCCGGAACGGCCGGGTCCCGGCCGTTGAACGGGGTCGCCCGACCGGCCGCCGGTCAGTCGATCGTCTTCATCGCCTTGGGTAGATCGAGCTTGATCGCCAGTTCCTTCAGCCGGTCCGGCTCGACCGCCGCCGGCGCCCCCATCAGCAGGTCCTCGGCCCGCTGGTTCATCGGAAACGCGATCACCTCGCGGATGTTCGGCTCGTCGGCCAGAAGCATGACGATCCGGTCGATCCCCGGCGCCGAGCCGCCATGCGGCGGGGCGCCGAAGCGCATCGCCGACAGCATGCCGCCGAACTTCGCCTCCAACTCCGCGGTGTCGTAGCCGGCGATGGCGAACGCCTTCTCCATGATCTCGGGCTTGTGGTTCCGGATCGCGCCCGAGGACAGCTCCACGCCGTTGCAGACGATATCGTACTGGTAGGCCTTGATGGTCAGCGGATCTTGCGTCTCCAGCGCCGCCAGCCCGCCTTGCGGCATGGAGAACGGGTTGTGGCTGAAATCGATCCGCTTGGTCTCCTCGTTCAGCTCGAACATCGGGAAGTCGACGATCCAGCAGAACGCGTAGCGGTCGCGGTCGACGACGCCCATATCCTGGCCGATCCGGGTGCGGGCCGCGCCGGCGAACGTCTCGGCCTCGGGTTTCAGGGCGCAGACGAAGAAGATGGCGTCGCCCTCCTGCATCCCGGCGAGGTCCTTGAGCGCCTGCTGAGCCGCCTGGGGTACGAACTTCGCGATCGGCCCCTTGCCCTCGCCCGCGGCGAACAGGATGTAGCCGAGACCGGGCGCCCCTTCGCCCTGGGCCCAGGCATTGAGCTTGTCGAAGAAGCTGCGCGGCCGGTCCGCGACCTGTGGAGCGCGGATGCCGCGCACCACGCCACCCTTGTCGATCACACCCTTGAACGCCTTGAACGCGACATCATCGCGCGCGAACACCGCGGTGACGTCGCAGATCTCCAGCGGGTTGCGCAGGTCGGGCTTGTCCGTGCCATAGCGCAGCATCGCCTCGTCATAAGCGATCCGGGGGAACGGAGGCGCGGTCACCGGCCGGGTGGTGCCGGTGAAGCCGGCAAACTCCTCGAACACGCCGTGCAACACCGGTTCCAGGGCGGCGAAGACGTCGTCCTGGGTGACGAAGCTCATCTCGAAGTCGAGCTGGTAGAACTCACCCGGACTGCGGTCGGCCCGGCTGTCCTCATCCCGAAAGCAGGGCGCGATCTGGAAGTAGCGATCGAACCCGGCCATCATCAACAGCTGCTTGAACTGCTGAGGGGCCTGGGGCAGGGCGTAGAACTTGCCCGGGTGCTGCCGTGCCGGAACGAGGAAGTCACGCGCGCCTTCGGGGCTGGAAGCGGTGAGGATCGGGGTCTGGTACTCGGTGAAGCCCTGCTCGATCATCCGCCGGCGGATGGAGCCGATCACGCCGCTGCGCAAGGTGAGGTTGCGCTGCATCTTCTGCCGCCGCAGGTCGAGATAGCGGTAGCGCAGCCGGACGTCTTCGCCCGCATCCTCGTCGGTGTTGACCTGCAGCGGCACCACGGCGGCGGTGGATTGCAGGACCAGGTCGTGGATCTGCACCTCCACATCGCCGGTGGACAGGGTCGGATTGACCGTCTCTTCGGTCCGCGGCACGACCTTGCCGGTGACGGTGACCACGCTTTCGACCCGGATGCTTTCCAGCACCTCCAGGCTCGACCGGCCATCGGCGATCTTCATGCCGGCGTCCACGACGCATTGGGTGAGCCCGAAATGGTCCCGCAGGTCGATGAACAGAAGGCTCCCATGGTCCCGCTTGCGGTGGATCCAGCCCGACAGACGAACGATCTCGCCGGCATGATCGGGGCGCAGCGCGCCACACGTATGGGTGCGGTAGGGATGCATCGGGACCGAGACGGATGATGATGGGAGAGTGCCGGACCCCATCGCATGGCGCGACGCGGGTGCCGGGGAACAAGACAGTCCCCACAATCGCTGTCAAGCGAGCACCCCCCGGCCCGCCGTCCTTCATGGCACCCATCGGCTGTCAACACGTCGCGGGGGCAGGCCGAACCGCACGGGATATGGTATGGGCCGGATATGAGCACTGTCATTACGGAAAGCGGCGCACTGGCGACCCTGTGCGACCGGCTTTCATCAGCCGATTTCATCACCGTCGATACCGAGTTTCTGCGCGACAGCACCTATTACGCCAAGCTGTGCCTGGTGCAACTGGCCGGACCGGACGAGGCGGCGGTGATCGACACGCTGGCCCCGGGCATCGACCTCACCCCTCTGTACGCGCTGCTGAACGATGCCCCGCCGGTCAAGGTGTTCCATTCCGCCCGGCAGGATATCGAGATCATCGTGGCACTGACCGGCCGGGTGCCGCAGCCGCTGTTCGACACCCAGATCGCCGCGATGGTCTGCGGTTTCGGCGACAGCGTGGGCTACGAAAAGCTGGTGTCGGCGCTGACCGACGGCCGGATCGACAAGACATCCCGCTTCACCGACTGGTCGCGCCGACCGCTGACCGACAAGCAGATCGCCTACGCGCTGGCCGACGTGACCTGGTTGCGGCCGATCTACGACACGCTGGAGCGGACGCTGGTCGAGCGCGGCCGTCACGGCTGGCTCGACGAGGAAATGGCCATCCTGACCGATCCGGCAACCTATCGCACCGATCCCGACGAGGCCTGGCGCCGGATCCGGGCCCGCAGCGGCGACCGGAAGTTCCTGGCCGTCCTCAGGGCCGTGGCGGCGTGGCGCGAACGCGAGGCGCAGGCCCGCGACGTCCCTCGCGCCCGGGTGCTGAAGGACGACAGCCTGCTGGAGATCGCGGCGCGTCAACCGAAATCGGTTGAGGATCTCAATCGGCTACGCGGTGTCCACCAGGGCATGGTCCGCGGCCGGGTCGGGGAAGACCTGGTCGCCGCCGTGCGGACGGCGCTCGCCAGCCCGCCGGATGACTGGCCGCACCTGCCCCGCAGACCCGACTTGCCCAAAGGCCTCGGGCCGACCGTCGACCTGCTTCGGGTTCTGCTGAAGCTCAAGGCCGAAATCCACCATGTCGCACCGAAGATGATCGCCTCGGGCGACGATCTGGACCTGCTGGCAGCCGACGATCGGGCGGATGTTCCGGCGTTGCACGGCTGGCGCCGGGACGTGTTCGGGGAGGACGCGCTTCGGCTCAAGCATGGCGAGATCGCCCTGTCCGTGCATGACGGCGAGATCCGGCTCACCCGTTTGCCGGGCGACGGCTCCGCGTGAGACGTCGCACAGGTTGGTTGCAGGTGGGCGCCGACTTCGCCATGGGTTCGCCCATGCCCCTCTTCCGCTTCCTCGCCGGCGCGCGCCACCGGGCCATCGGGCCGATCGCCGCCCTGATCGTCGGCGCAGGGGCGATCGCGTCGCCGACGGCGTCACACGCTCAGATCCCGCCGATCGAGCTGTCTCTGCCGGTGGACTGCGCGATCGGGCAGGATTGCTTCATCCAGAACTATTTCGATCACGCCCCCGGCCCGGCTCGGCAGGATCATGCCTGTGGCCGCCTGTCCTACGACGGCCATGACGGCATCGATTTCCGCACCCGCGATATCCCGCAGATGCAACGCGGGATCGACGTGCTGGCAGCGGCCGGCGGCACGGTCCGCGCCACCCGCGACGGCATGCCCGACATCAATGTCCGCGCAACCGGGGTCGAGGCGATCGAGGGGCGGGAAGCCGGCAACGGCGTGCTGATCGATCACGGCAACGGGTGGATGACCCAGTACAGCCATCTCCTCCAAGGGTCGGTCACCGTCAGCCAGGGGGATCGGGTGGAGCGGGGAACGGTGCTGGGCCGGATCGGGCTGTCCGGCCTGACCGAGTTTCCTCATGTCGAGTTCAGGGTGCGCTACCAGGGCCGTCCGGTCGATCCGTTCGTCGGGCCGATGGATTTCCCCGGCTGCGGCGAGCCGATGCGGCCCCTCTGGACGGCCGCGGCCCTGGACGGGCTCGACTATATCGGCACGGATCTGCTGATCTCCGGGTTTCATACCGGCCGCCCCGATCAGGACGCCGCCCAGCAAGGCACCTACCGACGCGCGGCCGTGCCGGCGGATGCGACGGCACTGGTCTACTGGGTGGAGTTGTTCGGCGTTCTGGCCGGCGATATCCAGCGCTTCACCCTGTTCGCGCCGGACGGACGGCCGGTCAGCAATGTCGAGGACGTGCTGGACGACAGCTACGTGTCCTGGTTCGCCTTCGCCGGCGAGCGGTTCCCCGACGGCATCCCGCCGGGTCGCTATGTCGGCCGGTACAGCCTGGTGCGCGACGGCCAGTTGCTCGTCCTGCAGCAGGACAGCGTCACCGTCCGGTAGGGGGAGTGCCGCGACCCCAGGCCTACATCCGCTCGGGCACGTCGATCCCCAACAGATCGAGCGCCAGGACGAGCTGGGTCAGCGCAAGCCGGGCGAGCTGCAAGCGGCTCGCCTGCACGGCCCGGTCCGTTTCGCTGAGGATGTGGCACGCGGCGTAGAAGCCGCTGAAGGCCTGCGCGAGCCCATAGGCATGCTCGCAGACCTCGTTCGGGGCCCGCTTGTCGAACGCCGCCGCCAGCGCGTCCGGCCAGCCCATCAACGCCAGGATCAGGTCCCGTTCGGTCCTGTCGGTCGGCGGGACCAGCGGCCCTGCGGCCGCTCCGGCCGCCTCGGCCTTGCGCAGCAGCGAGCGGACGCGCACGGCCGCGTATTGCAGATACGGCCCCGTCTTGCCTTCGAAGCTCGTGAACCGCTCCAGATCGAAGACGTAGTTGGAGGTGCGGTGGTTGCTGAGGTCGGCGAACTTGACCGCCGCCACCCCGACCATGCGGGCGATCTCCTCCCGCTCGTCGGCCGGATAATCTTCGGCGAGATGGGCCTCCTCCAGCTTGGCCCGGGCCTGATCGCGGGCCATGGACAGCAGATCGGCCAGCTTCATCACCCCGCCGGCCCGGGTCTTGAACGGCTTGCCGTCCTTGCCGTTCATGGTGCCGAAGCCGATATGCTCAAGGGTGCCCTTGCCGGCGATGCCGGCCCGTCTGGCGGCACGGAACACCTGCTCGAAATGCAGGTGCTGGCGCTGGTCGACGACATAGAGAGACAGATCCGGGTCGACGCTACGTACCCGGTCCAGGATGGTGCCCAGATCGGTCGTCCCGTACATCACAGCGCCATCGGACTTCTTCAGGATCAGCGGCGGAACGTCCGACTTGTCCCCGTCCTGGGCGACGCGGATGATCAGGGCGCCGTCGCTTTCCTCCGTCAGCCCCTTGGACTGGAAGTCGGCGATCATCGGCTCGATCAGGTCGTTGACGTCGGCTTCTCCCTTCCACAGCTCGAACGACACGCCGAGGCTGCCGAAGTCGCGCTTCATCGCGGCGATGGAGACGTCCATGAAATGCCGCCACAGCGCGCGATAGCCGGGCCGGCCGGCCTGCAGGTCGGCGGTCGCCTGCCGGGCGGTTTCCAGCCGGGCCGGGTCGGCCTTGCAGGCCGCTGCGGCCTGCGGATACAGACGCTCCAGATCCGCGAGGCTGACCGGGCTGTCGGCCGGGAACGGACCCCGGTCGTCCGGGTCGACATAGGGCAAGTCCGGCTGTCGGATCGCGATCTCGCTGATCAGCATGCCCATCGGCAGCCCCCAGTCACCCATATGGACGTCGCCGATCGCCTCATGCCCGGCCAACCGGGTGATGCGCTTGATCGACTCGCCGATGATCGACGCCCGCAGATGCCCGACATGCATGGGCTTGGCGATGTTGGGACCGCCATAGTCGACGATCACGGTCATCGGGTCGCCGGCCGGGACCACGCCGCTACGCGGATCGTCGATCAGGGTCGCCGCCCGCTCGGCCAGGGCGGCGTCGGACAGGGTGATGTTGACGAAACCGGGCCCGGCCAGCGACAGATCGGCGAACAGCCCTGGAGGCGCGAGCGCTTCGGCCCGCTCGGCGACCTGGCCCGCGATCTCCCGTGGCGGACGTTTGGCCGCCTTGGCCACGGCCAGGGCGCCGTTGCATTGGAACTGGGCCAGGTCCGGCCGGTTCGACACCGTCACCCGGCCCGCCGAGGCGGGCAGGCCGAGGGCTTCGAAGGCCGCGGCGAACAGGTCCGTCAGCGTGGCCGTCAGCGACGCCATGGGGATCTCCAGGTTTCCGGCCCGGCAGGGGCGACCGGCGCTACCTATGGGACCGGCCCGTCCGCGACAAGTGCGGAAGCTCGCTGGCACCGCTGCGGCCGCGTCCGGTCCGGACCGGCAGGTTCATACCGGTCCGCGCTGAGGGGGCCTCATCTCGAACCGTTTTCGCGTTCAAGCGTCGCACGAGGCTTGCCTGGTGGGACGCGCAGGCGCGCCTGCCCCGTCGCGATGAGCTTTGCCGATCGCACCCCGGTATCAATCCTCCATCCAGGGCGACCGGCGGAACCTTCGGGCCAGGAAATCGACGAACGCCCGGGTCTTCGGCGACAGGTGGCGGCTATGCGGGTACAGCGCGTAGACTGACAGGCTGTGATCGTCGCCATCCGGCAGCAGGTGGACCAGGCTGCCGTCCCGGAGATGTGCGTAGCTCATGAAGGTCGGGATCCATACGATGCCGAGCCCCTTGAGGGCGGCGCTCAGCAACACGTCGCCATTGTTGACGACCAGTGGCGATCGGATCCGGATGGTCTCGACCTCCCCTTTCCACCGGATGCGCCACTCGTCCCGACCGGGGGAATTGGAATAGCCCAGGCACGCATGATGGGCGAGGTCGGCCGGCTCCTTCGGCATACCGTGCCGGGCGAGATACTCCGGCGAAGCCAAGATTTTCCGCGGCGCCGGCGCCAGCTTCTTGGCGATCAGGCTCGAATCCGCCAGCTTGGCGATCCGCACGGCCAGGTCATACCCCTCATCCACCACGTCGACGAACCGGTCGTTGAGGGTCAGATCCATCGTGACATCCGGATACGCGGCCAGAAAGTCCGGAATGGCCGGTGCCAGATGCATCAGTCCGAAGGTCACCGGCGCGTTGACCCGGAGTTGACCGCGCGGGCTGTCGGAATGGCTGCTGACCGCCTGCTCGGCCTCCTCGACCGCCTCGGCGATCCGGGCGCAGCGCTCGTACAGGGCGAGGCCCGCCTCGGTCAGGCTGACCCGCCGGGTCGTCCGGTTCAGCAGTCGGGTGCCGAAATGATCCTCCAGCCGGGTGACGTGCTTGCTGACGGCCGATTTCGACACGCCCAGACGCCGGGCGGCCTCGGAAAACCCGTTGGCCTCCGCCACCTTGGCGAAGGTGATCATCGCACCGACCAGATCCGACATCATCGACCTCCTCGTCTTCGGGCCTCGGCATCGGCCCCGATCGTCCGGGCCCCCGGGACAGGGCATAGACGGAAACGGTGTTGTGAACGACCGGGCGATGGAGAAACAGCCGTCCGGGCCCATGTCGACGGCAGGCCGGGGTCCGGACGGGCCCCGCGCCCACCTCCCCGCCCCCGGAGGACCGGTTCAACCGAGAGGACATCGACCATGGGCCTGTTGATCGACGGCGCCTGGCACGACCGCTGGTACGACACCAAGAACAGCGGGGGCCGGTTCATCCGCAGCGAGAGCCGGTTCCGCAACTGGATCACCGCCGACGGGTCGGCCGGGCCCAGCGGCGAAGGCGGCTTCGAGGCCGAGGCGGGGCGCTACCACCTCTACGTGTCCTACGCCTGTCCTTGGGCCCATCGCACGCTGATCGTCCGCACCCTCAAGGGGCTGGGCGACATGATCGGCGCCAGCCCCGTCGATGCCCTCATGGGATCGGAGGGCTGGACCTTCGGCGCGGAAGGGGCGGCGACGGCCGATCCGCTGCACGGGTTCACCCGGGCGCATCAGGTCTACACCCGCGCCCGATCGGACTACACCGGCCGGGTCACCGTCCCGATCCTGTGGGACAGGGCGCGCAACACGATCGTCAGCAACGAATCGTCCGAGATCTTGCGGATGCTCAACACCGCGTTCGACGGGCTCGGGGCCAGACCGCTCGACCTCTACCCCGATCGGCTTCGGGCCGAGATCGATGCGGTCAATGCCGAGGTCTACGACGCGATCAACAACGGCGTCTACAAATGCGGTTTCGCCACCACCCAGGCGGCCTACGAGGAGGCGTTCGACACGCTGTTCGGCGCCCTGGACCGGATGGAGGCGCGGTTGAGCCGGCACCGCTACCTGGTCGGGGACACGATCACCGAGGCCGATTGGCGACTGTTCACCACCCTGGTCCGCTTCGACCTGGTCTATGTCGGCCACTTCAAGACCAACCGACAGCGGATCGTCGACTATCCCAATCTGTGGGCCTACACCCGCGAGCTGTACCAGGTCCCCGGCGTGGCGGAGACCGTCCATGTCGACCACATCAAGCGGCACTACTATCAGAGCCACGAGACCATCAACCCGACCCGGATCGTGCCCAAGGGGCCGTCGATCGACTTCACCGCCCCCCACGGGCGGGCGGCGCTGCAGCCGGCGGCATAGGGCGTGATCCCTCGTCGCCGACGCCGGCACCGTACGGCCGAGATCCGGCATCGCCCCCCTCGCTCACCACGGGCACAGTGTCCTATAGTCGGGCGCCGGTGGCGCCTCATCCTCCTGACGACAGCAGATCCATGCAGCTTTCCGATCCCGATCTCCTCAAGACCGAAGCCTTCGTCGCCGGCCGCTGGCTGGCCGCCTCGGAGACCGGGGCCACCGTCGCGGTGACCGACCCGGCCTCGGGGGAGGTTCTGGCCGCCCTGCCCGATTGCGGGGTGGCGGAGACCCGGACCGCGATCGAGGCGGCGCGGGACGCCTGGCCGGCATGGCGGGCGCTGCCGGCCAAGGAGCGGGCGGCGATCCTCAAGCGCTGGCGCGACCTGATGATGGCCGCGCAGGACGATCTCGCCCTGATCATGACCCGGGAGCAGGGCAAGCCTCTCACCGAAGCCAGGGGAGAGATCGCCTACGCGGCCAGCTTCCTCGAATGGTTCGCCGAAGAGGGCAAGCGGGTCTATGGCGACACCATCCCGCATCACCTGCCCGGCCGCCGCATCCTCGTGGTGAAGGAGCCGATCGGCGTCACCGCGGCGATCACGCCGTGGAACTTCCCCTCGGCGATGATCACGCGCAAGGCCGGTCCGGCCCTGGCCGCGGGCTGTCCGATGGTGATCAAGCCGGCCGAGGCGACGCCGCTGTCCGCCCTGGCGATGGCGGTGCTGGCCGAACGGGCCGGGGTGCCGGCGGGCGTGCTCAGCGTCGTCACCGGCGACGCCAGGACCATCGGCGGCGAGCTGACGGCCAACCCGATCGTGCGCAAGCTGTCCTTCACCGGCTCGACCGAGGTGGGCAAGCTGCTGATGCGGCAATGCGCCGACACGATGAAGAAGCTGTCGCTGGAACTGGGTGGGAACGCGCCCTTCATCGTGTTCGACGACGCCGATCTCGATGCCGCGGTGGCCGGGGCGATGGCCTCGAAATACCGCAACGCCGGCCAGACATGCGTCTGCGCCAACCGGCTGATCGTCCACGCCGATGTCTACGAGGCCTTCGTCGACAAGCTGGCCGCGGCCGCGGCCACGTTGAAGGTCGCTCCCGGCACCGAGGCGGATGCCCAGCAGGGCCCGCTGATCGACCCGCAGGCCGTCGCCAAGGTCGAGGCGCACATCGCCGATGCCGTCGCCAGGGGGGGCCGGGTGGTCACCGGCGGCAGGCGCCACGCCCTGGGCGGCACCTTCTTCGAGCCCACGGTGATCGCCGATGCCACCCCGGACATGCTGTGCGCGGGCGAGGAGACCTTCGGGCCGGTCGCCCCGGTGTTCAAGGTCGCCGACGAGGCCGAGGCGATCGCCCTGGCCAACGCCACCGAGTTCGGCCTGGCTGCCTATTTCTACACCCGTGACATCGGCCGGGTGTACCGGGTCGCCGAGGCGCTGGAATACGGCATCGTCGGCATCAACGAGGGCATCATCTCCACCGAAGTGGCCCCGTTCGGCGGGATGAAGGAAAGCGGTATCGGCCGCGAAGGCTCCAAATACGGCATCGACGAATACCTGGAGCTCAAATATCTCTGCCTGGGCGGGATCGACGCCTGACGCCGGAACGGCCATCTTGCAGGCTCCGGGGGCGGGCAAGCGGCCCGCCCCTCCCATGCGCCCCGCCACCAGACGGGGGCGACGAGCGTCGCGATGATCCCTTCCGCAGGCTTCGACCTCGACCAGCGCCGGGCGGTGGTCGCCGATCTCTATGAGGAGCGTGGCTATCGCGTCGCCATCGCCCCGGAACCCGGCAGCCTGCCCGGTGGCCTGCGCGGCAAGGACCTCGACCTGATCGCCTGGTCGGACCAAGAGGCGGTGGCGGTGGTTCTGGAACCGCCGGGCGGCTTCGCGGTGCGCACCTTACGCTCCCTGGAAGCGGCGATCGCCACCCTGCCCGATTGGCGGCTGGAACGGCACTTCCTGGAAGGCGACGCGCCGATCGCCAGGGACATCCCGGCAGCGTCGACGGCCCGGCGCTGGCTGGCCGCGGGCCGGGCCGCCCTGCAGGGGCCGGAGCCGGGGCTGGGGGCACTGGGCATCTGGTCGGCGTTCGAGTGCGTGGTTCGGATGCTGGCAGCCGACACCAGCGACCCGGGCGGTACCCTGGACCTGCACAGCTCCCTGGCCATCCGTCTGCTGGAAGGCCGCATGCCGATGGGCCCGGACGCCCGCTCCGCCCTGGTCCGCGCCAAACGGACCCGGGATGCCCTGGCCCATGGCAGCCTGCTGGTCCCGATCGAGACGGATGCGTTCCTGACCGTGGCCGATCTGACGGACCGGGCCTTGGAGCGCCTGTAGCCGGTGGCCAAAGCGAAGGGGAAACGGTCGATCCCGCCTGGTGCGGGCGACAAGGCCAAACGCAGCCAGTTCCTGGACCGGCTGAGCCGTATCTTCGATGTCCGCGCCGCGGAAGCCGAGGCGCTGGCTTCGGTGCCCCTGCGGTCGAGCCTCTGGATCAACCGGTTGAGCCCGCTGGGGATCGATGCGGTCGGCGACCGGCTGACGGCGGAGGGCCATCGCCTCACCCCCATTCCCTGGTGCGCCGACGCCCATTTCCTGGAAAGCGACAAGGCGGATCTCGCGGCATCGCCCCTGTTCACCCAAGGGCATGTCTACATCCAGAACGCGTCCTCGATGGTTCCGGTGGTGGCCCTCGGCGCCCGGCCGGGGGAGGACGTGCTGGATGTCTGCGCCGCACCGGGCGGGAAGAGCGCCCATATCGCCTCCCGCACCGGCGGTGCGGCCCGGCTCTGGCTCAACGATGCGCTGAAACCGCGCCTGGAGAAGCTCGAGGCGGTCATGACCGCTTTCCACGTCCGCCCCGCGGCGGTGACCGCTCATCCCGGGCAATATGTCGACAAGGTCATCGACCGGCGGTTCGACCGCATCCTGCTGGACGCCCAATGCTCCGGCGAAGGGATGATGAACCTGTCCAAGCCGGGCGCGCTGCGGCACTGGTCGCTGGACCGGGTCGAACGGATGGGCCGGCTGCAGCAGCGGATGCTGGTGGCCGCGTTCAAGCTGCTCAAGCCCGGTGGTGTGCTGGTCTTTGCGACCTGCACCTTCGCGCCGGAGGAGAACGAAGCCCCGGTGGATCACCTGCTCCGCCATTTCCCGGCCGGGGCGGAGCCGATCGGGGTCGACATCCCGGGCACGCGACCGGGGTTGGCGCGATGGGGCGAACGCCGCTTTCATTCCGGCCTCGCCCATGCCGTCCGGGTGGAACCAAGCCCGCATATGGAGGGGTTCTTCACCTGCCGGCTGCGCAAAGGGACGGGCACGGAAGCCGCCACCGGCGAGGATCGCCCATGACCGAGCCGACCCTCTACCTCGTCGCCACGCCGATCGGCCATCTCGGCGACATGACCTATCGGGCGGTCGAGACGCTCAAGACGGTCGACCTGATCGCGGCCGAAGACACCCGGCACACGGCCAAGCTGCTGCGGCATTACGGCATCGGCACCAAGATGGTGCCCTTCCACGCCCATAACGAGGCGCGCAGCGTCGGCGGGCTGATCGAGGCGGTGCGGCAGGGCAAGTCCGTGGCGATCGTCACCGATGCCGGCTCGCCGGGGATCAGCGATCCCGGATACTCGGCCGTCCGCGCGGCGATCGAGGCCGGCGTCCCGGTCACCGCCCTGCCCGGCCCGGCCGCCCTGATCCCGGCCCTGACCCTGTCCGGACTGCCGGCGCACGCGTTCACCTTCCGCGGCTTCCCGCCGCGCAAGTCCGGCGCCCGGGCGCGGTTTCTGGCCGCCGACGCCGACCTTGACACCACGCTGATCTACTATGAGAGCCCATACCGGATCGGCAAGCTGGTCGCGGCCGCGCTGGAGGTGTTCGGTGACCGGCCCGCGGCACTGGCCAACGACCTGACCAAGCTGCACGAACGCGTCGATCGCCTGCCGTTGGCAGCACTTGCCGACAGGGTCACCGCACCCGGCTTCAAGCCCTTGGGTGAGTATGTATTGCTGATCGCGGGGACTGAGGCGGCGAGCTCATCTCCCTCGTCGAGCCCGAAGGCGGAAGCGTAGCCGCGGCGCCTCCAGAGCCGAGGCTACGGTGCGAACATCGGTGGTGTCGTGCCTGCGCCAGGCCTCGATCCGGACGCGCGCCTCAGCCTCACGCCCGTGCCGATGATCTCTCCTGTCTTGTGCCGCTTGCGTGCCCTGGACACCACCCTTCGCCATCCGGGATCAAAACCGGCCCCGAACGCCTCGCACGGGCGGAGGGGCCGTGGGGTGTCTCCGGATAGGGGCTGCTTCCAGGCGCAGGAGACGTCGAGGGTGATCCTCCGTGCTGTGGCTTGGCCGTCCTTGACATGCCTGGAAAAGACCGGCCCCCAGCCTGCAGAGGCCTGGTCGACGAAAGATCGGGCCGGCGTGCCCGCACCGTCACCGTCTGTTTCGAGATGGATAGCGGCCTATCGCTCACCGCATCAATCCGCTCCCGGGTCCGGCGAAGCTGGTCGAGACGGTGCGGCCCGGTCTTCGGACCCTCGCGGCTCAAGACGCAGCCTATGGCGGCCCTTGGCATTCGAGACTGCACAAGGCCGACGAAAAACCCCATCATGATGCCCGGAGGCGCTTGAGAGGCCGCCCGCACCAGGAACACCATGCGACCGACCGTCATCGCCCATGACGATATTGTCGAAAGCGTCCGAGCGGCGCTTCAGCATATCGCCGTCTATCACACGGCCGACTATCTCGACCATCTCGCCCTGGCCTACGGGCGTGAACAAAGCGCCGCGGCGAAGGCGGCGATCGGACAGATCCTCGAAAGCTCGCGCCTGGCGGCGATCGGCCGGCGGCCTCTCTGCCAGGACACGGGGCTGGTCACCGTCTTCGCGCGATTGGGGCAGTCGGTCGTCGTCGCCTCCGACAAAGCGTTGCCGGCCATCGTCGACGAGGGCGTCCGTCTCGCCTATCTGGATCAGGCCAACCCCTTGCGCGCCTCGATGGTCGCAGACCCGGTCTTCGAGCGCCGGAACACGCGCGACAACACGCCGGCGGTCACCCATGTCGAGACCGTGCCGGGCCGTACCCTGGAGCTGCTGATCGCGGCCAAGGGCGGAGGGTCGGAGAACAAGGCGCGCTACGCCATGCTCACCCCATCGGCCGACACCGCCGACTGGGTGGTGGACACGGTCGCCACCCTGGGCGCCGGTTGGTGCCCGCCGGGTGTGATCGGCATCGGCGTGGGCGGCAGCGCCGAGAAAGCCATGCTTCTGGCCAAGCGCGCCGTGATGGAAGAGATCGATATGACCGATCTGATCCGGCGCGGACCGCGGAGCCGCGAGGAGGAGTTGCGGCTCGCCCTGTACGACCGGATCAACGCGCTGGGGATCGGGGCGCAGGGGCTCGGCGGGCTGACCACGGTGGTCGACGTCAAGATCGCCACCTATCCCACGCATGCCGCATCCAAGCCGGTCGCCCTGGTGCCGCAATGCGCCGCCAACCGGCACGGCACGGTGGTGCTGGACGGCTCCGGCCCGGCCTATCTGGACCCGCCCGATCTCGACGCCTGGCCCCGGGTCGACGGCGTCGGCCCGACCGACGGGCTGCGGCGGGTCGACCTGGATCGGCTGACCCGGGAGGCCATGGCCGACTGGGAACCCGGCGAGACGCTTTTGTTGTCGGGCAAGGTCCTCACCGGCCGCGACGCCGCGCACAAGCGCCTGGTCGACATGCTGAAGCGCGGAGATCCGCTGCCGGTGTCCCTGGACGGACGGGTGATCTACTATGTCGGCCCGGTCGATCCCGTCGGCGACGAGATCGTCGGCCCGGCGGGACCGACGACGGCGACACGCATGGACCGCTTCGTCGGCCCGGTTCTCGACCAGGGCCTTCTGGCCATGATCGGCAAGGCGGAACGGGGGCCGGAGGCGATCGCGCAGATCGCCCGCCATCGCGCCACCTATCTGATCGCCGTCGGCGGGGCGGCGGTTCTCGTCGCCAAGGCGATCCGATCGTCCCGGATCGTCGCCTTCGACGACCTCGGCATGGAAGCGATCCGCGAGTTCGAGGTGCGCGACATGCCGGTCAGCGTCGCCGTCGACAGCCGGGGCGCTTCAATCCATACGATCGGGCCGGCCTCGTGGCGCGGGCGGGCGGTCCCGGTCCTGCCGCCATCGGCGCCATAGGAGGCGCCTATATCGGGCCGAAGCCGTTGCCCCCGTTCTCCCGGCGATCGATCCGTCCTTCAATGAGGCGCTGACAAGCGGCGAAACCGGCCCCGGTCCGGAAGCGTTTGAAAACCCTTACCCTCTGACACGGATCGAGCGCAGGCGTCGCCGATGAGCATCCGTCAGGCGGCGGCCACGCCAAGCCGGTGGCCGATATCCGCTGCGTCTCGACGCCCGGACACGACGTGGATGTGATCGTGACGCCCGAAGCCGTCGCCGTGCACGACGCCCGGGACGCGCCGCACCGGCGGCCGATCGAGGCGGGACTGCCGATGCACCCGTTCGAGGAATCGGCCGCCTGGGCGGCGGCGAAGGCCAGGGCCGACCCCGCACCGCCGACCGAGCTGCGGAGGGTCTCTGTCGAGGCCCGGGACGGCCGGGTCGCGGACTGGATATGAGGTCGTCAAGTCATGATGAAGAGCATCCTGTTCGTTCCCGCCGACCGCCCCGATCTGGTGCCGAAGGCCCTGGCGACCGACGCCGGGCTGATCTGCCTGGACCTGGAGGACGGCGTGGCGCCCGACGCGAAAGCCACCGCGCGCGCCGCGCTCGCGTCGGCGGTCACCGGGATCGTCGCGGCCGGGCGCCGGGCGGCGACGAGGATCAACGCCGATCTGGACCTCATCGGCCGGGACCTGGAGACGCTGCCCGCCGGCCTGTCGGCCGTCGTCCTGCCGAAGACGGGATCGCGGCACCAGCTCGGCCAGCTCGCCGAAGCACTCGACCGCCGCTTCGGCTCCGCCGTCCCGACCCTGATCGCCATGGTGGAGGACGCCGCCGGCCTGGCCGCCCTCGATGCCGACCGGGGCGCGTGGCCGGCCTGTCTGGGTGCGCTCGCCCTGGGCACCGAAGACCTGGCGGCCGATCTGGGCACCGCCCCCGATGCGCCGCCGGTGGCCGCCGCGCTGAACACATTGGCGCATCTGGCGGCCCGGCACGGTGTCGCTCTGCTAGGCTATCCCGGCGGCATCGCCGAATTCACCGATCTGGCACGGTTCGAGACCGTGGCCCGGGCCGGTCGGCACGCCGGCGCGGTCGGCGGATTCGCCATCCATCCCGGACAGGTCGACGTGCTGAACCGGGTGTTCGGGCTGTCCGAGGACGATCGGGCCGAGGCGATGCGTATCGTCACCGCCTTCGAGGCCGCGCTCCACGCGGGCGCCGGCGTGACCCGGCTGGACGGCCGGATGATCGACCGGCCGGTCTATCTGGCTGCCAGGCGGCGGCTGGCCGCTTCGGCCTGACCGCGCCGCCTTTTCCGGGAACGGACCCCGGCATGAGGCGGCCCGCCCGCGGGAAGCGGACGGGCCGTCGGCCGGAGATCCTCCGACCGCCGAGCCTGCCCTACCGGGCGGCGATCATCGAACCGGCGCGCCAACCGATCATCATCGTGGGCGCGTTGGTGTTCGAGGTGGTGATGTGCGGCATCACCGAGGCATCGGCGACCCTGAGGCCTTCGATGCCCATGACCTTCAGTTCCGGATCCACCACCCGGCCGATCTGGCAGGTCGAGGTCGGGTGGAAATAGGTGTTGACCGAGGCCGACAGGAATTCCCGCCATTCGGCGTCGGTCAGCGCGCCATCCTTCTGGGGCAAGGCCTCGCGGGCGCGGAAGTCCGCATAATGGTCGCTGGCGCCGATCTCGCGGCAGAGCTCGGTCGCTGCACGATAGCTGCGCCAGTCCTGTTCCTCGGCGAGATAGTTCGATTCCACGATCGGGGCGGCGGCGATATCGGCCGAGGCGAGCTTGACGTAGCCGCGCGATTGCGGCGTCGCCACGCCCGACAGGATGCAGTAGCCATGCTCGTAGTCGAGCGTATGACCGCTCGAAGCGAACGGCACCGAGACGTAGAGCGCGATCATGTCGGGCGACCGGAGCGAGCTGTCCGACCGCTCCCACATATAGACCTCCGAATGGTTGTAGTGGCTGACCGGCACCGGGCCGGTCGCCTCGTAGTTCACGCCCGCGCCCAGAACATGGTCCTGAAGCCCGACGCCCACCGGCAGGTCGGCCACCACGTCGATGCCCAGGGCGGACAGGTCTTCGGCAATGCCGACCCCCGAGACCATCAGCAGCCGCGGACTGTCGATCGCGCCGGCGGACAGCACCACTTCGTTCTGAGCGTTGACGGTAACCGGCTCGCCATCGTGCAGATAGGTCACGCCGGTGCAGCGCGTACCGTCGAAGTTCAGCCGCTGGACCGGCGCATCGGTGAAGACGGTGACGTTGTCCCTGTCCATGACCGGCCGCAGGAACGCCGTGGCCGACGACTGGCGGCGCTGATCGCGGATGTTGAAGTCGACCCAGGCCTGGCCGGACATGCGCGCGGTGTTGAACGAGGGGGTCTCCTCGAAGCCCAGATCGGAACAGGCGTTCATGAAGGCGATGGCGCCCTCGTGCTTCAGGCCGTCTTCCGGCTGGCTGACGAAGAGCGGCCCTGAATCGCCCCGGTTCTCGCCGCCCGGCTCGAACGTCTCCAGCTCCATGAAATAGGGCAGGACCTCCTCGAACGACCAGCCGGTCGCACCCATCGAGGCCCAGTTGTCGTAATCGGTCCGGTGCCCACGCGCGAAGACCATGGCGTTGAGCGCCGAGGTGCCGCCCAGCACGTTGCCGCGCGGCCACATATGCGTCCGGCCATCGGTATGGACCGACGGCAGCGTCTCGAAGAACTTGGTGGCGTCGGTTCCCAGAGACGCCCCCCACAGGCGGCTGTCATGCACCTCTTCGAGGTCGTCGTTGCGGCCCGCTTCGAGGACCAGCACCCGTGCACCAGACCTGGCGAGCTGGTGAACGCAGGCCGCGCCGGCCGAGCCGGTGCCGACGACGATGTAGTCGTACTCGCCGTCCGGCGCCGGGCTCGTCGAGGTCGACCGGGCCAGGGCTTTGCCGGACCAGGCCGTTGCCAGGGCCCCGGCCATGCCGGCGCTGACCCCCAGCGCCATCGCACGCCGGACGAAGCTGCGGCGGCTTATGCCGCCGGTGCGATAGTCGACGACGGCGCGTTCCAGTTCGCCATCTTGTCTGCTGCGGAAATAGGCCATGCTGTCCTCCCAGGATGCCGCCTTGCTTTTTCGCCTTGGCGGCGTGTCGATTGCCGGGTTTCCCCGCTCACGCGGCCCGTCGGCCCGGCGACCTGCCGGCGGGCCTTGGTTCTGGCGGCCGTGCGATCATCCGGTGTTCCGGATGAGCCACTCAGAATACAAAAGGGTGATTGATTACAAGATATTAGAGCGATGCGCGCCGTTTGCGGCAAAGGTCGCCCTAGATCGTGCGCCCGCCGTCCACCTCCAAGATGACTCCGGTAATGAACTCGGCCTCGTCGGAGGCCAGATAGAGTGCGGCGTTGGCCATGTCCTCGGGCTCGCACAGCCGGCCGAGCGGAATCGTCGAAAGGAACCGCGCCCGGTTCTCCGGCGTGTCGGGCATGCCCATGAAGGTTTCGAGCAGTGCCGTCGCGCCCATGACCGGCGCCAGCCCGCAGACCCGTATCCTGTCCGGTGCGAGCTCGACGGCGAGGGTCTTGGTCATGATGTTCACCGCACCCTTGGAGCTGTTGTACCAGCTCAGGCCCGGGCGCGGCCGGATGCCGGCGGTGGAGCCGACATTGATCATCACCCCGCCGCCGGTCTCCCGCCAATGGGGCACGACCGCCTTGGTCATGTGGAAGATGGAATCGACATTGACCGCGTAGACCTTGCGGAACGTGTCGTAGTCCACGTCCAGCGCGGGCTGGTTGCGGTGGCTCCATCCGGCATTGTTGACCACGATCCCGATCGATCCGAACGCATCGATCGTGCGCGCGACGGCGGCGGCGACATCGCCGGCGCTCGACACGTCGCAGGTCAGCGCGAGGCCGGCCTCGCCCAGCTCATCGGCGACCGCCGCGGCGCCCGCGCCGTTCAGGTCGACGATCGCCACCTTGGCGCCCTCGCGCGCGAAGCGCCTGGCGATCTCGCGTCCGAAGCCCGATGCGGCGCCGGTGACGATCGCGGTCTTGCCGTCGAGCCGCATCAACCGCCCCCGTCGCCCCGGAGATCCGCGACCCGGTCGTTCACCCCGTCAGCCATGGTTGAGCACCACCGTCTTGATCTGCGAGAACTCATGCAGCGCCGCCATGCCCTTCTCGCGGCCATGGCCGGATTTGCGCACACCGCCGAACGGCAGTTCGATGCCGCCACCGGCCCCATAGCCGTTGAGGAACACCTGGCCGCATCTGAGCGCCTTGGCCACGCGCATCTGGCGCCCGCCATCCGTCGTCCAGACCGCCGCGACGAGGCCGTATTCGGTATCGTTGGCGATACGAACCGCGTCGGCCTCATCGTCGAAAGGGATCACCGACAGGACGGGGCCGAACACCTCCTCGCGGGCCAGCGGATCGTCTTCGGCGACCGGCCCGAACACCGCCGGTGCGACGAAGCACCCGTCCGGCGAGGCGCTCGGGGAAACCCGGCCGCGGGCGATCAGCGGGGCGGTGTCCGTCCCGCCGGCGGCAATGAACGCCTCCACCCGCTCTTTCTGGGCCCTTGAGATCAGCGGACCGAGATCGCCGTCCTCATGCCAGGGCGCGGCGGTCAGCCCAGCGAACCCTTCCCTGAGGCGGGCGACGACCGTGTCGAAGACCCCCCGCTGGACGAGCGCGCGCGAGCCGGCCGAACAGGTCTGTCCGCCGTTCTGCACGATCGCGTTCATCAGCACCGGAACCGCCGCGTCCAGATCGGCGTCGGCAAAGACGATCTGCGGCGATTTTCCGCCGAGTTCCAGCGTACAGCCGATGTGGTTGTCGGCGGCCGCCTTCTGGACCAGGACGCCGACCTCCGGCGAGCCGGTGAAGGACAGGAAATCCACCCCCGCATGGGCGGCCAGCGCCGCGCCGGCCTCGTGGCCGTAGCCCGTCACCACGTTGATCGCACCGTCGGGAAAGCCGACCTCGTAAGCCAACTCGGCGATGCGGACGGGGGTCAGGCAGGCCTCCTCGGCCGGCTTGAGCACCACCGCATTACCCATCGCCAGCGCCGGCGCGCAGGAGCGGCCGACCATCTGGGCTGGGTAGTTCCACGGAATGATATGGCCCGTCACGCCGAAGGGCTCATGGATCGTCTGCACCTGATAGCCATTGAGAAAGGGGATGGTATCACCGTGCACCTTGTCGGCGGCGGACCCGTAGAACTCGAAATAGCGGGCCGCGGCGGCGATGTCGGCGCGCGCCTGACGGATCGGCTTGCCGGTATCCCTGGCTTCCCATTCGGCGAGGTCTCGCGCGTGCCCGCTCACGACATCGGCCAGGCGCAGCAGGAGCCGGCCGCGCTCCACCGCCGTCAGCCGCGACCAGGCGCCGCCGTCGAACGCCGCGCGGGCGGCCTTCACCGCCGCGTCGATCTGGGCGGGGCCGCCGGCGGGGACGCGGGCGATCAGCCCGCCATCGGCAGGATCGATCACGTCGATCAGGGCATCGGCCGCAACGCGTTCGCCGCCGATGATGCAGGAGAAGAGAGGAACTGTTTCCGTCTGCAGGTTCACCTGACCGCCCCTTTCGCGCCCCGACGCATCGAAGCCTCCGGTCACGCTATGGGGTGCCTCGCACCTCAACAAGGTGGGGGAACGGATGACGGTGATAGGAAAAAGCTATAACTCCGCGACAGGGGCCTGCAGTTCGCCCGACCCGGACAGCCGGCCGCGCCAGATGCCGCGCCGAACCAGATCGGTGATCACCTGCCGGGTGATGCGCTCGACCTCCACGGCGGCGCGGGTGCGGGTACGCTCGGGATTGCGCACCAGATAGACCGGGCGGCTGATCTGCGGATCGGTGATCACCGAGCTGACCAGTTCTCCCCGGTCCTCGAAATCCTGTGCGGCCGCAGGCGCCAGGATCGTGCAGGCACTGCCGCGGGAGACCAGGGACTTGATCTGGGTCAGGGAGTCCATCTCGACCACCACGTCCAGCGCGACCCGCGCGGAGCGGCAGGCCTTCTCGACGAGGATGCGCAGACCGTGCGACTTGGACGGCATCACCAGTTCGACGCCTTCGAGATCGACCAACCGCACCGGCTCGCCGGGCGAGGTCTTCAGCGGCCAGAGATCCGCAGGCGCATAGAAATGCATGTCCTCATGCAACAGGGTCGTCACCTCGGCATTGGCCAGGCCACCGGTCTCATAGAGGATTCCGAGATCGATCGATCTTTCCTCCAGCCATTCCTTGATGAAGCCGCTCATCGCGTCGACCGCCCGCAGGCGAACATTGGGCAACTCAAGGCGCACCGTCTCGGCGAGCGGCACCGACAGCACCATGGAGACGGACGAGGCAAGACCGAAGACCACCTTGCCGGTCGGCGTGGTGCCGGCCTGGCGGACCTCCTCCTTGGCCCGTTCGACCGCGTCGAGGATCTTCCGGGCATGGTCCAACAGCACTTCGCCGGCATCGGTCAGCGACACGCCGCGCGGCGACCGCACCAGCAGTTCGGTCCCCAGACGGCCTTCGAGGTTCTTGATCTGCAGCGACAAGGACGGCTGGGCGATGCCGATCACATTGGCAGCCGACGCCAGCGACCCGCTTTCGGCGACCGCGACGAAATAGCCTAGTTGGCGAACATCCATGGTGCTGCTCTCCTAACCGTCAGGCCCGGGCGGAACTAGGTATTACCTATAGGCTTTCAAGGGCACCTGTATTTGTGTTCGTTCTCACAGAACGCGACATTGGACCCATGACCGGGCGGAGCTGACTGGGGTGCCGATGCAGGATCTGGCCGACATACTCGTGGTATCGGTGGAACATGCGGTCGCCGCGCCCTATGCGTCGTGCAAGCTGGCCGATGCGGGTGCGCGGGTGATCAAGGTCGAGCGGCCCGAAGGCGATTTCGCGCGGGGCTACGACGATCTCGTCAAGGGCTCCAGCGCCTATTTCGTCTGGATCAACCGGGGCAAGGAATCGGCCTGCCTCGATCTCCGGGACCAAGACGACCGCGCCTTGCTGCGGCGGATTCTGGCCGTGGCCGACGTGTTCATCCAGAACCTGTCGCCCGGCGCGCTGGAGCGGCTGGGGCTGGACGTGAACGCCCTGCGCCGGGACAACCCGCGTCTCATCGTCTGTTCGATCTCCGGCTACGGCTCGGAAGGGCCGGCCAAGGACCAGAAGGCCTACGATCTTCTCATCCAGGCGGAAACCGGGCTTTCGGCGATCAACGGAACCGAGGACGGGCCGGCGCGGGTCGGCGTGTCGGTCTGCGATATCGCCGCCGGCATGACGGCCTATCAGGCGATCCTGCAGGCGTTGATCGGGCGGGCGCGGACCGGCCAGGGACGGGAGATCGAGGTCTCGCTGTTTCATGCGATGGCCGATTGGATGAACGTGCCCTATCTGCAGTATCGCTATGGCGGCAAGGCGCCGTCCCGGCTGGGCCTCAAGCATCCCACCATCGCGCCCTATGGCGTGTTCACCTGCAAGGACGGCAAGCAGATCCTGATCTCGATTCAGAACGATCGGGAATGGGCCACGCTGTGCAAGGTGCTCCTCGAAGAGCCGGCTTTGGCCGACCGGCCCGGCTGGTCCACCAACACCGAGCGGGTGGCCAACCGCCAGGCGGTCGACGGCAGGGTCGGTGCGGCCTTCGCCGGGATCGACCGCGACCAGGCCGTGGCGCTGCTGGCCGGCGCCAGGATCGCCTATGGCCGCCTGACCGACATCGCCGATCTGATCGAGCATCCGCAGAACCGCTTCGTCACCGTGCGGACCGACAAGGGCGAGGTGGAGCTTCTGGCGCCCGGCGCCCTGGTGAAGGGGATGACCGAGCGGTTCGGGCCGGTGCCCGAAAAGGGCGACAGCACCGATGCGATCCGTGCGGAGTTCTCGCACGCATGGGGACCGCGCCTGGCCGGGGAGTGAGGCGGGCGACCTCGCCCCGTTCCGCCCGGCACAGCCACTATCCATCGGCAAGAAGAAGGGCGGCCGCTCGCCGCCCTTCGCCCACCCGTTTCGCCGGCATTACTTCGCGAACATATAGGTCTTGGTGTTGGTGAACTCTTCCAGACCCTCGCGGCCGTTCTCCACACCCATGCCCGACTGCTTGTGACCGCCGAAGGGGATGTCGATGCCGTGGATGTGGATCTCGTTGACCCAGACCGTCCCCGCCTCGATCCGATTGGCGACCTCGATCGCCGCGTCGCGGTCCGGTCCCCAGACCGATGCGGCCAGGCCGAACTCGGTGTCGTTGGCGTCGTCGATGACCTCCCCAAGATCGGTCCAGCGGACGATCGGCAGGATCGGGCCGAACGGTTCCTCGCGGACGACCCGGCTATCCTTGGGCGGGTTGTCGACCACGGTGATGGGCACGAAGTTGCCCGGCCGATCCTCGTCGATCTCGCCGCCCAGCGGGACCGAATAGCCCTTCTCCCTGACATCGGCAAACAGGCTCTTGAGCTTGCCGAACTGCATCTTGTTCTGGATCGGCCCCAGATCGGTGTTGGGGTCCATGCCGTTGCCGACCGTCTTCTCGGCGGCGTAGGCGACGAAGTCCTCAAGGAAGTCGTCATAAAGACTGTCATGCACGTATAGCCGCTTGATGGCGATGCACCACTGACCGGAATTGCCGTAGGCGGCGTCGAACAGCGTGGGGATCAGCGGCTCGTAGTCGGTGCCCGGCAGAACGATCGCGGGGTCGTTACCGCCCAGCTCCAGCGTGAGCCGCTTGAGATTCGCGCTCGACGCCGCCATCACCTTCTTGCCGGTCGCCGTCGAGCCCGTGAACGAGATCTTCGAGACGTCCGGATGCTCGGTCAGCCACCGGCCCTGATCGTTGCCGCCGGACACGATGTTGAGCACCCCCTTGGGCAGCACCGTCTGGGCGATCTCGCCGAAGCGCAGCGTGCCCAGCGGCGTGTAGGGCGAGGGCTTCATCACCATGGTGTTGCCCGTGATCAGGCAGGGCGCGATCTTCCACAGACCCAGCAGGATCGGGAAGTTCCACGGCGTGATGGCGCCGACCACGCCCAGCGGGGTGTGGGCGACCTTGACGACGTGCTGCGGCGTGTCCTCGATGACCTCGTCTTCGAGCCGGCGCTTGGCCACCTCGCGGACCCAGTAGATCGCGTAGTCGACCTCCACCGTCGCCATGGAATGGCGCGGCTTGCCCTGCTCGGTGGTCAGAAGGGTGATGATCTCCTGCTTGTGGGCGTCGAGGGCGTCGGCATAGGCGGTGACGTAGGCGGACCGCTCCTCCCAGCTCAGGGCCGCCCAGGCCGGCTGCGCGGCCTTGGCGGCGGCAACCGCGTGTTCGACCTGTTCGCGCGTGGCGGACGGTGCGTTGGCGACGACCTCGTCGGTTGCGGGGTTGTAGACCTCGAACGTGTCGTTGGAGCCGACCGGTTCGCCGTCGATCGACATGGTATAGGGCCCGTCGAAGTCGACCCGGATGCCGTGGGCCATCTTGGTCTGGATGTTCATCTCTCGCTCCCTGGGGTGGTTAGATCGGTTAGAGCATCCTGCGTCCTAACGGACGCAGATAAGATGCTCTAAATCTTTGAAATAGATCAACTTATCTGCGTTCAGATGAGTCCATCTGAACGCAGGT
>JANQKE010000003.1 GCA_028281265.1 Alphaproteobacteria bacterium | reverse complement strand
TCGAGCACGGCCCGGGCGACGGCGGCGTCCATCAGCCGCCGGTCCCGGGCCAGGCTGGCGAGGGCGGCTGCCAGCCGCAGCAGCCCCCGGATCAGGGTGGTCGCGGTCGGCATGACCGGCTCACTTCCGCACGATCTTGGCCTTGAGCCGGCCCTTGGCCCGATCGGCCAACGCGTCGGGGTCGAGCCCGATCGCATCGGCCGTGCCCTCGACCACGTCGACCAGCCGGTCGTCCCACTGCGTCTTGGTCCGCGGCGCCATCCGCTTCAGCACCGCCCAGCCCAGCAGCAGCGCCAGAAGCGCGATCTCCGCCAGACCGATTTCGATCCCCATCACCTCGAACATGGGTCCTCTCCTTCTCCAGTTTCCGAACACAACAAGGGGCGGCCCGCTCGCGAACCGCCCCGCTCATCCACCCGGCCCCTTGCCGGGGTCAGGGTCCGCCGAACAGCGCCGCCAGGATCCGGTCCTTGGCCGCCATCACCGCCGCGCCGCCGGCCGCGGCCACCGCCCCGATCGCCGACAGCGCCCCCAGCCCCTTGGCCGACAGCACCGACAGCCGGCCGAACTGCCCCGTCAGGGCGGCCACATCGGTCTCCAGCGCGCTGACCCGTTCTTCCAGCCGGGCGATCGCCTCGCCCTGGTCGCGCAGGCCGTCGACCAGCCGCCGCCGGGTCTCGGCCGCGTCCTCCCGCACCTGGGTGACCGCCTGGCCGATCTGGTCGAGCCGGCCCTCGATCCGGCCCAGGGCGCGATGCAGCTCGCCGAGGCTCGGCCCCTCGAGGCCCGGCCCGGTCATCGGCGATCCGCCGGCATCGACGCCCGCACCGTCACCGGACCAGGAACCCGTGATGGGGGCTGACCGGCGGGGGGATCACGATCGCGGAATCGACCGCCGCCGCCAGATCGGCCGCTGCCGGACCCAGCAGCAGGTCCGCATGCCAGTCCCCGCGACGGCTCTCGATCACCTCGTCCACCCAAACCCCGCCGATCCGGCGCCGGCGGGTGTCCAGACCCGTCAGGTCCTCCCCGGGGGCGGCCGGCCGGGTCTCGGCGGCAATGGTCCCGGGCGGGATCAGCACCAGTTGCCAGCCGCCGGACGCATCGCCCGGCAGCGGGGCGCCGGTCTCCGGGCACAGGCAGGCTGCCGGCAGCCCAGCCGTCAGCGCCGCCAAATCCAGCGCGCGCAAATAGAGCGTCTGCATCCCGCTCACCTCCGTGTCAGGGCTTGCAACTCACCCTCACCGAGCCGCCGGGGCCGGTATTCGAGGCGCAGCACCCGCCCATGGGCGGGGGCGACCGCCGCACCCCAGGGGGCGGCGCCCAGGATCAGCCGATCCACCTCGGCCGGCGGGATGACGGTCGGGTCGGTCACCACCGCCCCGCCGTCGACACAGCCGACCGCCCCGCCGGTCCCCCAAGCCAGGGCGATCGCGGCCGGGCCACCCGCATAGGTGCCCAGATCAAGCGACAGGCCGGTCGGCGCGTCGCTCTGCCCGGCGCGCAATCGGTCGTCGAGCCAGCGGCTCACGAACAGGCTTTGCGATGACAGCCCGGCGCCCAGCCCGGCCAGCACCCCGGTCGACCCGACCGGGGCGGGGGCGTCGCCCTCGACCAGCAGGGTCCCTTCGGCCGGGGCGTACCAATGGCCCGCGTCCACCGCATCGTATGGTGTGAAGTCGGCACCGACGGTGGCTTGCCAGGCCGCAGTATAGAGCGTGCCGGCGCCGCCGGCATAGTCGACGCCGTTGCCGTCATGCAGGCGAATGGCACAGCGCGCGGTGGTGCTGGCCGGGTCGATCACCCCGCGCAGGCCGACCCGGAACCAACCCCCGGGATAGCGCCGGAACAGGGTCCCGTGCAGCAGCGCCGCTCCGCCCTCCGAGGTCTCGACCAGGCCGGCCGCGGTGAAGTCGGCCGTCATCCTGTCGGTCCCGGCGGTGTCGCCCAGGCGCAGCCGCACCCGAGCCACCGTGTCGAACCGCACGAACGCCGCGAACGCCACCGCGTCCCCGCCGGCGATGGTGACGTCGGTGTCGATGCCGTGCTCCCCGGCCGCCGCGGTGTCGGTCAGCCGGTCGGCGATCTGTCCCAACCCCAGCGGGGCCTCGGCCACGTCGCTGTCGACGGTGACGCCCGTCGACGTCCAGGGCCCGGGCGTGATCAGATTGGCACCCGGAGGGCCAGCCGGCCCGCCGGCATAGCCGTGGATCGGCACCCGCACATCCTCGGCCACCCGGGTCGCGGTCGCCGCCCCGGTCGGGATCGGCGAGGTGGCGAACGCC
>JANQKE010000204.1 GCA_028281265.1 Alphaproteobacteria bacterium | reverse complement strand
TCGTAATCGCTGTCGATGCCGTAGGTCGGGTCGGTGAACCAGATCGCCCCGTCCGGGCCTTCGACCAGATCGTTGGGGCTGTTGAGCCGGTGGCCGTCGACCCGGTCGGCGAGCACGGTGCGGCTGCCGTCGGCCTCCCATCGCGTGACGCTGCGGGTCCCGTGCTCGCAGGCCAACAGGCGCCCCTGCCGGTCGACCGCATGGCCGTTGTCGTAGTGGCCTTTCCCCGCCTTGAACGGAACGCACCCGCCGGTCAGCTCGTCATAGCGCATCACCCGATCGTTCGGGATGTCCGAGAACAAGAGCGTCCGGTGAGCGGGGAAATAGGCCGGCCCTTCGGTCCACCGCGCGCCGGACCAGAGCCGATCCACCTGCTCGGAGCCGTTGATGCAGGCCGCAAAGCGGCGGTCGAGACTGACGATCGGCGACATGATCGGGGATCCTGAGCAGAAAGAGCGGACATGTCCGGAGCCTACCCGATCTCCTCCTCCCCGAGATAGGCGGCGCGGACCTCCGGATCGGTCCGGATCCGGTCGGGCGTGCCGGTCGCGATCGCCCGGCCGTAGACCAGCACCGTGATGCGGTCGGCCAGCGCGAACACCGCGTCCATGTCGTGCTCGACCAACAGGATGGTGTAGTCGGCCCGCAGCCGCCGGAGCATCGCGACCATGATCGCGGTCTCCTCCTTGCCGACCCCGGCCATCGGCTCGTCGAGCAGCAGGAGCTTCGGCTTGGTGGCCAGCGCGATCGCCAGTTCGAGCTGGCGCTTCTCCCCATGGCTGAGCGTCCTGGCCGGGACCGGCGCCCGATCGGCCAGGCCGACGGTCTCCAGCGCCTGATAGGCGACGGCGTTGACCTGCCGGTCCCGCCCGGCATCGCCGAAGAACCGGAAGCTGTGACCGGCATGCGCCTGGGCGGCGACGGCCGCGTTCTCCAGCACCGTGAAGCCCGGCAGGATCGAGGTGATCTGGAACGACCGGGCCAGCCCCCGTTGCGCCCGCCGATGGGTCGGCAGGCGGGTGATGTCCCTGCCATCGAACCGGACCGACCCGCTGTCGGGGGTGACGTCGCCGGTGAGCTGGGAGATCAGCGTGGTCTTGCCCGCCCCGTTGGGGCCGATCACCGCGTGGATCTCCCCCGGTTCGACCGTCAGCGACAGATCGTCGGTGGCGATGACGGCGCCGAACGCCTTGCGCAGACGGCTGACCTCGAGCAGCGGTTCAGCCATGGCGCCGCTTCTCCAGCCAACCGACGATGCCGCCGCGGGCGAACAGGACCAACAGGATCAACAGCGGCCCGAAGATCACCTTCCAGTGCTGCCACAGCCCGGACAGGATCTCCTCCAGCATCAGGAAGCTGATCGCCCCGATGATGGCGCCGTGCAGCGTGCCCATGCCGCCCAGCACCACCATCACGATCAGCTCGCCCGAGCGGGTCCAGGCCATGTAGGCGGGGCTCACGAACTCGGCATGGTTGGCCAGCAGGACCCCCGCCAGCCCGGCCATCGCCCCCGACAGGGTGAACGCCACCAGCCGGTAGACATACGGGTTGAAACCGACCGCCCGCATGCGCTGCTCGTTCTCCTTCGCACCGCGGATCACCCGGCCGAAGCGGGAGGTGACCAGCGCCCGGCACAGCAGATAGACCAGCAGCAGGCAGACGAAGACGACGTAGTAGTAGGTCGTCCGGTCTTCGAGATCGAGCCAGCCGTCGAGCCCCGGCACGGTGTTGCGTCCCCAGATCGTCAGCCCGTCGTCCCCGCCGTACCGGCTCAAGCTGGTGGCGGCAAAGTAGAGCATTTGGGCAAACGCCAGCGTGATCATGATGAAGTAGACCCCGCGGGTCTTCAGGCTGACGGCACCGATCAGCAACGCAGCGACGGCCGAGACGGCGATACCCAGCGGCCAGCCGATCCAGGCGTTGCCGACGGCGTGGTAGTCGAGGATGCCGATCACATAGGCACCGATGCCGAGATAGGCGGCGTGGCCGAAGCTGACCATCGCCCCGTAGCCGAGGATCAGATCCAGGCTGACGGCCGCGATCGCCAGGATCATGATCCGGGTGAACAGCGTGATGTAGAACCCCTCCCCCGCCCAATCGGCGACGAAGGGCAGGAGAGCCAGGGCCGCGAACAGGACCAGCGGCACCCAGCGGGCGGTCAGCCAGGCCCGGCTGAACGGGGCGATCGGCGCCGGGTCGGCCGCGGACACCCCGGCGGACCCGTTGCGTGAGAGGTCGGTCATCGGGGCGCTCGCCTATCGGCCGGACTTGACCGGCAACAGGCCGGCGGGGCGGAAGAACAGGATCGCCGCCATCAGGATGTAGATCAACATCGACGCCAGCGCGGGGCCGACATCGTTCGCGGCCGACGGGCTGACGAACAGCTTCAGGATGTCGGACAGGAACGACCGGCCCAGGGTGTCGACGAGGCCGACCACCAACGCCCCGACCAACGCACCGCGGATCGAGCCGATGCCGCCGATCACGATCACCACGAAGGCCAGGATCAGGACGTTGTCGCCCATGCCGGGTTCGACCGACAGGATCGGGCCGGCCATCATGCCGGCGAAACCGGCCAGCATGGCGCCGAAGCCGAACACCAGCATGAACAGCCGCTGGATATCGACCCCCAACGCGGACACCATCCGGGCGTTGCTCGCCCCGGCCCGGACCAGCATGCCGGCGCGGGTCCTGCTGACCAGGAACCACAGCAGGATCGCCACCCCGATCCCGGCCCCGATGATCGCCAGCCGGTAGACCGGATACCCGAACCCGTCCATCACCGGGATCGTCCCGGACAGAAGGGCGGGGCCGGGATAGGCGATCGGGGTCGGCCCCCAGATGATCTTCACCAGTTCGTTGAGGAACAGGATGATCCCGAAGGTGGCCAGCACCTGGTCCAGGTGATCGCGGTCGTAGAGATGCCTGAGCACCAGCCGCTCGAACCCGATCCCGATGACGAAGGCCAGCGGTAACGCGATCAAGAGGCCCAGGAAGAACGACCCCGTCGCCAGGGTGACGGTCGCCGCCAGATAGGCGCCGATCATGTACTGGACGCCATGGGCCAGATTGATGAAGTCCATGATGCCGAACACGAGCGTCAGCCCAGCGGCGATCAGGAACAAGAGGATGCCCAGTTGCAGCCCGTTGAGGGTCTGCACCAGCAGCAGGATTTCCATCGGGACGTCGGTTCCCTTGGCGATGGGAGGCGGGACCCGGCCCGGTTCCGCCTCCCCGTATCCGTTGAGCCTACAAGCGGCAGTCGGCCGCGTAGGCGTCGCCGAAATCCTCGAACGCCACGTCGATCGACTGCATGACGATCGCCCCGTCGTCCCGCTGGACAGCCTGGGTGACGTAGAAGTCCTGGATCGGGAAGCCGTTGGTGTTGAACGCGAAATCGCCCCGGACGGAATCGAAATCGGCCGCCTGGAAGGCCGCCCTCAGGGCGTCCTTGTCCGAGAGGTCGCCGCCGACGGCCCGGATGGCGCTGTCGATCAGCATCGCCGCGTCGTAGCCCTGACTGGCGTAGAGCGACGGCAGATAGTCGTAGGTCGCCACGAAATCCTCGACGAACCGCGTGTTGGCGGCGTTGTCCAGGTCCATGGTCCATTGCGAGGCGGAGTAGAGGCCCAAGGCCGCCGCTTGCGTGGCCGGCAGGGTGGTCCCGTCGACGGTGAAGGCCGACAGGAAGACGACACTGTCCTTGAGGCCCGCCTGGTCGAACTGACGGACCAGGGACACGCCCATCCCGCCCGGCATGAAGGTGAAGACCGCATCCGGCCGGGCGGCGGCGATCCGCGCCAGCTCGGCCGAGAAGTCGAGCTGGCCGAGCTGGGTGTAGACCTCGTCCACCACCTCGCCGGTGAAGTGGCGCTGGAACCCGGTCAAGCTGTCGCGCCCGGCCTGGTAGTTCGGCGCCATCAGGAAGACGCGCTCATAGCCTTGCGCCTCGGCCCAGGCGCCCATCACCTCGTGGTTCTGGTCGTTCTGCCAGGATATCGAGAAGAAGTAGGGCGAGCAGCGCCGGCCGGCGATCGGGCTCGGCCCGGCATTGCCGGAGACCAGGAAGATCTCCGCCTCGGTCACCGGGCGGAACACCGCCATCATGACGTTGGAGAACACCACGCCGGCGAAGATGTCGATCTCGTCCCGCTCGATCAGCTCGTTGGCCCGTTCGACTGCCAGGTCGGGCTTCAGTTCGTCATCGACGACGATGACTTCCGTCTCCAGCCCGCCGAGATTGCCGCCGGCATGCTCGACCCCGAGCAGGAACCCGTCGCGCATGTGCACGCCCAGCCCCGCGGCCGGGCCGGTCAGCGTCGCCATGAAGCCTACGGTCAGGTCCTGGGCCGTCGCCGGGGTGGCCATCGCCACGGCACCGAGACAGGTGGCGGCAAGCAGTTTCTTGATCATCGTCGGTCTTCCCTCTCCCTGTTGTCGTTCGCCGCCGGGCGACCGCGGGACCGGTCCCCGTCGGAGCGCCGCCGGTTGCGGCGGCACCGATGCGGCGGAGTGTAGCAACCCGGTCGGCCTTGCCCAGCCCAACCGCGCCGCGGACGGTCTCACACCCCCAGATACCGTTCGGTCACCTCCGGCGCGCGGGTGAGGTCCGCGGGGCTGCCGGTCCAGACCACCCTGCCCTTTTCGATGATGTAGTGGCGGTCGGCCAGGCGGTTGAGGGCCTTGAGGTTCTTGTCGATCACCAGGATCGCCTGACCGGCGGTCCGCAACCCTTCGAGACACGCCCAGATCTCCTGCCGGATCAGCGGGGCGAGCCCCTCGGTCGCTTCATCCAGGATCAGCAGCTTGGGGTTGGTCATCAGCGCCCGGCCGATGGCGAGCATCTGCTGCTCTCCCCCCGAAAGCTGGCCGCCGAACTGATCGGCCCGTTCCCTGAGCCGCGGGAACAGCGCCGTCACCCTGTCGTAGGTCCAGCCGTCCGCGCCCCGGTCGACGGCGGTGGCGATCAGGTTCTCCCGCACCGTCAGGTTGGGAAAGATCTGCCGGCCCTCGGGCACCAGGCCGAGCCCCCGCCGGGCCACGGCATGGGCCGGCAGGCCGGAGACCGTTTCCCCCTCGAACGTCACGGTGCCGGCGGCGGGCTTGAGCAGCCCCATCACCGTCGACACGGTCGTCGTCTTGCCCATACCGTTGCGGCCCAGAAGGGTGACGACCTCATGTTCCTTGACCGTCAGGCTGATCCCGAACAGCGCCTGGCTGCTGCCGTAGCAGGTCTCGATCCCTTCAACGGTGAGCATGCGGCCTCGGTCCGGTTGGCGCGTCAACGAACGGCGATGGTGGCGCCCCACTCGGCGGTCCGCAAGGGGGAGGGAGAGGACCGGTTCTCCAACTCTCCGATAAGCGCAGGAGAAACGGCCACGACTTCCGCCACATCCTTCGTGTTTCGCCCTATGCGCTAGAGCGTTTTCAGGGACTATCGGGTCGATCTGTTGGCGTGTGCCGGATCGATCCGCAAGGCGCGTCGCGCCGCGCGACGCGGTGCCATCGGGCAAGCGGCGCACCGCAGCGGGCGGCCGGCACACTCCAACCCGAAGGGCCGGG
>JANQKE010000122.1 GCA_028281265.1 Alphaproteobacteria bacterium | reverse complement strand
TAGAGCGTTTTCAGGGACTATCGGGTCGATCTGTTGGCGTGTGCCGGATCGATCCGTGGAGGCGCGTCGCGCCGCGCGATGCGGTGCCATCGGGCAAGCGGCGCAACGCAGTGGGCGGCCGGCACACGCCAACCCGAAGGGCCGGGCGGATGGGCCCCGCTGCGGCGTGGCTCGTCGTCGAATATGCCCCGGCATGTCCTTCCTCCTCGCTCCTGGCATCAGGCCCATCCACCTCGGCAGATCGGCCCGATAGTCCCTGAAAACGCTCTATGGCATCCTTTACGTCCATCCGGACATGCCGACCGATCTCCCCGGGGCAAACGCGGCGGATACGCCCTCCTCCAAGACCGAGGCCGGGGAAGACTTCACGTCCTTGGAGCCCATCTGTCGGCCCATCCGGGGCAGATAGCGGGACAACCCCGCCCGCATCGCGGCCGTCGACGGCTCCCCGGCTCTCGGCTCCCCGCTGCCGGGGCGCTACTCCGCCGCCTCGGGGCGCGCCCGGGCCGCAGCCGGGGTCTTCGGGCGTTGCCCGGCATCGGCCTGGGCAGTGGTCTCGGGGTCGAGGGCCGCCATCGCGTCATGCTGGGTCAGGAACACCTCGCCGTCGACATGATCGAAGAAGGGGGAGCGTTTCAGCCGGTCCATGACCGGTCCCTTGATCTCCGACAGGTGCAACGTCGTCCCGGCGGCCTTGAGCCGGTCGGCGATCATCTCCAGGCTTTCGAGTGCCGAGGCGTCGATGAAGTTCACCGCCGGGCACATCAGCACGACGTGGCGGATCTCGGGCCGGGCGGCCACCTGCCGGCCGATCGCGTCTTCGAGATAGCGGGTGTTGGCGAAGTAGAGGCTCTCGTCGACCCGGATGGTCAGCACCGTCGGGCTCTCCACCACCGCATGCCGGTCGACGTTGCGGAAATGCTCGGTCCCGGCGACCTGGCCGACGACGGCCATGTGTGGCCGGCTGGTCCGCCAGAGATACAGGGCGATCGACACGATCATCCCGGCGATGATCCCGGCTTCCACCCCGGCGGTCAGCACCAACAGGATCGTCGCCGCCATCGCCGCGAAGTCGGACTTGGAATAGTCCCAGGTCCGCTTCATCGCACCCAGATCGACCAGCGAGAGGACGGCGACGATGATCGTCGCGGCCAGGACGGCATTGGGCAGGTGGAAGAACAGCGGGGTGAGGAACACCGCCGTCAGGGCGATCATCCCGGCCGTCAGCACGCCGGCCAGCGGCGTCCGGGCACCGGCGTCGAAATTGACCACCGACCGGGCGAAGCCGCCGGTCACCGGATAGCCGCCGGACACGCCCGAGGCGATGTTGGCGGCCCCCAGGCCCACCAGCTCCTGGTTGGGGTCGATGCTTTGCCGGCGTTTGGCGGCCAGGCTCTGCGCCACCGACACCGATTCGACGAAACCGACGACGGAAATCAGGATCGCCGCCGGCAGCAGATCGGCCCAGAGCGGCGCATCCACCGGCGGGAGGGTCAAGGGCGGCAGGCCTTGCGGGATGTCGCCGACGATGCGCACCCCATCGGCCGCCAGGGCGAACAGCCCGACCGCCGCCGTGGCGACGATCACCGCGGCCACCGGCCCCGCCTTGACCAGAACGTCGGCCAGCCGCGCGTTCATCCCCGCCGTGATCAACCGCGGCTTCAACTGCTTGCGCACCCAGAACAGGAAGACGATCGACGCCGTGCCGATGATCAGGGTCGGCAGATGGGCTGCGGTGACCTGGCCGGCCAGGCTCCGCCCGAGTGCCAGCAAGGAATGGCCATCGGCGTCGATGCCCAGGATGTGCTTGAGCTGGCTGGCCGCGATCACGATCGCCGAGGCGCCGATGAAGCCGTTGATGACCGGATGACTGAGCAGATTGGCCAGGAACCCCAGCCGGGCGATGCCGATCAGCACCAGGAACAGCCCCGACAGGAACGCCAGCGCGACCGCCGCCGCCAGATAGTCCGGGCTGCCCGGCACCGCCACCTGGCTGACCGCCGCCGCCGTCATCAGAGAGACCACGGCCACCGGCCCGACCGCCAGCGTCCGCGACGATCCGAACAGCGCGTAGCCGACCAGCGGCAGCACCGACGCGTACAGCCCGACCTGCGGCGGCAGACCCGCCAGCATGGCATAGGCCAGGCTCTGCGGGATCAGCATGATGGTGACGATGATGCTGGCCAGAAGATCGGCCGGGAAATCGTCCCGGCGATAGACCTTCAGCCAGCTCAGACACGGCAGGAACCGGCTCACGGGGGGCATAGGGCAGCGTCCTTTCGGCCCGGCGGCGATCCGCGCGACCGCGTCGGGCCAGAAAAATTCAGAATTCAATGAAGTTCTGATGTACAGGCCATGGCCGGCGCCGGCAAGCCGCCCCGGCCCGAAGCCAGGGATGCGGCGCACGGGCGTCCCTGAGGATCGCCCCTACCGGTCGCGGCACCGTCTCCCGCCCCGGACAGCCCGTACGGGGTCGGCCGGGATCCGCCACGTGCGGACCGGCCGGCCCGCGGGCGGCGCTGACCGGGCCGGCCGATCCGCGAGCGGCCCTCTTCCCTTGCTCGGTCGGTCGCTGCCCCCCGGGGTCAGAATGCGTTGAGCGGGATCTTCAGATAGCGCTGCCCGTTCTCTTCGGGCGGCGGCAGGTTGCCCGCCCGCATGTTGACCTGGACCGACGGCAACAACAGCCGCGGCATCGCCAGGGTCGCGTCCCGGTTCGTGCGCATGGCGACGAAGGCGTCTTCGGTCACGCCTTCGTGCACGTGGATGTTGCGCACGCGTTCGTCGGCGACGGTGGTCTCCCAAGCGTAATCGTCCCGGCCCGGGGCCTTGTAGTCGTGGCACATGAACAGCCGGGTCTCGCCGGGCAGGGCCAGGATCTTCTGGATCGACCGGTAGAGCCGGTGGGCGTCGCCGCCGGGGAAGTCGCACCGGGCGGTTCCGAAGTCCGGCATGAACAGCGTGTCGCCGACGAAGCCGGCATCGCCGATCAGATAGGTCATGCAGGCCGGGGTGTGGCCCGGCGTGTGCATCGCCTTGGCCGCGATCCCGCCAATGGTGAACGCCTCGCCGTCCTGGAACAGATGGTCGAACTGGCGGCCGGTGGCCTCGAAATCCGGCTCGGCGTTGAACAGCTTGCCGAACACTTCCTGGACGATGGTGATCCCGAACCCGATACCGATGCGCCCGCCCAGGGCCTCTTTCAGATAGGGGGCCGCCGACAGATGATCGGCGTGCACATGGGTTTCCAGGATCCAGTCCACGGTCAGCCCGCCGGCCCTGACATGGGCGATGATCGCGTCGGCCGAGGCGGTGTCGGTCATGCCCGAGGCGGGATCGTAGTCGAGGACGGAATCGACGATCGCACACCGCCGGGTCGCCTCGTCGGTGACGACATAGCTGATGGTGAAGGTCGGTTCGTCGAAGAACGCGGTGACCTTGGGAACGGGTGGTGCGGCTGTCATGACGGCTTCGGACTCCTTCCTGTGGAGGGCGACGCGGACCGGGTGCTTCAGCCCGGCCCCGCATCCCCCCAACGACTTCATGGTTTCTGGGTCGAGCTTCGGACGGCTTGTTTCAGTAGTCACTGATATACATCAAGCCCGCGGGAGGAGCTGCCCTACCTTGGTCGCAAGTCCGGCCACGGGTGGCAGCGGCCGGCATCACGGCGTGCTGGAGCATCCTCGCGTCCGAACGGACGCAAGGATGCTCTAACTCTTTGAAGGAGATCACCTTATCGGCATTCAGGTGAGTCCGTCTGAACGCCGATAAAGGTGATCTGGAGCGGGATGGCGATAGGTGCGATCACTCTCGCGATCGCGCGTATCGTCTCAATCCCGTTCTCATTCTCACGGTTAAGAGCAAGGCCGGAGGCGTGACCGTCAGAACCGCTGCGGGATGAAGGAGGTGAAGGCCGCCCCGTCCTCGGGACAGTCGTTCGGGCGGGGCCGCCGCTCCCCCAGCTCCGGCAGGTCGAGCGGCAGGGGCTCGTAGTCGATCTGGCCGAGGAAATGGGAGATGCAGTTCAGCCGCGCCTTCTTCTTGTCGTCCGACGGCACCACCCACCAGGGAGCGTATGGCATGTCGGTTTCCCGCAGCATGGCGTCGTAGGCCCGGGTGTAGTCCCACCAGCGCTGGTAGGATTCGATGTCCATCGGGCTCAACTTCCACTGCCGGACCGGATCGTCCAGCCGGCGGTGAAAGCGCTTTTCCTGCTCGTCCATCGAGACGGTCAGGAAGTACTTGATGACGTGGATCCCGCTCTCGACCAGTTGCCACTCGAATTTCGGGATCTGGTTGAGGAAGCTCCGGGCCTCCTGCTCGGTGCAGAAGCCCATCACCCGCTCGACCCCGGCACGGTTGTACCAACTCCGGTCGAAGACCACGACCTCGCCGGCCGACGGCAGTTCGGCGACATAGCGCTGGAGGTAGAACTGGGTCTTCTCCCGCTCGCTGGGTGCCGGCAGCGCGACCGTGCGGAACACCCGCGGCGAAACCCGGTCGGTCAGCCGCTTGATCACCCCGCCCTTGCCGGCCGCATCCCGCCCTTCGAAGATCACCAGGATGCGGGCACCGGTGCGCACCACCCAGCGCTGCAGATAGGCCAGCTCGATCTGCAGCCGGTCGAGTTCCCGATGGTAGTCGTAGTCGACCCCGCTCGCCTTGGCGGCCTTGGGCGCCTTGTGCTTGCTCAATCCCCGTCCTCCTCACGCCGCTGCGCATTAGATCAACCTGCATTCGGATGGACCTCATCTGACGGATGGACCTCATCTGAATGCAGATAAGTTGACCTACTTCAAAGAGTTAGAGCATCCTTGCGTCCGTTCGGACGCGAGATGCTCCACCGGGTGACGGCACCGCCGCCCCGGACCGGCACGCGACACCGTCCCGGACCGGCCGGGCCGCGCCTCACCGGCCGTCCAGGGCGGGTTCGGCCTCGGCATCCGCCATCTCGGCCAGGCGCCGGCGCAGATGGCGGATGCCGGTGTCGTACTCCTCCCGGTCCGCACCGGACGGAACCCGATCGAGGACCGAGTCCGCCAGTGCGATCGCCTGCAGACCGATCACCACAGCACGGGCACCGTGGTCGCGGCCCCGATCCACCGCGGCGAGCCAGCGCAGCAGGTCGAGACAGGACTGCGCGAGATCCAGCCCCAGCTCGGCGCGAGCGGCCGCGCCTTCGGCGTGATCGACCGGCAGGGCGTCAACCGTTTCGGCATGGTCGCGATAGACGGTCAGCTCGTCCGCCAGCCGGTCGCCTCGCAACCGGTCCAAGGACGTATGGGACGACCCCGGAAAGGCCCCGTCCCGCACCGACCGGACCAGATCGGCAAGGGCATCGATGGCGGCCACCAGGCTCATGTCCCGCCCGCATAGCGGAATCTCATCATACGACGTCGACATGGGGACAGTGTGGGGGTGTCCCACCGCCCAGTGTCAACATCAACCATTGACGGCGCGGTGGCTTAGTGTGGAACAAGCCCGGTCCCGTCAGCCCGCCGCGGCCGATGTTCCGTTCCGTTCCGTGCGCTCCCGCAACGAGATCACCGCATGACGCCATCTCCCGCGCCCGTTCTGTTGGCTTTGGGCGCCAATCTGGGTCCGCGCGAGCGCAGCCTGGCCGCCGCGGTCGAGGCGCTGAGCCGGGTGGTCGCGCTGAGCGCGGTTTCCCCGGTCTACGAGACCGCGCCGATGTATCTGGTCGACCAGGATCCGTTCCTGAACCTGATCGTCAGCGGGCACACCGGCCTGGCCGCACCGGCAGTGCTTGCCGCGGTCAAGCGGATCGAAGCGGATCTCGGCCGGGTGCCGACGGTGCCCAACGGCCCGCGGCTGATCGATATCGACATCATCCTGATGGGCGATCTGGTGCTGAACACGCCGGCGCTGACGATTCCGCACCCGCGCATGCGCGAGCGCGCCTTCGTCCTGCAGCCGGCGGCCGACATCGCCGGCGATTGGACCGACCCGGTGACCGGCCGGACCGTGTCCGCCCTGTTCGCCCGCCTGTCCAAGGCCGATCACGGGGTCCGGCGCATCGACATCGATCTGCGGCCCGAGGCGGAGGCGGCGGACCAGCCGGCCCGTCCCGCGCAAGGGGGCTTGGCCTGAGCGGCCCGCCGCCCCAGTATCCCTCGCATGGCAGGGATGAACCCACAGCCGGCCGCCTGGTGCGCCCGGCAGCCGTCGCACCATCGCATGCGGGTACAGCCCTACCTCCCGGCCCGGCTGCGCCGGGGGATTGCGGCCGTCGCGCTGATGCTGGCGCTGTCGCCGTGCACGGCCCTGGCGGACCTCAGCTTCACCTCGCAGCGCGACACGCTGGTGATCACCTCGGTCGGCGGCAGCGGCAGCCCGGACGACCCGGTGGTCCTGGCGGCCACCGTCGTGGCCGACGGCGAAATCGTCATCGCCATCGGCGGGATGTCCGACGGCCTCGGCAACCGGGCCCGGTCCAACCATTTCACCAGCTTCGAGCTGGTGCTCGCCCTCACCAACGCCACCGACCGGCCCTGGACCAGCTTCGCTTTGGCGCTGGAGGAGCAGCCGGGGCTGGGCAGCGACTATCTCGACGGGCTGTCGTTCGGCCAGGACGCGCTGGGATCCCCGACCCGTGCCACCTCGGACCGCTTCGCCCGGGCGCAGGTGACCAACGAGCCGCGGGACGGCATCCGCTTCTCGATCGGGGTCGTCGGCCCGGGCGAAACCGTCCTGCTGAGGTTCCTGGTGACCGACAACACCCCGACCGAACCGGTCTATCTGGTGCACTATCGAGACCAGCCGGTGGCGGGTCTGCCGCGGGCCTTGCCGGCAACGCCGCCCGCCCGGGGGGTCAGGTCAGCGCGCGGGGCAGCTTGAAGACCACGTCCTCGTCCGCGATCCGGACTTCCTCGACGGTCACGGCGAAGCGCTTGCGGCAAGCGTCGATCACCTCGTCGACCAGCACGTCCGGCGCCGACGCGCCCGCGGTGATGCCCAGCGCGGTGACGTCCGCCATCCAGTCCCAGTCGATGTCGGCCGCCCGCTGCACCAGTTGCGCCTTGTCACAGCCGTAACGTTTGGCGACCTCGACCAGCCGCAGGGAGTTCGAGGAGTTCGGCGCCCCGATCACCAGGAGCCCGTCGCTGGCCGCGGCGATGGCCTTGACCGCTTCCTGCCGGTTGGTGGTGGCGTAGCAGATATCCTCCTTGCGGGGGGCGGCGATCGACGGGTATTTGGCCCGCAGTGCCGCGACGATCTCCGCGGTGTCGTCGACCGACAGCGTCGTTTGGGTGACGAAGGCCAGCCGCGCGTCGGCCGCAAGGTCCAGCGCGGCGACGTCGCCGACGGTCTCGATCAGCCGCACCGCGCCCTGGGGCAACTGGCCCATGGTGCCGATCACCTCCGGATGGCCGGCATGGCCGATCAGCAGGATCAGATAGCCATCCTTGTAGTGGCGCTCGGCCTCCCGGTGCACCTTGCTGACCAGCGGGCAGGTCGCGTCCAGATAGAACAGCTTGCGCCGCTCGGCCTCGGCCGGCACCGCCTTGGGCACGCCATGGGCGGAGAAGACCACCGGCACGTCCGCCGGCACCTCGTCGAGTTCCTCGACGAACACGGCACCTTTGGCCTCCAGGCTTTCGACCACGAAGCGGTTGTGCACGATCTCGTGCCGGACATAGACCGGCGCGCCGTAGCGCTCCAGCGCCCGTTCGACGATCTGGATCGCCCGGTCGACCCCGGCGCAGAACCCGCGCGGTCCGGCCAGCCGGATGGTCAGGGGCCGCCGGACATCCGCGGCCGTGCCCTGGTCGTCGTCCCGCACGGACCCTGGGATCGTGACGTCGGCGGCCGGCGGTGAAGCGGGCGAAGCGCCATCAGCGGGCATGGTCACAGCAGCTCCCGGAACCGGCGGCTGCAGGCGCGGGCCGGTCCCCAATGATCAAGCGGCGTTGGGCCCCCGGACCAAATCGGCTAGGGTCCCGATCGCAACGGATGCCGACCGGGCCGACAGCCAGTCGGCCGACGGCAACCAGGAAGGGACGGGCCCCGGACAGCGCGCCGGGCGGGCGACACGAGGAAGACCCGATGGGTGTTGGATATCATAGGCGCCGAGGGCTTGGGAATTGGCTCACGCGGCTGGGCCTCGTCGTCGTAGCCGCAGGCGGGCTCGCCGCGTGCGGGTCGACCGGCATTGGCAACCCGCTCACCGGGCTCCGCGGCGGGGAGCCCGACGGGGCCGATGGCGGCCCGGCGCGCTGTCCGTCCGTGCTGATCGTCGAGGATGCCGCGGAACTGACCCTGTTCTCCCCCGGCGGCGGGCGGGACCTGACCGATGTCGTCGCCGTGGCCGGCTTCGGGCCGTTCGAGGGCCAATGCGACTATTTCGACGACCGGGTCGACGTGCGGCTCGAACTGCTCGTCGTCGCCGAGCGGGGGCCGGCGCTGAGCGGCGACCGCGTGGTGGTCGAGTACTTCGTGTCGATCCTGGACCCGCAAGACCGCATCATGGCCAAGCGGGAGTTCCCGGTCGACCTGCGCTTCGCCAGCGCCTCGCTGTCGCAAGCGGCAAGCCGGGAAGTGCTGGTCCAGTCGATCCCGCTGGCCGATCTCGCCACCGCCGGGGACCACGAGATCCTGGTCGGGTTCCAGCTCGATCCAGCACAGCTCGACTTCAACCGGCGGTGAGCAGCAGGGGTCGTGCGGGTGGCCGGGCGGCCCCCGGGAACTGCTTGAAGCCCCGGGGCGAGGCCGCTACACAGCGGCGTCGACGCCGGGCCGCGCCGATGTCCGCCTCATCCCCGCCTCACTGGAAGATCCATGGACGTCACCCCCACCGCGATCCCGGAGGTCAAGATCGTCGAGCCCCGCCGGTTCGGTGACGACCGCGGTCTGTTCTGCGAAACCTACAACCGGACCCGGTTCGGGGAGCACGGCATCGACGCCGACTTCGTCCAGGACAACCAGTCGCTGAGCCGCCAGGTCGGCACCCTGAGGGGCCTGCACTTCCAATCCCCGCCCCACGCCCAGGCCAAGCTGGTCCGTGTGCTGGCCGGCCGGGTGCTGGATGTGGCGGTCGATATCCGCCACGGCTCCCCCACCTTCGGCCGGCACGTCGCGGTCGAACTGTCGGCCGAGAACTGGCGGCAGCTCTTCGTCCCCAAGGGCTTCGCCCACGCCTTCTGCACCCTGGAGCCGGATACCGTCGTCGCTTACAAGGTGGATGATTTCTACGCGCCCGATTGTGACGGCGGCATCGTGTGGAACGATCCCGATCTGGGGATCGACTGGCCGGTGACCGCGGCGACGGTGCAGCTTTCGGCCAAGGACGCCGCCCTGCCGCGGCTTTCGGCGCTTGCCCCGCTGTTCCGGTATTGAGTAAGAGGCAGACCCAACGACGGGGAGCGCGGTCGAACCCGCAACAACGGGGACATCTGGACAATGCGCATTTTGGTAACCGGGGCGGCCGGCTTCATCGGCTCCGCGGTCGCGCGACTGATCGATCGTCAGGGTAGCCATTCGGTCGTGGCGGTCGACAAGCTGACCTACGCCGCCGACCCGCAGTACCGGGACGCCCTGACCGACCCGGACCGCCATGTGCTCGAACGGGTCGATATCTGCGATCATGCCGCCCTGGCCGCCGTCTTCGACCGCCATCAACCCGACGCCGTGATGCATCTGGCGGCCGAAAGCCATGTCGATCGTTCGATCGACGGGCCCGGTGCGTTCGTCAACACCAACGTCACCGGCACGTTCACGCTGCTGGACGTCGCGCGGCGCTATTGGGAAGGCCTGCCGTCGGACCGCCGGGACGGCTTCCGTTTCCACCACATCTCGACCGACGAGGTGTTCGGGTCGCTGGGGCCGAGCGGCCGGTTCACCGAGACGACCGCCTACGACCCGCGATCCCCTTATTCGGCCAGCAAGGCCGCCTCGGACCATTTCGTCAAAGCCTGGCACCACACCTATGGGCTGCCGATCGTCCTGACCAACTGCTCGAACAATTACGGCCCCTACCAGTTCCCGGAGAAGCTGATCCCGCTGATGATCCTGAACGCGCTGGAGCGGAAGCCGCTGCCGGTCTACGGCGATGGCGGCAACATCCGCGACTGGCTGCATGTCGAGGATCATGCCCAAGGGCTGCTGCAGGTGCTCCGGACCGGCCGGATCGGGGAGACCTACGCCATCGGCGGCGATGCGGAGCGGACCAACCTCCAGGTCGTCAGGACGATCTGCGCCCTGGTCGACGAGCTGGCACCCGACGGTCAGGGTCCGCGGGACGACCTGATCACCTTCGTGGCCGACCGGCCCGGACACGACCGCCGCTATGCGATCGATTCGGCCAAGATCCGCCGCGAGTTGGGGTGGCGGCCCCGCCACAGCTTCGACAGCGGTCTGCGGGCGTCCGTGGCGTGGTATCTCGCCAACCGGCCCTGGTGGGAGCGCATCCGCGCCGGCCGGTATGACGGCCAGCGGCTCGGCCTGACCCCGCCGCTGCGCCGCGCCAGCTAGAGCGTTCTGGGCGACGATCGGGTGGATCCGCCTCGGCAGATCCACCCGATGGTCCCTGACATCACGCCAACCGACAGGGGGTCCATGTGACCGATCGGATCGTATTGACCACCGGCGCCGGCGGGCAGGTCGGCCAGGCCTTGATGGAGCTCCCGCCCCCGGCCGGCTGGCGGATCGACGGGCGCGGCCGCGGCGCGCTCGACATCACCGATCCCGACGCCGTGGGCGCCGCGTTGGCGGACGGGGCGGTGGCCGCCGTCATCAACCTGGCCGCCTATACCGCCGTCGACCGGGCGGAGACCGAACCCGACGCCGCCTACCGCATCAACCGCGACGGGCCGGCGGTCCTGGCCGAAGCGTGTGTGCGTCGCGGCATCCCGCTCGTGCACGTCTCCACGGACTATGTGTTCGACGGCAGCGCCGATCGCCCCTGGCGGGAGACCGATCCGACCGGCCCGGTTTCGGTCTACGGGGCCAGCAAGCTGGCCGGCGAACAGGCGGTCGCCGCTGCCGGGGTCCGGCACGCGATCCTGCGGACGTCCTGGGTGTTCGGCGCGCAGGGCGGCAACTTCGTCAAGACGATGCTGCGGGTCGGTGCGGACCGGGACAGCCTGCGGGTGGTCGCCGATCAGATCGGCGGACCCACACCGGCGCGGGCGATCGCGGAGACCTGCCTGACCCTGGCCGACCGGCTGGCCTCGGGCGCGGACGCCACGGGCGTGTTCCATTATGGCGGCAGCCCGGCGGTGAGCTGGCACGGGTTCGCCGAGGCGATCTTCGCCCGGGCGGCCGCTCTGGGCTGGCGCGTGCCCCGGACGGTCGAGGCCATCACCACCGCCGACTACCCCACCCCGGCCCGGCGGCCCGCCTATTCGGCCCTCGACACCACCCGCTTGACAGAGGCTTACGGCATCGCCGCCCCCGACTGGCGAACCGGACTGGACGACGTGTTGGCGCGGTTAACTCAGAAAGACTGATCGATCATGAGTTGCAAGGGGATCATCCTGGCTGGGGGATCGGGAACCCGGCTGCACCCGCTGACCACCACCGTCAGCAAGCAGTTGCTGCCGGTCTACGACAAGCCGATGATCTACTACCCGCTGACGACGTTGATGTTGTCCGGGATCAAGGATTTCCTGGTCATCACCACGCCGGAGCATGCCGGCCTGTTCCGCGGGCTGCTGCAGGACGGATCGCGCTGGGGGATCCGTATCGGCTACGCCACCCAGGAGGCGCCGCGCGGCCTGGCCGACGCCTTTCTGATCGGCCGGGACTTCGTCGGCGACGACTCCGCCGCCCTGATCCTGGGCGACAACCTGTTCTTCGGCGCGGGCCTGGGCTCTTCCCTGCCGCGGACGACCCAGCTCAACGGCGGAGCCACCGTGTTCGCCTACCGGGTGCGGGATCCGGAACGCTACGGGGTCGTCGAGTTCGACGAGACCATGCGCGCGGTGTCGATCGAGGAGAAGCCGGCCAACCCCCGCTCCCATTGGGCGGTGACCGGGCTTTACTTCTACGACAATGACGTTCTCGATATCGCGGCACGCGTGAAGCCGTCGCCTCGGGGCGAACTCGAGATCACCGACATCAACCGGGCCTATCTGGAGCGCGGCGACCTCCGGGTGCAGTGCCTGGGGCGCGGCGTGGCCTGGCTCGACACCGGCACGCACGATTCCCTGCTGGAGGCCGCGGAGTTCGTCCGGGTGGTGGAGCACCGCCAGGGCATGCGCATCGGCTGCCCCGAAGAGGTGGCCTGGCGGCAGGGGCATATCGACGACCAGCAGTTGAGAACGCTCGCCCACCCCCTGGTGAAGAGCGGCTATGGCCGGTATCTCCTGGAGCTGTTGGAGGAGTGAGCGCGCTGCCGCTCCGCTGGACTTCGAGGCCGCACCGATGCCGACCCCCGCCGAGATCCGTTTCGACGACTTCCTCAAGGTCGATATCCGCGCCGGCACGGTGATCCGGGCCGAGCCGTTCCCCGAGGCCCGCAAGCCGGCGATCAAGCTGTGGGTCGACTTCGGCCCCGAGATCGGGGAGCGCAAGGCCTCGGCCCAGATCACCGCGCATTACGCACCCGAGACGCTGGTCGGCCGGCAGGTGATCGCGGTGGTCAACTTCCCGGCCAGGCAGATCGGCAAGTTCCGCTCCGAAGTGCTGGTGCTCGGCGTCTCCGACACCGATGGCGGCATCGTCCTGCTCACCCCCGACCACCCGGTCCCCAACGGAAACCGGATGCATTAATCTAAAAGTGGCATGATTCGCTCTGAAAAGGGTTGTGTTGACCGTGTGTGGACCTTATCTGCTACATTTCTACCCTAAAAATGGCAAAGGAGATTGATCAATGCCACCCCTGCCCAACCGACCTCCGGGTCAATCGACCCGGAGGGGAATGGACCGCCGAGGCACTAAGAAGCTTCGCCACAACAAGCGCAAGAGAAGAGGGACAGCGGTTCTCGTCCTACGTAGTTCCGCTCGCCACGTCTTCACGTGGATGCGGTGGATCTGGTATGGGGCGCTTGTACACCTAGGGGCCATCGCAACTGGCGAGTTGCTGCCGGTCATTGTGGCGTTGTTCGAGTTCTGCACCGAACGACTTCCTCTGAGAACCTGGGGGATCTGGTAGTGTAATGGCAGTCTGGCTGCGACTCCGTGGCCAGACTGTTTTTGTATGTTCAGGTCCCCATAGAGAGCATGCGGCGTTGTCCCAACTGCCCAGATGCTGTAAGTGTCACGGTTAAACGTTAATCATTCGACCCGCACTGCCGTGATGAAGAACGGATTGTAGCAAAGCGTCTAGTTGCTTCGGCGGTCCATTGCATCAATCGGACTAGCTGTTCGACTGCTTTAGTGCGGGTTTCTACCCCCAACTCAGCTCCTAGAGCTGGTTGGGGGCGATTTTTTCTAGAGCCAATTGCGATAAACCTTCCGAATAAAGCTCGGCTTCACCGCATGTCGCCAACCTAAAATTGCCAGTCGGTCCGAAGCCCCAAGGGCCTCATGTCGCAAATGCGGCATCGGTTGACGCTGTGACTTGGCCCGTCCCCGCCGGCTGCGGCACGGTGGGGGCCGGCCGGGGAACGGAGGCGAAGACGGGTGATGCAGGATCGGGTGCAGGCGGTGGTGATCGGCGGCGGCGTGGTCGGGGCCTCGGTGCTCTACCACCTGACCAAGGCCGGCTGGCGCGACGTGGTGCTGGTGGAACGCTCGGAGTTGACCTCCGGCTCCACCTGGCATGCCGCGGGCGGCATGCACACGCTCAACGGCGACCCCAACGTCGCCAAGCTGCAGCAATACACCATCGACCTGTACAAGGAGATCGAGGCGATCTCCGGCCAGTCCTGCGGGGTGCATCTGACCGGCGGGGTGATGCTGGCCGGCACCCGGGAGCGGATGGACTGGCTGCGCATGGCCCATGCCCGCGGCCGCTATCTCGGCATGGACACGCACGTGATCTCGGCGGCGGAGGCGGCCGAGATCATGCCGCTGATCGATCCCGGCCAGTTCCTCGGCGGGCTGTGGGACCCGATGGAGGGGCATGTCGACCCCGCCGGGGTGACCCACGCCTATGCCAAATCGGCCCGCATCGGCGGGGCGACCATCGAGCGGCACACAAGGGTCACCGATCTCGCCCGGCGCCCGGACGGGATGTGGGCGGTGGTGACGACCAGGGGCACCATCCTGGCCGAGCATGTGGTCAATGCCGGCGGGCTGTGGGCGCGGGAGGTCGGCCGCCTGGTCGGCCTGGAGCTGCCGGTCCTGGCCATGGAGCACATGTATCTCCTGACCGAGCCGATGGCGGCGGTGACCGACTTCAACGCCGCCGCCGGCAGGGAGCTGCCGCACTGCATCGACTTCGAAGGGGAGCTCTATCTGCGCCAGGAAGGCCAGGGCATGCTCATGGGCACCTATGAGCGCGCCGGCAAACCCTGGGCGGAACGGCAGACGCCGTGGGACTTCGATACCGAGTTGCTGCCGCCCGATCTCGACCGCATCGCCCCGAGCCTGGAGGTCGGCTTCCGGCACTTCCCGGCGTTCAACGAGGCCGGCATCAAGCGGGTGATCAACGGCCCCTTCACCTTCGCCCCGGACGGCAACCCGCTGATCGGCCCGGTGCGCGGGCTCGAAGGGTTCTGGGTCGCCTGCGGGGTGATGGCCGGGTTCAGCCAAGGCGGCGGGGTCGGCCTGGCCCTGGCCAACTGGATGACCGACGGCGATCCCGGTTTCGACGTCTGGGCGATGGATGTCGCCCGCTACGGCGACTGGGTGCGCCCCGCCTACACCAACGCCAAGGTGCGGGAGAACTATTCCCGCCGGTTCCGCATCCGCTTCCCCAACGAGGAACTGCCGGCCGCCCGGCCGCTCAGGACCACCGCCCTCCACGACGTCTGGCGGGCGCGGGGGGCCGTGTTCGGCGATAGCTGGGGTCTCGAACACCCGCTATGGTTCGCCCAGGCGGGACAGCCGGCCGAGGACGTGCTGTCGTTCCGCCGGTCGAACGATTTCGCGGCCGTCGGTGCGGAAGCGCGCGCGGTGCGGGAGCGGGTCGGGATCCTGGAGATCAGCAACTTCGCCAAGTATCGGATCGAGGGGCCGGGTGCGGCGGCCTGGCTCGACCGGCTGCTGGCCAACCGGCTACCCAAGATCGGCCGGATGGCGCTGACCCCGATGCTGAACGGGCGCGGCCGGCTGATCGGCGACTTCACTCTGGCCCGGACCGGGGAGGCGGCGTTCCTGCTGTTCGGTTCCGGCATCGCCGAAGCCTATCACCTGCGCTGGTTCGGCCAGCACCTGCCGGCCGATGGCAGCGTGCGGCTGGAGGTCCTGGGGCTCGGCCTGCAGGGCCTGCAGATCGCCGGGCCGCATGCGCGGGCCCTGCTGGAGCGGGTGACGGATGCCGATGTCGGCCGGTCGGCCTTCCCGTTCATGGCCTTCAAAGCGATGGATATCGGCCCGATCCCGGCCCAGATCGGCCGGGTCAGCTTCACCGGGGATCTCGGCTACGAGATCTGGGTGGCGCCGGACTATCTGCGGGCGCTCCACGACCGGCTGGCGGCGGCCGGGGCGGATCTCGGGTTGAGCCCGTTCGGTGCCCGGGCGCTCAATGCGCTGCGGCTGGAGAAGGGTTGGGGCTCCTGGGCGCGGGAGTACCGGCCGCTCTACACCCCGTTCGAGGCCGGGCTCGACCGCTTCGTCGCCCTGGACAAGGGCGATTTCATCGGCCGGGACGCCGCGCGGGCGGCCCGGGACGCCGGCCCGGCGCACCGGCTGTGCGTGTTCGCGGTGGAGGCCGACGACGCCGACGTGATCGCCGACGAGCCGATCTGGCGCAACGGGGCCGTGGTCGGCTGGGTCACGTCGGGCGGCTACGCCCACCCGTCGGCGACATCGGTAGCGATGGGCTATGTCGCGGCCGCCGCCTACGCCCCGGGGGCGAACGACTATGCGGTCGAGATCCTCGGCGACCGGCGGCCGGCCCGCCTGGTGACCGAACCGCTGTTCGACCCGGACGCGCGCCGCATGCGGGGGTAACGGCCATCGCACCGGCGGCCGAGCCGGGGGCGCCGCCTGACCGCGGGCCAATTTGAGAGCAAGAGTCAGACATGAGGGTGATCCACCCTCATGTCATCCCGTTCTAAGCACCGCCGTACAGGCGTCGGAAGCCGGCGGTGACCCGGGCGATCAGGCCGGGGTCCCTGTCCCGCCAATAGCGCGGGTCGCGCATCAGGCGGTGCAGGTCCTTTTCGGCCGGCGCGTCCGCTTCCGTGCCGGCACCGGCTTCCACCGGCAGGGCGCCGGGTTCCGCCCCTTCCCCTTGCATCATGTGGTAGAGCGCCATCACCCCGTCATAGGATCCGGTCAGGCTCGCCACCGCCTCGGGAGGCAGGCTGCGCTTGGCGAAGGCGGCGATCTGTCGGGAAACCTCCCGCCAACGATCGGCGCCGCCGAAGTCCTGAACCAGCCGTTCGACCGCCCGGTCGGCATCGATCTCGGCCAGCCGCTCCTCCATGACCGGGACCAGCCGCTCGGCGGCGAGGTCGTAGACCGCCTGCGCCTGGTCCTGGGACAGGCCCAGCGCATGCAGCCGGGCGTTGACCTCCCCGTCCGGCTCGAACAGGCCATGGGGACAGGCGATCGCATAGTCCTCCGCCCGATCGGGCACGCCCAGGGCCTGCCGCAGCAGGGCCTGGTCTGCCGGATCGAGATCCGGATCCGGCCGCGGCATCATCCGGTCGAGCCGCCCGCTGAGCGCCCGATAGGCGGCCACCAGGCCGGGCAGGTCGACCGTACCGGTGTCGGGGTCGACCAGATCCGCCGGCAAGCCGGCGAGCAGGTCCGGGGCGAGCCGATCGACGGTGACGGTGGCGGGGTCGCTCATGGCGGGTCCTTTCGGGCGGGTTCGGGGGTTCCGGGTCGCGAGGGTCAGCGACGGTCCGACGGCGGGTCGGGACGGGCATCGGCGGGGGAGCGGATCAGGTCGGCGGGCACGCCGAACCGGTCGGCCAGCCAGCGCATCATGGCGGGCCCGTCGATCGTGGCCAGGGCCTCCGGCCCCAGCGCCTGGGCCATCTCCAGCCAGCTCAACGCCCCGCCGACCGCCCGCTGCGCCTGGGCCTGCGCCAAGGGGGAGCGGTGGCGGATCACCACCGTCTGGCCGTCCAGCGGCAGGTCCGGCACCTCCCCCCGCTTGCGCAGCAGATCGAAGCAGCGCCTGAGCAGCGGGGTCAGCAGTTCGGCCTGCAGCCGGCCATAGGTGGCGCCCAGAAGCCGCGTCATCGCCGCCGACCGCTCCAGCACCTCGGTCGCGGTCATGCGCGGTGCGTTGAGTTCGGCGAGTTGATCGACCAGGAGGGCATGGCGGATGCGGGCGCGCAGATCCTCCAGCACAAGCTGGGAAATGTCGAACCGGCCCGGCGGAGCCAGCGGCGTCAGGCCCGACGACCCCACCGCCTTGGGGATGATCGCCCCGGGCAGGAGCTCGATCGTCGCCGGGTCGAGCACCCCGTCATCGTCGGCCTGCCACACCCCGGTGATCGCCAGGGTGGCGTTCTTGAGGATCAGTTCGACCACCTTGTTGGCGGTCTTGATGTCCGGCAGCGCCTTCATCACCGGCGACCGGCCATACGCCTCCCCCGTAGCCTTGAGCCAGCGGAAGTTGATGAAGGGGGATCGGTCGAACCGGCCTTCGGCCAGGACGGCCCCCGGATGCCCCGGCGCTGCGGCCGGCGACGGACGGACGCCCAGGGGCTCCGCGGTGCCGGCCAGGACGGCCCGGTAGCGATAGCCGGGCCCGCCGGGATCGGGCTCGACCATCTCGACGACGACGGCATCGGCCCCCTCGGGGTCCCGGTGTCCGGGCTGGGGGGCCGGCAGGGCCGACAGCGCCATCGGGCCGAACCGGTCGGCCAGCGCGCGCCGGGTGAGGCCGAGCTGGCGATAGGTGCTGTCAAGGCCGCCGCCGGCGCCCGCCGCCAAGGCCACCTGTGACAACGGTACGGCGGCGAAGGTGAACGCGGCGGCGCTGCCCGATGGCGCAGCCTCGACCAGCAGGCTCGCGGTGCCGCCCACCACCAGGTCGAGAAAGCACTGGTGCATCTCCACGGCGAAGTTCGACCGGTCGAGATGTCCGTGCAGGACGTCGGCGGCCTGATCGAGGGCGGGGGCCAGGGCCGTCGCCATGCCGGGGTCCAGATCCGGCCCGGGCACCAGGCCGAACCAGCGGGACCAGGGCGGCATCAGATGGGCCAGCAGGCTGGCGGCCAGTTGATCGACCGCGTCGGGGGCGGTGGCGTCGTACAGCGCCTCCCCCGCCCGGGCCCCCGGCAGGGCCGTGCCGGTGAAGCTCGCATGCGCCGGCAGGGCGACGGCATAGCAGTCCTGCCACAGGGGCAGCCAGCGCTCCCGCCGGGTCAGAGCCTGGCGGTATCGGGCCCAGGCGGCCGCCAGATCCGTCTCGCTCCGGTCGTCGGCCGGCCGGCCGACGGCCTGCGAATCCACGGACATCGCCGGTGGCCGTGCCGGATCGTGCACCATCGCCGCTCACTCCCCCAGCAGCACGCCGCGTCGGCCCGGCGTCCGGCGTGGCGTCAGAAGCCCGCGCCAGCCGGTCAGGACCGTGGCGCTGCGTGCGGTCAGCCGACGGCGGGCGGCGGCGCGTGCGGTCTCGGGGTTCACCGACAGCAGGCCGTCATCCGCCTTGGCCGGTGCCGGTGCGGCCGCCGGGGCCGGTGGCGAGGTGATCGTGATCCTCGGTGCCCGGGTCAAGCTGGCCATGATCGGTCCCTCTGCCCGTGCGGCCCGTCGACGGGGGCGTGGCGCCCGACGCCGACGCCGGCCTGTCCGTGTCGCTCCATGACCCAGCGGTAGAGCTGATACGGGGTGAGCAGGCCGATCCGGCGGATACCGAGCAGCCGCTTACAGACCTCGACACAGGAAAAGATGCCGATTGGGGCGGGGCGGGAGGCCAGAACCGGCCCTCCGGCCGGGATCACCCGGTGGCCGTGGGTCCGGTACCAGTCGGGCAGGCTGATGCCGTCGGGCGCGGACAGCGCCTCGACCGCCAGGGTACTGGCCATCGGGTCGACGAGGGTCCAGCGGTCGTCGCCATGCTGCACCAGGGCGAAACAGTGCCGGAAGCCGGGCCGCAACAGCTTCAGGGCGGCCAGATCGGCCCGCCCGCTGAACACCAGATGGATTTCGGTGCGGCGCGGGGATCGTGAGGCGGGTGGCCGGGTGCCGGGGGTCACGGTGCTCATCGGACGGTCTCGGCAGGCGCGAGCCGGGATGCGGCGGCCGGCGCTGCGGTGCGGACCCGGAACGGGGCGACCCGTTCCGCGGTTTCGGCTGCCCGGTCGCGGCACAGGATTCCCTTGATTTCCAATGCCGTGCGCAAATGCGCCATCGCCTCCCACCACAGCAGATGCGCCCGCCGCTCCAGCGGCCGGTCGGGCTCGGGCGGCGATTGGCGCCGCCCGTAATGGCCCAGGACCGCGACATGGTCCCGGGTCAGCGCCCGGTTCCGGTACAGCCGGTCCAGCACGGCCAGGATGTCGAGCGGCTCGCACGGCCGTGCCACCGCCCCGCCGCCGGCGGTGATGCGGGCGCCGTCGCTGCGGGCGGCATAGGCCTGGATGAACCAGAACCAGGCCTGTTCGACCGTCTCGAACGGTCTGGGATCCCGGTGGTCGAGCATGACGGAGGGGTGGCGATCGCGCGGCATGCGGCGTCGTCTCCTGCGGGTTCGGTCTGACGGGGATGGCATTGGCGCGGGAAGCATGGCTGCGCGCTATATAGGAATAATAACCTTTATTCCTGGCACGTCAACAAGAAAAAGAAAATCGTCCTACTGACAGTCAGACCTAGGTATGTGATAATTTTCACATGCTCACCCATGGTCAAATCTGGGAAGCCATCGACCGGTTGGCGGCGGCGTACAACATGACGCCGTCCGGCCTGGCACGCCGCGCGGGCCTTGATCCCACGACGTTCAACCCGTCCAAGCGGACCACCCCGCAGGGCAAGCTGCGCTGGCCGTCGACCGAGAGCGTGTCGAAGATCCTCAAGGCCACCGGGGCGACGATGGGCGAGTTCGTGGCCTTGATCGGCGACCAGGTCGGCGGGGTGCCGCAGGCCCGTATCCCGATCATCGGCTACGCCCAGGCCGGAGCGGAGGGGTATTTCGACGATGCCGGCTACCCGGTGGGCGAGGGCTGGGACGAGGTGCTGTTCCCGAACATCAAGGAAAGCCACGTCTTCGCACTTGAAGTCTCGGGCGACAGCATGGCCCCGCTCTACCGCGACGGAGACCTGATCATCGTCGCCCCCGGAGCGCCGCTCCGCCGCGGTGACCGGGTCGTCGCCCGAACCAAGGGCGGCGAGGTGATGGCCAAGGAGGTCGGCCGACAGACCGCGACCCGGATCGAGCTGCGGTCCCTGAACCCGTCCTACGAGGATCGTATCCTGGAACCCGAGGAGATCGCCTGGATGCACCGGATCATCTGGGCGAGCCAGTAGGCATGCCCGGGGGGCGGGGATCGAAGACGGGTCGGTGCGGCCAAGGGGCCGGTCGGATTGCCGTTCCCGGAGATCCGGAGCGCTCCCCGTTCTGAGAATCGATCATCCGGTATTGTAAGTGAGCCCCTGAAAACACAGGATGATTTAGGTAGGGCTGGCCGGGCGGCCGGTCCGTCGCCTGGCTTGCGTCCTTGGCTCACCCCCGCCCGCTGCACCGAAGACCCCCACGCCATGACCGATCCCGTGACCGCCGGCCTCGTCATCATTGGGGATGAGATCCTGTCCGGCCGCACCCAGGACACCAACACCGCCACCATCGCCGCGTGGCTGGGAGACCGCGGCATCCAGTTGCGGGAGGTGCGGGTGGTCCCGGATGTCGAGGCGGAGATCGTGGCGGCAGTCAACGGCTTGCGCGGCCGCTACACTTATCTGTTCACCACCGGCGGCATCGGTCCCACCCATGACGACATCACCGCCGCGTCGGTCGCCGCCGCCTTCGGCTTGCCCTTCGGCCGCCACGCCGAAGCGGAGGCGCGGCTCCGCGCCCATTATGGCGACGAGACCCTGCTGACCCCGGCCCGGCTGTCCATGGCCGACATGCCGGCGGGGGCCGTCTTGATCGAGAACCCGGTCTCCGGCGCGCCGGGCTTTCAGATCGACAACGTGTTCGTGATGGCCGGCGTGCCGAAGATCATGCGTGCCATGCTCGACAGCCTGGAGCCGCGCCTGACCGGTGGTGCGCCGGTGCTTGCCCGCACCGTCACCTGCGTTGGCAAGGGCGAAGGCGATATCGCGGCCACCTTGGAGGCCGTGCTGGCCGCCCACCCGCGTATCGGCATCGGCAGCTATCCCTATTTCCGGGCCGGCGGCAGCGGGGTATCCCTGGTTCTGCGCGGCACGGACGAGCCCGCTTTGGCGGCCGCGGCGGCGGACCTCGCCGACCGCCTGCGCGCCCTGGGCGCCGACTCCGCGGTCGTGGCGATCTCGCCTCGATCCGAATAGCCCGTCCGGCCGATGCCCGCGGAGACCCGCAAGGCGGCAGACGACCGGAAGCTCTGATCCCGGCGATCGACAAATCAGGCTAGAGCGGAATCCGCTCTAGCCCGGGCCGGGGGCCTCGGCCGTGCAGCCGGCACACAGCCCCTTCATCTCCACGATGACCCGACCGACCCGAAACCCCTTGGCCGTCGCGGCGGACTCCGCCGCCGCGGCGGCCGGGGTGGCGTCGAGCTCCACCGCCGCTCCACAGCGATCGCAGATCACGAACATCGCCCGGTCCGCCCGGACCGCGTCGGAATGGCGGCCATGGGCGCAAGCGACGAAGGCGTTGAGGCTTTCGATCCGGTGGGCGAGGCCCAGGCCGATCAGCCGATGCAGCGCGCGGTAGACCTGCGGAGGGGCCTTCAGGCCGTGATGGCGGACCTGGTCCAGAACCTCGTAGGCACCCAGCGGTCCTTTCGCGTCGGCAAGCACGGCGAGCACGGCGCGATCGTTCGGCCCCAGGCCCGGTCCCGCGCGGGTGTCGGGAGGCGGGCGGGCGGTCATCCGACCACCCCGGCACGGGGAGCCGGTATCAGCCGGCTGACGGCGAACAGCACCACCGCCGCCGCCACGATCGACGGTCCCGACGGGGTATCGAACGCCAGCGACCCATAAAGCCCAGACAGCGCCGCGACCGCCCCGATCGCCGCCGCCAGCCCGGCCATCACGACCGGGTCGCGGGCCAGGCGCCGGGCGGTGGCCGCCGGGACGATGAGCAAGGCGGTGATCAGCAGGGCACCGACCAGCTTGATCGCCACGGCGATGACCCCGGCCAGCAGCAGCGTGAACACCAGCCGCGCCCGGTCGGCCGGCAGGTTTTCGGCGCGGGCCAGTTCGGGGCTGACGGTGTCGGCCAGCAGCGGCCGCCAGACCGCCGCCAGCAACGCCAGGGCGACCAGCCCCCCGCCGTAGATCACCACGAGGTCGAACCGGGACACCGCCAGGATATCCCCGAACAGCAGGCCCATCAGATCGATCCGCAGGAAGCTCATGAAGCTCACCACGATCAGGCCGATCGCCAGGCTCGCATGGGACAACAGGCCCAACAGCGTATCGGTCGCAAGATCGCCCCGGCTCTGCAGCCCCAGCAGCACCAGGGCCAGCGCCGCGGCTACCGCGAACACGCCGAGCGCCGGCAAGACCCCCGCCAGCACGGCCAACGCCACGCCGAGCAGCGCGGAATGGGCCATCGTGTCGCCCATATAGGCCATGCGCCGCCAGACCACGAAGCAGCCGATCGGTCCGGCAATGGCGGCGATACCGACCCCGGCCAGCAGCGCACGGACGAAGAAGTCATCCAGCATCGCCGCCCCCATCGTGCTGCTTGGCCGCACGATCCGGCGGCAGCGGCACGATCGCCCCGTCCGCATCGTGCGCGTGGTCGTGGTGATGCTGGTAGAGGGCGACGACCCCGTCCCCGCGCTGGCCGAACAGGGCCCGGAACGGGGCCGATCGCGCGACCTGGGTCGGCGTCCCGCTGCAGCAGACATGGCCGTTCAGGCAGAGCACCTGGTCGGTCTGCGCCATCACCACGTGCAGGTCGTGGGAGATCAGCAGCACCCCGCAATCGAGCCTGTCCCGGGTCGCCGCGATCAGGCGGTACAGGGTCTCCTCGCCGCCGATATCGACCCCGGTCACCGGTTCGTCGAGGATCAGCAGATCCGGGCTGCGCGCGATCGCCCGGGCCAGCAGGACCCGCTGGAACTCGCCCCCGGAAAGGGTCTGGGCGGGCATGTCGATCAGATGCGCTGCACTGACCCGGTCGAGGGCGGCCGTGATCTCCCGCGGCCCGAGGCGGCCGGTCAGGCGGAACAGTCCCCGCACCGTCAGGGGCAGGGTCGGATCGATCGACAGCTTCTGCGGGACGTAGCCGATCGACAGCCCGCGGGCGCGTTCGATCCGACCGGTCGAGGGGCGAACCACACCGGCCAGCATCCGCGCGACCGTCGACTTGCCCGCCCCGTTCGGTCCGATCAGCGACAGGATCTCGCCCCGGTGCACGGTCAGGGAGACGTCGCGCGCCAGCCAGCGGCCGTGGCGGCGGAGACCGATCGCCTCGGCCGAGACGAGCGCTTGCGCCGGGCCCGGGGCGGCACGCGTCTCGGCGGCGAACAGGCGGTCGGAGGGGGACAGGGCAGCCACGGTCATCGGATCAACAGACGGCAATCCAACTTACTTGTCGAGAGATATGTTATAAGATAACAGACAGCTCGAGCCAACGATCCCCGCTGTCGGACACGGCCCATGCCATACGGGCAGGCCGGGTCGATCCGGCATACCGACAGGAGCAATTCCGCCATGCGTCCCAATCGCCGTACCGTCCTGGGCGCCTTCGCCGCCTCGGTCCTCGCGGGGACACCGCTGACCGGTCTGGCGCAGACGAGCCCGCCCGCGGTCGTGGCGACGATCGCACCGCTGCATGCGCTGGTCAGCGAGGTCATGGCGGGCACCGGGGCGACCCCGCACCTGCTGCTGCGCGGCACCAGCTCGCCGCACGGCTACACGCTGCGTCCTAGCGACGCCGCCGCCCTGCAGGATGCCGATGTCGTCTTCTGGATCGGCGAGGAGCTGGAGGCCTTTCTGGTCGGCCCGCTGGACCAACTGGCCGCCGATGCCGTGCGGGACCCGCTGTTCGATGCACCGGGCCTGGTGCGGTTGCCGGTCCGCGCCGGCGGGGCGTTCGAGATGCACGACCATGCCCACGGCCACGACGATCACGGGCACGGCGATCATGGGCACGACGACCACGGCCACGACGACCACGCCCACGGCGATCATGGTCACGGCGACCACGCCCACGACGATCATGGGCACGACGATCACGCCCACGACGATCACGGGCACGGCGATCATGGGCACGACGACCACGGCCACGACGATCACGGGCACGGCGATCATGGGCACGGCGACCACGGGCACGACGATCACGGGCACAGCGATCATGGTCACGGCGATCATGGGCACGCCGGGCTGGACCCGCATATATGGCTCGATCCGGTCAACGCGGTGGTGATGGCGGAGCGGATCGCGACCGTGCTGTCCAACCGGGATCCGGCCAACGCCACGCTGTACCGGCAGAACATGGCCGCCCTCGTCAGCAAGTATATCGGGCTGACCGAGGAGATCGGGGCGATGCTGGAGCCGGTCGCCGACCAGCCGATCATCGTGTTCCACGACGCCTACCAGTATTTCGAGCGCCGGTTCGGACTGACCGTCGCGGGCAGCATCACGGTCAACCCCGAACTGCCCCCGAGTGCGGCCCGGGTGGCCGAAATCCGGGACCGTATCGCCGCGCTCGGTGCGGTCTGCGTGATGGCGGAGCCGCAGTTCACGGCACAGGTGATCGACACGGTGACGGAAGGCAGCGGGGCATCGGTCGGCGTGCTCGACCCGATCGGCGCCGATCTCGTCCCGGGGCCGTCCCTGTACGAAGCGCTGCTGCGGCGCAACGCCCAGGCGATCCTCGATTGCGCCGCCGGCTAAGCGCATCCTTGCGTCCGACCGGACGCAGGATAGGAGGCTCTCCCTCGTTGAAGTCGACCACCTTACCGGCGTTCAGATGAGTCCATCTGAACGCAGGGTGATCTGAAGCGGAAACGGTGTCGACAACGGGCTCTTACGTCGTGGAACCGATCATCCCGTGTTTTGCGGGAGTCACTCGAAACACGGGATGATCCGGCACCGGCGGTACGGCGCTGACCCCGCCGCACGGCGTCGGGCCCATGGCTGCGCGATACGGACAAGGCAGTGTCACGGTCTTCCTGCGGGTGTCGGCATCCGGGGATCGGCCCATATGGGGACGGTCCGCCCGCGCGCGCTTGCCCGACCCGCCGTTCGTCCGTTGTCGCCGATGACGCTCACCGCCACCGATCTCATCCGCCCCTTCCAGATCGAAGCCTCCGGCCTGCGCGGCCGGCTGGTCCGGTTGGGGCCGGTGATGACGGACATTCTCGGTCGCCGCCGGTATCCGGGTCCGGTGGCGCAGGTGCTGGCCGAAGCCATGGTGCTGGGCAGCCTGATGGCCAGCGCCTTGAAGTATGACGGGGTGTTCACCCTGCAGACCAAGGGCGACGGCCCGCTCCGGTTCCTCGTCGTGGACATCACGACGGCGGGCGAGGTGCGGGCCTATGCCAGAGTGGAAGAACCGGACCACCTCGGCGACGGCCATCTTGGTTTCCGTGACCTCGTGGGAACGGGCCACGTCGCCTTCACCGTCGACCAAGGCCCCCACACCCAGCGCTACCAGGGCATCGTCGAGTTGCAGGGCGACAGCCTGACCGACTGCCTGCTGCATTACTTCCGCCAATCCGATCAGCTCGATGCAGCCCTGACGATCTCGGTCGACGGCCCGGTCCTTGGGGGTGACGGTTCCTGGACCGGGGGCGGGGTGATGCTGCAGCGCCTGCCGGATCCGGAGCGCCAGATCCCGTCCTCCGAGCGGGAGGACGATTGGCGCCGCGCGATGCTCGTGCTCAGCACCGTCACCGGTTCCGAGCTGACCGATCCATCGACCGCGGTAGACACGGTGCTGTTCCGGCTGTTCCATGAAGACGGCGTCCGGGTCTACCCGGCCCAGCCGCTGAGCCGCGGGTGCCGGTGCAATCGCGATAAGGTAGCCGGGATTCTGGCGCAGATCGGTTCGGACCATCTCGAAGAGTACAAGATCGACGGGGACGTCGTCATGACGTGCGAGTATTGCAACGTCGACTTCCGCTTCGACGATGCCGCGCTCGCCGCCCTGCGGGCCGCCTGACACGGCCGGTGCCGATCAGACGGGCCACGACAGATCCCTACACCATTTTAATAGTATTGGTGGTTGCAAATATGTAGTCGATTTCACCCCCTTGAATGTGATAAACCCGCCATAACGTAGGGTGAACCGGGGGCAGCGACATGGTCGAAGGACAGGATAGGGGATCGGCGATCCTCTTACAGGCGCTCGCCTGTGTGGCCGGCAGTGGCCGCGACGTGTCTGATCTGGGGGAAGCCAAGCGGGTGCTGAGGGCCGCCCGGGACCGTCATCCGCCCCCCGGCGATCCGGTTGCCCCGCCCGAAGACGTCCCAAGCGCGACCATCGTGGCCTTCCCCTGCGGGCAATGATACCGGTGTGCGCCGAGGTGACCTCATCTCAAACCGTCCCGCGGTCAAGCGCTCCGTGAGGCTTGCCTGGCGCACGCTCGGGTGCGCTAGAGTATCCGTGTTGGTCAAGCGGTTGAGTTGTTCCAGGTGCGGTTATCCCTGAGGAGTGCGTTGGCGAGGAGCAGGAGCTTTCGCATGAGGGCGGTGATGGCGAGTTTTTTGGGTTTTCCGTCGGC
>JANQKE010000116.1 GCA_028281265.1 Alphaproteobacteria bacterium | reverse complement strand
ACGCCGGCCTGGTTGGTGACCACGAAGGCATAGCGGTCGGTATCGTTGCAGGCCCGGATCGCGTCGACAGCACCCTCGATCCACCGCCATTGGTCGGGCCGGTGAGTGTAGCCGGCATCGTGGTTGAGGACGCCGTCTCGATCGAAGAACACGGCCGGGCGGCGATCGAGCGGCAATTGCTGCGCCTTGGCATAGTCGTCCGGGATGCCGATGTCGATGAACGCGCCGGAATAGGGTCTGCCGACCAGCGCTTGCGCGTCGACGAGCGCCGGGAAGACATCGGCCTCCAAGGAGACCGGGCCGACCGGCGCGATGGCGTCGAGGACCGCCCGGTCCAGGACGTAGACCCCACCGTTGATATACCCGGCACCCGGCACGTCCGGGCGGGCGCGCATCGCCGTCACGCGGCCGTCGGCTGTCCGTTCGATCGCCCCGTACCGGCCGTTGTCCTCGACCCAGCGCAGGGCTATGCGCCCGACGGTGCGCGGGCCCGGATCCCATGCCGCGAGGTCCAGCCAGTTGAAGCCGAACATCGAATCGCCGTTGAGCATCAGGAACCGCGGTGCCAGATGATCCGCTGCAAAGCGCAAAGCACCGCCGGTCCCCAACGGTTCGGGCTCGATCAGCACCTTGACCGATACGGTCCGCGCCGGCGTCCGGAAGCGCCCGCTCTCGAAATGCTCGGCCACGACGCCGCCATGGTGTCCGGCGAGCAGGACGATCTCCTCCGCACCGAAGCGCGCCGCATTGTCGATCAGGTACTCGACGAACGGCCGCCCCCGCACCGGGAGCATCGGTTTGGGACAGTCCCTGGTCAGCGAGCCCAGTCTGGTTCCCAATCCACCGACCAGGATGACGCATTGCATCGGGCGCGTCATTCGCAAGCGATCATGGCATCTTCCACGATCTCGCAGATCGTGTGCCCGATGGCGATATGCATCTCCTGGATCCGCGGCGTGGATGTCGACGGGGCCAGGATGGCGATGTCCGCAGCCGCGCTCATCGGGCTCTCCCGCGACCCGGTCAGAGAGACGCAGACCATGCCCCTTTCCCGGCCGACCCGCATGGCTTCGATGACATTGGCGCTGCCCCCGCTGGTCGAGATCCCGACCAGCACGTCGCCGGGCCGCGCCAGACCGGCCAGTTGCCGGGCGAACACGAGTTCGTAGCCGTAATCGTTGCCGATCGCCGTGACGGACGAGCTGTTGGTCGTCAGGGCCGTGGCCGGGAGAGGGCGCCTTTCCTTCATGAACCGGCCCAGGAACTCCGCGGCAAGATGCTGCGCATCTCCTGCCGAACCGCCGTTGCCGCAGAAGAAAAGATGGCCGCCGGCTTTGAGCGATCGGATCATCGCCTGCGCGGCGGTGTCGACGACCGCATGGATCGACGTCACTCGCTGAAAGGACTCGCTGGCTTGGCTGAGAATGTTCAATGCCGACGTCATGCTATGCTCGCCGTTCTTTCGGGGATGTGCGGGATTGACCAGGACTCCACACCGCGCGAGACGATCGAGCAGGTGGAGACCTGGCAACTCATGGATTCCAGTCGCTCCCAGACCAGGTGTTTCGTCGTCGGGTCGACCAGCAGCATCATGAAACCGCCGCCGCCGGCGCCGGAGATCTTGCCGGCCCGGGCCCCCGCATCCATCGCGGCCTGCCAGATCGCGTCGATCCGCTCGTTGCTGATGCCGCTGGCGGTGCTTTTCTTCGCTTCCCAACCGCGGCGGAAGATGTCGTCGATGGCCGGCAACTCACCGCGGAGCAGGGCGGCCTTCATCTCCAGCGCCTCGCGCTTAAGCAGGTGCATCGATTCGATCGACTGGGCGGCCCCGCTCTTCAATCCGGAGACCTGTTTGTCGATCACGTCCGAGGACAGCCGCGACCGGCCCGTGAAGCAGAGCAGCAGCGACGCCTCGAGTTCGCACATGATCTCGGCCGGGAGGTTGAGCGGGTTGACGATCACCCGGTTTCCGGAGGCGAACTCCATGAAGTTGAGCCCGCCGAAGGTCGCTGCGTACTGATCCTGTTTGCCACCCGACATGCCCAGATCGATCCGTTCGATCTCATAGGCCAGATGGGCGATGTCGAACTCGCCCATCGGCAGGCCGAGCAGGCGCTGGAACGCCCCGATCATCGCGACGACAAGGGCGGACGAGGCGCCCAGACCCGCGCCGGTCGGGGACTCCACCCAACTGATCAGGGTCACCGGCAGCGCCTTGCCGTCGTTGTAGGTTTCCATGATCCGCTTGTAGACGGCCCGATGGACGCGCAGACCGTCGTCGAGACCGATTGCGCCGGGATCGCTGTTCAGCGTCTCCCGTTCCCCGATATCGTTGGCGACGAACGCGACCTGGCCGTCGCCCCTTGGGGTCAAGGACGCATAGGCATGCCGGGCGATCGTCACATTCAGGACCGACCCCCCGTAGTCGTCGCAATAGGGGGAGAGATCTGTGCCGCCGCCGGCCAAGCCGAGACGCAAGGGCGCGCGGCTTCGGATGCCGGATGCGAAGAAGCTATGGTCGGGCACGGTCGGGTCTCGTCTGGTCGAAGACTATGGACGACATCGGCTGGCGGCTGCGTCCGCGGGGCGACGGGGAGGGGTCAGGGCCGGCGGGCGACGGGTCCGGCCGGCAGTCGGCGGTGTATGGATCGAAGGCCCGTCGCCGGGCCGAACCGGCGGGGTGCGGTGGAGATCCGTGCGTGCCTTGCTCGTTTCATCGTTCCGCACCAGCCGTCTCGTCCGGCACGGCGCCGTGGACGAGTAGTCGGGTCAAACTTGCTGCCCGGCGCACGGATCGTTGTCGCCGTTGTCGCCTCCCAGGTCCCGGAGGCTTCGTAACGGTGAGACGGCCAACAGGCAACGCCTATGAACTACCGGCCCGGGCGCGCCGCCCCGAGCGGTCGCGGCCACCTGGCAAGGCGCTAGATGATGTCTTTCGAGACGGTGGGGCCTTCTTTCCCAGGCGTTGGAGACGTCAAGGGTGAACCGCGGCGCAGCGCGCCTTGCGGACCGATCCGGCCCATGCCGGCAGATCGACCCGGTGCTCGGCGCCTTCACCTTTCGAACCCGCTGCCGGACTTGCGAAAGGACTCCAACCGCAACGCACGCGTGGAGGCTTGACTGCGCTCGGCAATCGGCTATTTTATCGACAATAATTCAGAATGACGATGATATGGCGACGATCGCAGCGTTCTCCGATACGCATGGGCAGGGCCTTGGAGTTGTCGAGGGTGACAGCCTTAGGGTCATCACGCGGGACGATCCGGGCCGATCCGCCCGGCCCTTCGGGTTGGCGAGTGCCGGCTGCCCGCTTCGGTGCGCCGCTGGCCCGATGGCGTCGTGCCGCGCGCCTTCAGCATCGATCCGGCACGCGCCAACGGATCCTCCCGGTATTCCCTGAGAGCGCTCTAGATGAATCTACCGGAATTCACAGTGACATGCGTGGCGACGGACCGCACGCGTTCGCTGGCCACGGGTGAGGTGGCGGTGGACGGCGCCGTGCTGCGGTTTCGGTTCGGCGAACCCGAGGCGATCTTTCGCGCGGCGCTCAACGATGCGACGGCGGAGATCACCGAGCTGTCGATGTCGAGCCACATCGTCACCACCGCGCGGGGGGACGCGAAGTATGTCGCGATGCCGGTCTTTCTGTCCCGCGCGTTCCGCCACTCCGCGATCTTCGTACGCAGCGACAGCGGCATAGCCGGCCTCGCCGATCTCAAGGGGCGGCGGATCGGCGTCCCTGAGTATCAGCAGACTGCCGCGATGTGGGTACGGGGCATGATGCTTGGTGAAGGCGTCAAGGCGTCCGACGTGAGCTGGTTCGTCGGTGGCCTGAACGCCCCGGGCGTTGGTGAGCGCATCGCGCTCAGCCTGCCTGACGAGATCGACGTCCGGACGCTTTCGGGATCGGACACGCTCGACCGGATGCTGTGCGATGGCCGGCTCGACGCCATCGTGTCGCCACGCATCCCCGAGAGCTTTCAGCGCAACGATTCGCGCATAAGGCGGCTCTATCCCGACTTACGTGCAGCCGAACTGGCCTACTACCGCGAGACCGGGTTCTTTCCGATCATGCACACGCTTGCGGTCAGAAAGGACGTGGCGGCCGCATACCCCGCGCTGCCTGCGGCCCTGTTCCGCGCGTTCTCCCGGGCCAAACGCGATCGCTTCGACGAGATGGCGATGCGGAACGTTCTGCGCGTTTCGCTGCCTTGGAGCGCTTATGACTACGCCGATACCCTGGAGATCACCAATGGCGATCCGTGGCCTTACGGCTTCGAGCGCAACAGGGCCGAGCTGGAGGCGATGACCGGGTTCATGGTCGCCGATGGCACGGCCGTCCGGAAGGTCGAGCCCGAAGAGCTTTTTCACCCCTCCACCCTGTCGCTCGACGACTGAACCCCAATCGAACTGGCAGAGCCGATATGGATACGAGGATAGGGGTACACCCCGGCGGGATGGGGGAATCGGTGCCGCGGGCGGAGGATGTGCGTCTCGTCACCGGCCGTGGCCGCTATGTCGACAATATCGCGACCGCAAGGGAGGTCGACATGGTGGTCGTGCGCTCACCTTATGCCGCCGCGAAGATCGTCGGGATCGACACCAGCGAAGCGGCGGCACATCCGGGCGTCCTGGCGGTCCTGACGGGCGCGGATCTTCTGGCCGATGGGATCGGTACGCTGCACACGATCGTATCGCGGCATAAGCGCGACGGTTCGCCTATGGAAAGGCCGCCCTTTCACCCGCTCGCCATCGATCAGGTTCGTTTCGTCGGCGAAGGGGTCGCCATCGTCGTCGCGCAGACCCGGAACGCCGCGCGAGATGCGGCGGATCTGGTCTTTGTCGAGTATGACGAGATCGACGCCGTCAGCAGTGCGGCGGAAGCCGTCGGGGAGGGTGCGCCGGTTGTCTGGCCGGGGCTTGTCGATGACAACGTCTCCTTTGTCTTCGAGGCTGGCGACCGCGACCGGGTCGAGGCGGCCTTCGCCAAGGCCGACCATGTCACCGAGCTGGAGTTTCGCGTCACGCGTGTCTCGGCCAACCCGCTGGAACCGCGCAGCGCGCTTGGCGGCTACGATCCGGTGGAAGAGCGGTACACGCTGACCTCCGGGGTTCAGATCCCGCACAAGATCCGCAGCGAGATCGCCGAAAACACGCTGGGCATAGACCCCATGCGGCTGCGGCTCGTCTCACCCGATGTGGGTGGCGCCTTCGGCATGAAGGGCAGCCCGTTTCCCGAGCACATCCTCGTGCTTTGGGCGGCCAGGCGGCTCGGCCGGCCGGTGCGCTGGACGGCGACCCGATCGGAATCGTTCCTCTCCGACTACCACGCCCGCGACAACTTCACTACCGTCACCCTGGCGCTCGACAGATCGGGGCGCTTTCTCGGTCTGAAGGTTCGGACCAAAGCCAATCTGGGCGCCTATCTCGCATTCAACACGCCACACTCGCCGACCAACAATCTCGGCGGCCTGTCCGGCGTCTACACGACGCCGGCCATCCACGCCGAAGTGCTCGGGGTCTTCACCCATACCCAGCCGACAGCACCCTATCGCGGTGCGGGCCGGCCCGAAGCTACCTACGCCATCGAACGGGTGATCGACCTGGCTGCCCAGGAGATGGGGATCGACCGGATCGAGTTGCGTCGGCGCAATCTCATCCCCGAATCCGCGATGCCCTACGATACCGGCTTCCTGTTCGTCTACGACACGGGCCAGTTCGAGCGGAACATGGATATCGCGTTGGAAGCCGCCGATTTCGCCGGGTTCGACGCGCGCCGGGACCGGTCGCGGGCGTATGGCATGCTGCGCGGCATCTCGCTGGTCAACGCGATCGAGATCGCCGGCGGTCCGTTCCGCAAGACCAACGAGGAAGGAGCCGAGATACGGTTCGATCCTGGTGGCGGGGCGACACTGCTGATGGGGACGCAGAACCATGGGCAGGGGCATGAGACGGCTTTTCGGCAGATGGCCGTCGAGTTTCTCGGCCTCGATCCTAAGACGGTGAGGGTCGTCTCCGGTGATACGGATGTTGTCCGTCACGGCCGGGGTACCTTCGGATCGCGATCCGTCATGGCCGGCGGGCTGGCGCTACGCAGGGCGGCGGACAAGATCCTGGCGCGGGCCACCGTCCTGGCGGCCCATCTGATGGAGGCCGATCTCGAAAGCATCGAATTCGATGCCGGGACGTTCCGGGTTCGCGACAGCAACCGCAACCTGCGGATCGAGGAGGTGGCCCGCGCGTCCTATGTGCGAGGCACGTTTCCCGATGACTGGGACCTTGGCCTGAGCGAACACGCCATCGTGGTGCCGCCCGAAGCCAACTTTCCCAATGGCGCCCATGTCTGCGAGGTCGAGGTCGACCCGCAGACCGGAGCGGTCATACTCGACCGATACCTCGTCGTCGACGATGTCGGCACCGTGGTCAATCCGATGCTGGTGAAGGGGCAGATCCACGGTGGCGTGGCGCAAGGCGTCGGACAGGCGGCCGGCGAGGAAGTGGTGTACGATCCCGAAAACGCCCAGCTTCTGACCGGGACGTTCATGGACTATCCGATGCCGCGCGCCGAGGATCTGCCGATGATCGGCGTCATCTCGAACCCGGTACCGAGCACCAACAATGCGCTTGGGATCAAGGGCGCGGGCGAAGCGGGCACCGTCGGTGCGCTGCCCGCCTATATGAACGCGGTGATCCACGCCCTTTCGCCGTTGGGCGTTCGGCATCTGGATATGCCGGCGACGCCGTTTCGGGTTTGGCGGGCGATCCAGGAAGCCAGGCAGGCTTAGGGTCGGGGCGCCACGGCGCGCGAGTCGACGCTGGCGCTCTTCAGCCGTAATGCGCGAAGAGGGCGCGCAGCCTATCCATCTCGCGTCGGCCGTCCGCAAGGGCCATCTGCAGCAGCAGCCGCGCTTTGAGGCCGCCCAGCGCCCCGCCCGAGATCAGCCCTTTGGACAGCAGATCCCGCTCGGAGCCCTTGAATCCATAGGTTTCAGAGAACACCGGCCCGCCCGTGATGCGGCTCGACAGAACCACCGGCATCTGTCGGGCCAGGTCCCCCAGCGGATCGGACAGCGCTTCAGGCACGTGGCCCGCGCCCATCGCCGCGATCACCGCACCCTCATAGCCCAGAGCCTCGAGGGCGTCGATCTGACGGCCGTCGTCGCCAAGTCCGATGGTCAGCAAGGCCACCGGAGGCACGGGCAGGACGGTACGGATCGGGTCGTGCGACCGGGCCATTGGCCGCATCGCCCGGCGGAAGCGTCCTTCGATGACATGGCCAAGCGGACCATACGGTTCCGAGGTGAAGGCGGCCGGCAGGCAGGTATGGCCCTTGCGCACGAACCGGGCGGCATGAACGACATCACCGATAACGGCCGTAACGCCGAGGTCCGCCGCGCGGCTCGCGGCCACGATGGCGGCTGACAGCAGGTTCGCGGCCCCGTCCGCCCCGGCGGCTTCCGCGCCTCGCATCGCACCGGTGACGACCACCGGCTTGCCAACATCGAGAAGACAATCGAGCACGAAGGCCGTCTCTTCGATGGTGTCCGTCCCCTGGACGATAACGACGCCGTCAGTGTCTCCAGAGACCGCCTCCCGGACCAGCGCCGCGACTTCCGCAAGATGAGACAGGCTGAGCGAGGCGCCGGGCATCTGAAACGGCGACGCCAGATCAATCTGCCCGATCTCGGCGAGCCCGGGTACCGAGCCGACCAGTGCTTCGCCGCTGACGGACGGGACGATTCCCCCACCGGCACCGCGCATCATCGCGATCGTGCCGCCCAGCGTCAGGAACAGCAGTCGCGGGTTGTTCGACATCTTATGGGTCGACACGGGACGGCTTGCTCCCTCGCGCTGTCATCGGTCAGTCGGCCATCCTCGCAAGGCGCGGCATGGCGGCGGCCTCAGGCATGATGTCACTATCATCGATAAAAACTGATAGTTGCGAGAAAAAATAAATCAACCGATAATCTGAAGCCGTCGATCACGAGACGCATGCCACCGACGGATGCCGCCATGACGGACACGATGCTTGCCGAGGTCCTGCGCGACCGCTTGCCACGCCTTTATGCCGCCGGTGCCGACGCCAACGACGTCGGCACGCTGATGTCGCGGATCGAGGCGATCGGGGATTGGCCGGTGGAATGGGAGCGTCTCGCAAACGAGCGGCTCGAAATGGGCGAGGCGGCGCTGCTGCGGTCGCGCGCTTTATCGGCGGGGGCGGCGTTTCAGGCCGCCTCGCTCTACTTCCATTTCGCTCAGTTCGTCTTCTTCGACGACCTTGGGGAGAAACGGCGGCTTCAGCGCCGGCAGGCCGACGCGTTTGCGCGCGCCGCCCCGCTTCTGCATCCGCCCGCCACGCCCATCGCGGTGCCTTTCGACGGTGTGGCGCTCCGCGCCCATCTGCGCGTCCCCAAAGGTCTCGCCGGTCCCCGCCCGTGCGTTCTGCTCAATCCGGGCGCGGATTCCACCAAGGAAGAGTTCCACACGCTCGAAAACGAGTTCCTGGCGCGGGGCCTGGCAACCCTGAGCTATGACGGCCCCGGCCAGGGGCTGACCTCGGCGGATAGGAAGCTGCGCCCCGACTATGAGGCGCCGATTGGCGCGGTGCTCGATTGTCTGGATCAGTTTGACGCGATCGACACAGGCCGGATCGGTCTTTGGGGGCGGAGCTTCGGCGCCTATTGCGTCTTGCGCGGGGCCACCGACCCGCGGGTGCGCGCCTGCGTTGCGATCGGAGGCTTCTACGATCTGTCGGCCGCTTGGGCGCGGATGCCGAAAGGGACGATCGACGCCTTTCGGCATGGATTTGGCGGCGTGAGTGGGGAGGAGGGCGCGGTCGAGGCACGGCGCTACAGGCTCGTCGACACGCTGGCCAAGGTGGGCTGTCCGGTGCTCGTCGTGCATAGCGGGCAGGACAATGTGTGCCCGGTCGAGGATTCCGTGCGGATCATCGACGGCCTGCCGCCCGATGCGGAGCTCCAACTGTTCGAGGAGGGCAACCATGTCTGCGACAACATCCCTTACAAGGTCCGGCCCCTCATGGCGGACTGGCTGGCCGAGCGGCTGATCGGCGATGGCGGCGACAGGGCCGCATCCGGGGCAGGATAGCGGATCGCTTCGTAGATATATGACAGAGGTGTTGACACTTTGAAAAATCATCGATAATAAGGTTTACTATCGATCACAGAACGTGATCCGCGCGGTCAAAAACAGAGGAGGCGAAAAGAGATGAAACCATGGATGAGTTCGTTTGCGGTCACCGCCGCATTCGCTGCGTTCACGGCTGGCACCGCCAGCGCCCAGGAAGTGCTGCGTGCCCAGACGGCCCTGCCGACGCAGCACACCCTCTCGCAGAGTTTTATCGAGCACTTCGTCAACCCGCTGAACGGCGCTGAGGGCGAGGTCGAGGTGGCTCTCCTCGGCGGCCCCGAGGTGAACCCGCAGGACCGCGCGGTACAGGCGCTCGAACGCGGCCTTCTGGACCTGCTATGGATTCCGGCAGCCTTCATGACGGGCACCATCCCCGAGGCCCAGTCGATGATGCTGCAGAATGTCGGCATCGACGCATTGCGCGAAAATGGCGGGTTCGACCGCTATGCGGAGATATTCAGTGAGAAGGCCAATGCGCATTTCCTCGCCTGGAGCGAAACCAGCGGCGGTTACTACCTCTACCTGACCGAGGAGCCGGCGCTGGATGAAAACGGCATCGTCGATCTGTCCGGTCTGTCGATCCGCTCCACGGGCGCCTATCGCCCGATCATCGAGGCGCTGAACGGGACGCCGGTGGCGATTCCGTCGGGCGACGTTCCGCAAGGTCTGGACCGTGGCGTGATCGACGGCTTCGGCTGGCCGACGGTCGGACTGGAATCGATCGGCCTGCAGGATGCCGTCAGCTACCGCGTCGAACCGTCCTTCTATCACCTCGCCAATGTCGTTCTGATCAACAAGGAAAAGTGGGACGGCCTCAGCGACGAGGCCAGGGCGCAACTAAGCGAAGCGGCCCTGGCCTATGAGCAGGCGTCGATCGAGGAAATGAACCGGATGCGCGCTGCGGATGTTGCGGCGGCCGACGCGTCGGGTGTCGAGGCCTTGCTCATGGAAGGTGAGGCAGGCCAGCGATACCTCTCGATCGCTTTCGAGGCCATGTGGGACAATGTACGCGGCAACATCGGTGAGGAGATGACCGAAGAGCTGCGCGGTTTCATCTACGATCCGAACTAAGTCACTCCCATCATGGAAAATGGCGCGCACCTTTCCCTCCCATTTCGGTGCGCGCCATTCTCTTTGTTCATCGTATGCCAGCACCGGGAGCTTGGATCATGCTGGGAACGGTTGAGCGCTTGTATATCGGGCTTATCAACGCGCTTGCGGGTCTCGCCGCCATTCTGATCGTCTTTTCGATCGGCTTCGTCATCTTGAACGTCATTTCACGCGCATTGGGATACGGGGCGTTCCAGGCGGCGATTGCGACGGTGGAGTACATCCTGTTGTACTTTACCTTGTTGAGCGCACCCTATCTTCTGCACAATGGCGGTCACGTGATGGTCGATATGATCATCAAGAACATGACCGGTTTGTCTCGGCGTCTTCTGGAGTCGGCGATCTATATCGTCGGCATGGTCGTCTGCACGACCTTCGCGGTCGTCAGCATTCAGATCATGAGTGAGGCCATCGAAAGGGGATTTTTCGACGAGCGCTCGGTCGATGTCCCCTATTGGCTTCTTTACATGCTCTATCCACTCTGTTTCGGGCTTCTGACCGTCGAGTTCGGGCGCTTCTTGTTCACTTCTCGAGGCCTCTACAAGATGACCGATTCGCGTGAGGGCCTGTAATGGTTCTGGAGTGGTACTGGGCTCTGGGGCTGCTGATCTCGCTCGTCGTCGCGCAGATGATGTTGGGTATGCCGGTCGCCATCGCCTTCATGGCGGCGAACCTGCTGTGCGCCTACATCTTCATGGGCGACACCTTCGCCTTCTTCCAGGTGGTCGATAACTCCACCTCGATGATCACGCGTTTTCAGCTCGCACCGGTTCCGTTCTTCATTCTGATGGGCGCGCTGTTCTTTCATTCGGGCATCGCCCAACGCGTGTTCTCCACGCTCGATCTGCTGCTGGGGCGGATCCCCGGACGGTTGTGTTTTCTCACCGTTGGCGGGGGCGCCCTGTTTTCCACCTTGACCGGCTCCAGCATGGCCAACACGGCGATGCTCGGATCGATGATGGTGCCCGAGATGCAGCGGCGCGGCTATCACTGGCGGATGTCGCTGGGACCGATCCTGGGCACCGGCGGGCTGGCGATGATCATCCCGCCCTCGACCCTGGGCGTGCTTCTGGCCACGGTTGCGGGCCTGGATGTGGGGGCCTTTCTCATTGCCGGCATCCTGCCGGGGCTGGTGCTGGCCGTGCTCTACACGCTGGTGATCCTCGGCCAGGTCTGGCTGAACCCCGGCAACGCACCCCAATATGAGGTCGAGCCCGTGCCCGCGGCCGAGAAGATAAGGGCGGTCGTCATCAACCTGGTGCCGATGGGTTTCGTGATCTTCATGGTCGTCGGCCTGATCCTTCTCGGTGTCGCGACGCCGACCGAATCGGCCGCGTTCGGTGTGCTGTCGATCCTGATCCTGATGGCGGTGTTCGGCGTCCTGACCTTCGATGTGCTGCGCAAGTCGCTGCTCTCGACGGTCACGGTCGGGGGGATGGTATTCTTCATCATACTTAATTCGAGCGTTTTTAGCCAACTCCTCGCCTATTCCGGCGCCAGCTCGGGGATGCTGAACTTCGCCGCCTCCTTCGACGTCAGCACCGTCACGATCCTGTTGATGATGTTCGTGTCGCTGCTGTTCCTGGGCATGTTCATGGATCCGGTCTCGATGATCCTGATCACGACGCCGATCTTCTTCCCTCTCATCCAGACGCTCGGCATCAACCCCCTGTGGTTCGGTCTGTTCGTCCTGATCTGCCTGGAGATGAGCCAGACAACCCCGCCCTTTGGCCTGCTGCTCTACGTCATGCTTGGCGTGGCGCCGAAGGGCACGACCTTGAAGATGGTGGCGACCGCCGCGGCTCCCTATCTCGCCTGCGACTCGATCCTTCTGATGCTGATCTATGTGTTCCCGTCGCTGGTCCTTTTCCTTCCGAGCCTCCTCTAGAGGCTCGGCGGACATCCATGTGTTCGAAGGCCGGCACCCCGATAAGGATGTCAAACCCATGCAGATTTCCGGGACACGCATCATCGCGGCCGACCGGCAGGTGGTCTGGAGCCATCGCAACGATGCCGGAACGCCAAGCGCCGTGATCCCCGGCTGCGAGGTGCCGGAGGGAACGGAGCTGAGCTGTGACGCCAATGCCGCGTTGGGCGGCAAGCTTGCGCAATTGGGATCGCGACGGGTCGGTGGTGGGACGGTGCGGAAGCTGACGGGCCAGTTCTTCGATGCGTTTGGCGATCATGTCGAAGCGCCGGCGCTCGGCGGGGTGGGGTGACCCATGCCAGCGGAGGCCAGCCAGGACGCGTCGGTCGCTCTGGACCGGGGCGGTCTGCTCCGCCTGGTCGCCATCTCCGGCGTGTGCCTGGCGGTGGCCGTCCTGATGCGTCTTGCGGGCGCGACCGACCTGATGGCCGACAGCCTGGCCCTGGTACTGATGGCCATCGGCTTGTGGGCGTTCTCGGTCCTTCCCGAGCCGGTGACGGGGCTTGCGTTCTTTCTTGGAGCGGTGACGCTGGTCGGGATCGAGCCGGCCATCGTGTTCTCCGGTTTCACCACCAGCGCTTTCTGGCTGGTTTTCTCGGGCATGGTTCTGAGTGCGGCGGTCAACCAGACAGGCTTTTCGCGCTGGCTGGCGTCGCGGTTTCTGGCCGCCAGATCCGAGCGGATGGGCTACCGTGCCTGGCTTGCGGTGATCGTTCTATTCGGCGCGGCGTTGGCGTTGATTCTGCCTTCGACGCTGGCGCGGGTCGCGGTCCTGATGCCGGTCGTCGCCGGCCTTTGCGACAGGCTGGGCTACCTGGACGGCGGATCCGGTCGAACGGGGATGATCCTGGCCGCGGCGATCGGCACCTACATCGTGCCGACCACCTTCTTGCCGGCGAACCTGCCCAATATCGTTCTGACCGGATCTTTGGAGTCGCTCTATGGCGTCACCCCCACCTTCGGCTCCTATCTGCTGCTGCATTTTCCCGTCATCGGGTTGATCAAGGGCGTTGCGCTCGTCGTCATCCTGAATCATCTCTTTCGCGAGACCGGTAGCCCAACGGCCGATCGGAACGTGGCGGAGCAGCCCGCGCTTTCGGCATCCGGGCTGCGCCTGGGAGTGGTGCTGGCCCTCACCCTTACGATCTGGAGTCTGGATTCCCTGCACGGCATCGCCCCGGCCTGGGTGGGTCTGGCGGCGGCGGTTATCTGCCTTCTCCCCTTTGTCGGCATTCTCGATCTCAAGCAGGTTCCGTTCAACGCTGTCTTCTCGGTCATCCTTTACGTTGCCGCGGTGTTGGGCATTGGCGGGGTGATGACGGCGTCCGGTGCGGGCGAGGCCTTGTCGCGCTTCATCGTCGACAGCCTTCCGCTTGCCGAGGCGAACGACGCGCTCCGCCTTGCGATGCTGACTGCCGCTGCGATCGTAACCGCGCTGGTTACGACGATGCCGGTCGCGCCGGCCGTCACGGCCCCGTTTTTCGGGGAGATCGCGGCGGTGACCTCTTGGAGCGTCGAGGCGGTCGGCATGTCGCAGGTGCTGGGATATGCGACGCCGCTGCTGCCCTACCAACTGCCGCCGCTGATGATGGCGATCGCGATGACCGGGATCGCGATGCGCGATGCGACGCGGGTGCTGATCGTTCTGGCGATCACGACCTCGCCGCTGATGCTTGTCGCCGCGCCTTTCTGGTGGGGCTTTCTGGACCGGTATTGAGACGGGTCTTCAACAACCCTCAGCGAATGGATGCACCGCCCGGCGGCAGGAAAAGGAGAGGTCATATGGTGGGCATATCCCTGACGGTGAACGGCGTCTCGACAACGGCGGAGGTCGAAGGACGGACATTGCTTGTCGAATTCTTGCGGGATACGCTTGGACTGACCGGTACGCATGTCGGCTGCGACACGAGCCAGTGCGGAGCGTGTACCGTTCATGTCGACGGCATGGCGATAAAGTCCTGTACCGTCTTCGTCGGTGAGCTTGACGGCGCCGGCGTCGTCACGATCGAGGCGCTGTCGGAGCGGCATGGCGGTCTGACGCCGCTGCAAAAGGCGTTTCAGGACCATCACGGCCTGCAATGCGGCTACTGTACGCCGGGCATGATCATGTCGCTGACCGCGCTGATCGAAGATAACGCCAAGCCCAGCGAGGCGGAGATACGCCGCCATCTGGAAGGCAACATTTGCCGATGCACGGGATACGTGAATATCGTCAAGGCTGCACTCGCCGCCACCGGGCAGCTCGACTCGGCCATGTCCGCCAGCCATGACACGAGCCGGTGGGGGACATAGCGGTGCATCCCTTCGACCTGACGGCTCCCACAGCGTTGGACGAGGCCTTGGAGATTCTCGACGATCCCGACGCCCAGCCACTGGCGGGCGGCCAGACGCTGATCCCGACCCTGAAGGCACGTCTGGCGGCACCTGCCCATCTGGTGAGTTTGCGCCGGATCTCCGAGTTGCGGGGGGTCGAAGCCGATGCGGGCCATGTGACGATCGGTGCGATGACCCCCCATGCCGTCGTGGCGCGGCAGGCCCGCGATGTCTTTCCGGCACTGGCGAAACTGGCTGGCACCATCGGCGACCCGATGGTGCGAAACCGCGGCACGATAGGCGGCAGCCTAGCCAACAATGATCCTTCGGCCTGCTATCCCTCGGCGGTGCTCGCATCGAATGCGACGATCGTCACGACCGCCCGGCAGATCGCCGCGGACGCGTTCTTCGATGGGCTGTTCACTACCGCCCTCGACGAAGGTGAGCTGATCCGCAAGGTTCGCTTTCCGATTCCGATAGCCGCCAACTATCAGAAGTTCTGTCATCCGGCCTCGCGCTTCGCCTTGACGGGCGTGTTCGTGGCGAAATTCGCGACCGGCATCCGGGTTGCCGTGACCGGCGCGGGGGAGGATGGTGTCTTTCGCTGGCATGCGGCGGAGGAGGCGCTTGGGGCGGCCTGCCGGCCCGAAACGGTCGAGGCGCTGGATCTGCCCGATGAACCGATGATGGCCGATATGCATGGAAGCCGAGAATATCGAGCCCATCTCGCCCGTGTGCTCACGGCGCGGGCAGTTGCGGCGATCGAGAGCTGATCGTGCTTTGCCGTTTAGGACGTGGCCGAGACCCAGTGCCCGGGTGAGGGAGCACGGCTTTCGAGGAGGGGGGCGACAGGCACCGCGCCTGCGTGTGCTTCCGCGTGACCCAGGCATCGGGAGCCGTTCTGAGCTCTGTTGGCGTTGTTTGACGTTGCCTTTTCATGTGATTGGCGTCGCTTGGGTCGTTTAGGATTGTGGAGAAAGATGAATGAAGACACCCGAAGCTGAAACGAGCCCGTCGGAAGAGCTGCGCCCGGCCAGCGGCCGATCGACCGTTGAAGCGGTATATCAGGCGCTGAAGGGGGACATCATCTCGGGTACCCGTCACCCCGGGGAGCTCCTGCGCATCGATCGGATGAGCCGCACCTATGGCGTCGGGCCGACGCCGCTTCGAGAAACGTTGCAACGCCTGACTGCGGAGAGCTTGGTGATCGCCCGCGACGGTCGGGGGTTCCAGGTCGCGCCTTTGACCATCGAAGAGTTCGAGGATCTCAACATCGCCCGCACGGCCGTTGAACTCGCGGCGCTGCGCGACTCCATCGAGCACGGAACCGACATCTGGGAGAGCCGCATTGTCGCGGCCGGCTACATTCTCGAGAAATGCGACAGCAAGATGCTTTCGGACACGTCGCCGGACGTCGACCGTTGGGAGGCGGCCAACTCCGATTTTCATGCGGCACTCCTATCGGCCTGCCGTTCCACCTGGCTGCTGCGCATTCAGCAGGATCTGGCCAGTAAGAGCGACCGCTATCGGCGCGCCGCCGTCATGAGCGCGGACCGGAACTACTACGAAAACGTAGCGCGCGAGCATAAGGAGTTGCGCGAGGCCGCCCTGGGGCGGGATGCGCAGACAGGTTGCCGGATTCTCGCAACCCATTATGACCGGACCGTCAGGACCTTTGCGCGGTTTGTGCGACAACAGACCGAGGCCCAGAAGCGGGGGTGATCAGGCCGGAGGCCGCAGTTTCCGATGGTGATCGCTTCGGTAGGGGCCAAGACCCTCAAGGTTCTGTTGACTATCTTGTATCGCTCGACACACCGCCCCCATCGTGCGGGCGCGTCCGTGCAGAATTCGTCCCATACTCCATCCTTACATCCCCGGAAAAGACCACATCATACAAAACATGGGGTCAAACATCTAGAGCGTTTTCAGGGACTATCGGGTGGATCTGTTGGCATGTGCCGGATCGATCCGCAAGGCGCGTCGCGCCGCGCGATGGGGTGCCATCGGGCAAGCGGCGCAACGCAGCGGGCGGCCGGCACACGCCAACCCGAAGGGCCGGGCGGATGGGCCCTGCTGCGGCGTCGCTCGTCGTCGCATAGCCCCCGGCATGTCCTTCCTCCTCGCTCCTGGCATCAGGGCCCATCCCCCTCGGCAGATCGGCCCGGTATTCCCTGCAACCGCTCTAGAATGCGGCGGCCGGGAGGAAGAGGTGCCATCCGACGCCAAGGAGTCGATCCGTCAGATCAGCCCGACTTGGGTGAACTTGGTTTCGATGATGTCGGCATCGAACGGTTTCATGATGTATTCATCCGCACCGGACGAGAGCGCCTCCTGGATATGGGCGAGATCGTTCTCGGTCGTGCAGAACACCACCTTCGGCATGTCCCCGCCGGTCATCTTGCGCAGCCGGCGCAGAAACTCGATGCCGGTCATCACCGGCATGTTCCAGTCGAGCAGAATGCCGTCGGGCATCCGGCGGGCGCAGACGTCCATCGCCTGCTTGCCGTCCTCCGCCTCGTCGCATGTGAACTCGAGGTCTTCCATGATCTTCCGCGCGACCTTCCGCACCACGCGGGAGTCATCGACCAACAGGCAGGTCTTCATCGCAACCGTTCCTTGCACGACAGCGTGCCCCGGCACGGCTGTCCTGTACGATCGTCGCGGACCCCTGTTCGGGGGTCCGTCGGATGGGTCGGCGCACCGGCCAGGAGGGGGTCCCCTTGCCGGGTACGCCGGTCGATCCCTGTGACCGGGCCGGGCCGGCCGTCAGGCCGCCGCCAGATCCTGGGTGAAGTCGAGCAGACGATTGACATCGAGCACGACCAGGAGCTTCCCCTGCAGCCGATAGATGCCGGTCGATACCGACTTCCAGATCGGGTCGAGGGTGGCGGGGTTCCGCTCATAGGTCGCGGCGGGCACAGAAAGCACTTCGCCGACGCTGTCGACCATCAGGCTGTAGAGTTCCCCACCATGGTCGACGACGATGCTCATGTCCCGGTCCGACTTGGGCCGCGGGACGAGACCGAGACGCTTGCGCACATCGACGGCGGTGACGATCCGTCCGCGCAGGTTCAGCGAGCCTGCGACTTCCGGCGGCGCCAGGGGGATACGGGTGATCCGCTGGGTACCCAGGACATCCTGGACCTGGAGAACCGGGATGCCGAACAACTGGTTCTCGATCGTCATGGTGACGAAATCGACATGCTCGGCACTGCCCTGACCGGGAACCCGGGTCGCGTCGTCGGGGCGGTTGGAATTGGCGGCTTGTTTGATCATGCGGCGCCCCTTTCATCGGCCAGCGTGTGGGACAGGGTGTTGAGCAGCGCGTCGCGGTCGAACTTGGCGACGTAGTCGGTGAAGCCGGCGGCGCGCCCCCGCTCGAGGTCCCGCTGGGACGAGAAGGAGGACAGCGCGACCATCGGCGTGTCCTGCCACGGGCCGTCGGTCTTCACCTTCTCGGCAAAGTCGAAGCCGTTCATGCCCGGCATCTCGATGTCGCTGACGATGACGTCGAACCGTTCGCCGGCCTCGCACAGGGACAAGGCTTCGCTGGCGCTGTCGACGGTGTGAACGTCGTAGCCGGCGATCTTCAGCAGCGGTGTCAGCATGTTGCGGAAGAACGGGCTGTCATCGACCAGCAGCACCCGCTTCAACGCCTCGATGGCATCGTCCTCTTCGAAGGTCTCCTTCGCGCGACCGAACCAGTCGTGATAAGCCTGGGTAAGATAGTGACCGGCATCGATCACATCGGTCGCCTTGCCGGCGATGACCGCGCTGCCCAGCAGACCCGGCCGTTCGGCCGCCATCTCCACCTTCAGCTCGGTCTCCACGATGTCGACGATTTCGTCGACGATCAGGCCCATCGACCGATCGTTGTCGGCGAACACCAGCACCGGCTTGCGCGCGGTTTCTCCTTCGGGGACCTCCGGCAGGTAGAAACCGTGGTCGAACGGGATCAGCGGCATCAGGCGACCGCGATACTGGACGACCATGTCCTGGTCCGACGCCTCGATGGTCGAGACGTCGATATCCTCGAGCCGGGCGATCAGCGCCAGCGGCACCGCCTTGGGCGCTCCGGAACCGGCCCGGAACAACAGCATCGACACCTGGTCGCCGACCTGCGCCCGCTGCTGCTTGGCTTCCTGGTTGGCAAGATCGTCGCCCAAGGTGATCTCCCCCGTCGCCGACGCGATCCCGTTGGGATCCAGGATCATGATCACGCTGCCGTCACCCAGGATCGTGTTGCCCGAGAACATCTCGATATGGCGCAGGATCGGAGCGACCGGCTTGACCACGATCTCCTCGGTATCGAACACCCGGTCCACCAGGATCCCGAAGGTGTAGCTGCCGACTTGGGTGACAACGATGAAGCTGTCGGATCGGTCGCCGCCGACCTGGCTTTCGGCCTCATCGGCGGACTCGATCTTCAGCAGCTTGCGCAGCGACACCAGCGGCAGCAGACGGTCGCGCAGCCGCAGTACCGGCGTGCCGTTGATCCGTTCGACGGCATGCTCGGACTGACCGCCGGCCCGCACCAGTTCGACCACGCTGATCTGCGGGATCGCGAAGCGCTCGCCGGCGGATTCGACCACCAGCGCCGAGACGATCGCCAAGGTCAGCGGGATCTTGATCGTGAATACCGAGCCCCGCCCTTCGGTGGACGTCAGATCGATGGTCCCGCCGATCTTCTCGATATTGGTCCGGACGACATCCATGCCGACGCCACGGCCGGAGACGTTGGTCACCTTGGCCGCCGTGGAGAAGCCCGGCTTGAAGACGAAGTGCTGGATCTGCTGGTCGGACATGCCGGCCAGTTCCGCCTCCGTCGCCAGGCCCTGCTCGAGCACCTTGCGGCGGATCTTCTCGGTTGGCAGACCACGACCGTCATCGGCGATCTCGATGATGATGTGCCCGCCTTCATGGAACGCATTCAGACGGATCGTGCCATGTTCGGGCTTGCCCATCATCGCCCGGTCGGACGGCAACTCGATACCGTGGTCGGCCGAGTTGCGGACCATGTGGGTCAGCGGGTCCTTGATCAGATCGAGCACCTGACGATCGAGTTCGGTGTCCGCGCCGACCATCTGCAGATCGATCTTCTTGCCGAGCTCGTTGCTGAGGTCCCGGATGATCCGCGGCAGCTTGGCCCAGGCATTGCCGATCGGCTGCATGCGGGTCTTCATGACCCCTTCCTGCAGTTCGGACGTGACGTGGTTCAGCCGCTGCAGCGGTGCGGAGAACTCGCTGTCCTTCTGCGACCGGAGGATCTGCAAGAGCTGATTGCGGGTCAGCACCAGCTCGGAGACCGTGGTCATCAGGTTTTCGAGCAGGTCGACATTGACCCGGATCGACTGGCTGGCGACCGCGCTTTCCTTGGTGTCGCCCAGCTCCTCGGACCGGACGGACGCGTTCTGGCGTTCGGCGTCGGTGGGTGTCGCAGGGGTCGACGCGGTCGCCTCGTCCTCGGCGCTGTCGGCCGGCCGGGTCTCCGGCGCCGAGGCGGCTTGGTCCGGTCCCGGTGCCGCCCGGAATGCGGCTTCGAGATCCTCGAGGCTCACTTCATCGGCCTTCAAAGGCCGCTCGATCTGGAACAACGGATCGGCCGCATCACCACCGACGGGGGCCTGATCGGGTTCCGCGGCGACCGCGGGCGCAGTGGCCGCCGGCGGCTCCACCGCCCGGCCTTCCGCCATGGCGTCGAGGGCGGCGATCAGCTCGGCGTCATCGCCTTCCGGCTCCGCCTCGGTGGCTTCCAGGACGGCGACGATCTCCTTGATCCGGTCGAGCGACTGCAGGATCAGCGTAACGGCATGCGGCGTGACCTCGAGTTCGCCGTCCCTGAACTTGCCCAGGACGTTCTCGGCAGCATGGGCGACGGCCTCGAGCCGCGGCAGGCCGAGGAACCCGCACGTGCCCTTGATGGTGTGTACGAGCCTGAAGATGTTGCCGAGCAGATTCGGATCGTTGGGGTTCTGCTCTAGCCGGACCAGTTCAACGTCCAGGACGGAGAGGTTCTCCGCCGTCTCAGTCAAAAACTCGCTGAGCAAATCATCCATCGCGCGTTCTCCCGCGGTACCTGTCCTTCGCCACTCGCCTGAGACCCCGCTGCGAGTGCGGTCTTCGGTCCAGCGAATGGCGCCACATTCGGGGAGAGTGATTAACGAAGGCCTAAATGCCGGAAACCTGCGGCAGACGACGCCGACGGCACGACACGGCGATCGACGACCGGGCCATCCGGGTCGGCCGGAACGCGCCGGTCCCGGCGGCTATTCGGGTGTGGCGGACAGCACCACCCGCTCCGCTTCCGCCGATGCGGCGAGGCTGAAGCCATAGGATACGGCGAAGCGTGCCACGACCGCCGGCAGGATCGTCCGCGGGCCCAGATCCTCGTCCGCCAGCAGGCCGGCCAAAGCGGCGTCGTTGCCGTGCTCGAACCCCGCCCGGCGGCCTGTCGCGATCGCCTGCAGGCCGGCGGAACCGCAGGTCACGACGTCGATGCGCCCGCCGAACGGCACCGTCTCCTCGGCCACCAGGACGAGACACGCCAGCAGCTTGCCGGCACCGTCCGGCATCGTGCCCAGACGGTCCGCCACCGACGGCCCGACGGACAGGCTCACCTTGCCGCCGTCGAACGCCGCCTCAAGGGCCCGCAGGACGTCGCCCGGCTCCAACCCGGCCTGACCGCCCGCGGCTCCCAATGCGATCCGGAAGATCGACAGCCGGCCGCTGGCCCGACGCGCCGAATCGCCGATCAAGGCCAGCGCATCGTCGAGCATGTCGCCGCCCGTCTCCTCGATCAGTTCCACGCCGTTGCTGATCGCACTGACCGGGCTGATCAAGTCGTGGCAGAGGCGGGAGTTCAGCAGCTCGACCCATCTGACCGGTAGACTCGTCTCGACAGGGGGCATGGCTTTCCGACCGCTGCGATCATCGGCAGCGCCACGACCGCAGACCCCGGTAGCGGGGCAAGCGACAGGGACGCGACCGTGGGGCTTCACTCAACCCACGAACCCCACCATCTGGTCATGTCGGTCGTCAAGCTCCGCTCCCCCGGCAGCGTGGATCGATCGATCCGCGCGGCGCCGGCCGTCCTTCGCGAGGTGCAGCCCAGTGATACCTGTCGATATCGTTCCCGGCGCCCTGATCCGTCTGCCGACCCAGCCCGACTGGGGGCTGGGGCAGGTCCAGTCGGTCATCGGCCAGCGGGTCACCGTCACCTTCGAGCATCAGGGCAAAGTTGTCCTGAACCTCGCCATCGTCAGTCTCGACGTCGTCGACGACCCCTGATCGCGGCGACACGCGCCGGAGGCCGACGACACGGCGCCACCGGACGGGGATGCATCCGATCGCGGATCTGGTGGCGTCACCGGCGTCGCCACACCACGATGCCGACGGCCTTAGTCGGCCGCGCTCTCATGCTCGCGCAGCCGGGGCAGCAGCTCGACGAAGTTGCAGGGTCGATGGCGGATGTCGAGTTGGTGGTGGAGGATGTCGTCCCAGCCGTCGCGACAGGCGGACGTACTGCCGGGCAGCGCGAACAGATAGGTCCCTTTGGCAACGCCGGCTGTCGCCCGGCTCTGCAGGCTGGAGGTTCCGATCTTCCGGAAGGAGATCATCCGAAAGAGCTCCCCGAAGCCGGGGATCTCCTTCTCGCACACATCGGCGAACGCCTCAGGCGTGACGTCGCGGCCGGTCACACCGGTACCGCCGGTCGCGACCACCACGTCGACCGTCGGATCATCGATCCAGATGCGCAGCTGGTCGGCGATGACCGGCCGGTCGTCCCGGACGATGGCCCGGGCCGCGAGGCTATGGCCGTCGTCGGTCAGCCGGCCGACGAGCAGATCCCCCGACCGGTCATCGGCCGGCGTCCGCGTGTCCGACACGGTGAGGACGGCGATCCGCACCGGCACGAAGGCCCGCGTTGCGTCAATTGCGGCCACGGTCCACCATCTGGGTCGGGGTTTCGTCCAACCGCTGATAATAGGGCCAGCGGCCGGCCGCGATCGCGTCGAGGGAGGGGGACGGCTGACCCAGCCGGTGGCGGTATATCCAAAGACCGCTCAACACCTTCTCGACATAGACCCGCGCCTGGTAGCCCGGCATGCTTTCGATGAACAGCAGCGGATCATCGAGATACGGGACCTCGTCCAGCCAGCGCTGGAGGTTGCCGGGGCCGGCATTGTACGCGACGATCAAATGGATCAGGTTCGATCCGACATAGTCGTCGTCCAGCATCCGCTTCAGATAGGCCTGACCGAGGCCGAGATTGACTTCCGGATCGGTCAGGGGCCCGGCGCGTGCGCCCATGGTGCGGGCGACGTACTCCGCCGTCCGCGGCATCATCTGCATCAGGCCGGTGGCCCCCGCATCGCTCCGACTGTCGGTATCGAACCGGCTTTCGATGCGCATGATGGCATGCACCAGGGCGCGGTCCACGGCGTAGTCGGACGGCGCCAGCCAATGGCCGACGGGATACAGCAAGCCGTCGTAGTAGCCGCGACCGTCGGCACGCTCATAGGCGACGCCGAGCTGCAGCCCGACCTCCGCCAGATTGGCTTGCTGGACCAGGGCGATCACCGCGTTGCGGAACATGGGATCGGTCCTGCGGCCAAAGCGGATCCGATCCATCTCCGCTTCCGCCAAATCGTGCCGGCCGATCTGCAGGAGCCCCAGGGCGCGCCGGGTCCGGTGATCGGCATACAGGGCCGCCAGCGCCTCCGCGTCCAGCGGCACGGCGTCGAAGCGGAACGGCGGATCGACGCCGAGCACGCGGGTCGCGATCAACCCGTAGAACGTCCGGGGATAGGCGGCGGCGACATGCAGCCAAGGGGTGACTTCGGTCACCGCGCCGCGCCGCAGATGCGCCCTGGCCGCCCAGTAGCCGCCCGCCGCCCGCTGCCAGGCATCCGCGCATGCCGCGGTGGCCAGCCGTTCGAAGGACTGCGCGGCCTCGGCAAACTGCCCCAGATGCCACTGCGACAAACCGGTGTACCAGGCCGTCATCGGGGCTTCGGATCCGGAGCGCGCCACGGCGGGAGCGCCGACCTCCGCCGCCTGGTCGTAGACCTGCTCGAAGAAGTAGCCGCGGACGATCCGCCCGATCAGGCGGTCGTACTCGTCGGCCGGTACGGACCGACTGTGCCGCTCCAGATAGTCGAGCGACCGCGTCACCACACCGCGGCGCAGATTGCCGCTGATCGCGTTGAGGATCCCGCGCGCCTGCGCGCGCAGCCCGCTACCGCACGGCTCGATCCCGAAGCGCTCGACCTCACCGAAGATCGGAGAGACCTCCTCGGGAGGCCGCGGAAAGGGGTTGCCACCGCGGCGGGTCAGCGCCAACCGGTGGATACGGTCGGCCCCCGGATGGTCGGCATAAGCCGCCAGCCAGTCCCGCAACTCGGCAAACGACGACCGCCAGCCGGTCGGGTGCATGTAGCGCTGGAACCGGACATGCCCGAGCAGCCGGTCATCCTCCAGCCCGGCGATCAGCCGGTCCGCCGCGGCCCAGTCCGCCTGTTGCTGGAGGGCGAATATCCGCTGGTAGCGATCCACATCGCCGGTGGAGAGCAGATACGGCGCCGCCTCGGCGGACAGAACACGCGTCGCCATACCCGGATAGGCGGCGACCTGAACGACCGGCTCGGCGGCGGCGGCGGATCCGGCGCCGGCAACCGCCACCCCGACCACGGTGTGGTGCAGCAGCTTCCGGCCCCACGCCCGGCATCGCCGCCAAAGCGTGGATAGCGCACATGCGCTGGACAGGACGCTGATGAAGGGAGTGTTAACGGACGTCATCGGTGCGGTTCTACGGTATCACGAAAGAGGCAGCAAGGTGGCGGCCTTGCCTTGATTACGTCACATTTCCGGCGGCCGATCGCTCCCGCAGCACGATCAAGGGATTACCGCCGAACGATCTCACCGCATGTCAGCCAACCGTTTCCGGACCGCCAGAAGGTCCTTCCACGCCGCCCGCTTGTGGGCCGGCTGGCGCAGCAGGAACGCCGGGTGAAACACCGGCATCGCCGGGATCGGAGCGGGCCGGCCGGGGACCGAGACCTCCCGCCACTGGCCGCGCAGCCGCATGATCCCTTGAGCGGTTCCCAACAGGGCCTTGGCCGCGGTTCCGCCCGCCAGCACGATCAGCTTCGGCTGCACCAGGGCGATGTGCCGCTCCATGAAGGGCAGGCACATGGCGATTTCGCCTGGGTTGGGGGTGCGGTTGCCCGGCGGTCGCCACGGCAGGATGTTGGTGATGTAGGCGTCTTCGGCGCGGCTGAGGCCGATGGCCGCCAGCATCCGGTCCAGAAGCTGTCCCGCCGGGCCGACGAACGGCAGTCCTTGGCGATCTTCCTCGCTGCCCGGCGCTTCGCCGATCACCATCACGGCCCCGTTCGGATTACCGTCGGCGAAGACGGTGTTGGTCGCGGTCACGCGCAAGGGACAGCCTTCGAACGCCTTGATCGCCGCTTCCAGCTCGGCCAGCGATCCCGCGCCGGCCGCCAGCATCCCTGCGTCCTGTGTGGCCTGTCGCGCGGAAACCGGCGCGGCACCGGCTGCGGAGTGTGCCGGCATGGCCGCCGGCGGTGGGGACGCTGCCCGGCCAGCCGGTGCGCGATCGGAAGGCCGGATCGACGCCGAGGGCGGGTCGGGCGCCGGCGCGGTCAGATCGACCGGCCGGTCGCCGACCGGATCGTCCACCCCCATGTCCTGGTACCAGGCCAGCAGGGCAGCGACGGGATGCGGATTTGCGCTCGCCATAGGCTTGGTTTAGCACCCCCCGATCAAGGAAGACGAGCCGGCCTGAACGCGCATCGGCCCGGCCGCCCGCGCTGCTGAAGGGAGTATCCCGCGGATGGAACGCGAGAGCATGGAGTTCGATGTGGTGATCGTCGGCGCGGGTCCAAGCGGCCTGTCGGCGTCGATCCGCCTGATGCAGTTGGCGCAGGACGCCGGCCGCGAACTGTCGGTCTGCGTGCTGGAGAAAGGGGCGGAAGTCGGCGCCCACATCCTGTCGGGCGCGGTGTTGGAACCCCACGCCCTCGATGAGCTGATCCCGGACTGGAAGGACCGCGGCGCGCCCTTGCGCACGCCGGTGACCAAGGACGAGTTTCACATCTTCACCGAGGTCAGCTCGTTCAAGCTGCCCCACTTCCTGTTGCCGCCGGAACAGAACAATCACGGCAATTACATCGTCTCCATGGGCGAGGTCTGCCGCTGGCTGGCCGAACAGGCCGAAGGCTTGGGTGTGGAGGTGTATCCGGGATTCGCCGCCGCCCGGATCCTGACCGACGATCGCGGCCGGGTCACCGGCGTGGCCACCGGGGACATGGGGGTGGGCCGGGACGGGGAGCCGACGGCCACCTTCACGCCGGGCATGGACCTCCTCGCCAAATACACCCTGATCGCCGAAGGGGTGCGGGGATCCCTGGCGCAGTCCCTGATGGCGACGTTCGATTTGCGGGCGGACTGCGACCCGCAGACCTACGGCCTGGGCTTCAAGGAGATCTGGGAGATCCCGGCGGACAAGCACCGACCCGGGCTGGTCCTGCACGGCTTCGGCTGGCCCATGGACCTGGAGACCTATGGCGGCGGCTGGATGTATCACTATGGCGAGAACCTGGTCTCGCTCGGCCTTGTCATCGGCCTCGACTACAAGAACCCGCACCGTCACTTGTTCGAAGACTTCCAGAAATACAAGACCAACCCGGTCATCCGCGAGTATCTGGAAGGCGGCAGGCGGATCTCCTACGGGGCGCGGGCGATCAACGAAGGCGGGCTGCAGTCGATCCCGAAGCTCACCTTCCCCGGCGGCGCGCTGATCGGCTGTTCGGCAGGCTTCGTCAACGTGCCCAAGATCAAGGGCAACCACACGGCCATGAAGTCCGGCATGCTGGCGGCCGAAGCGGTGTTCGAGGCGATTGCCGACGGTCGCGCCCATGACGAGCCGGCCGCCTTCACCATGAAGTTCGAGCAGTCCTGGATGTGGAAGGAGCTGCACACGGTCCGCAACGCCCGACCGGCCTATCGCTGGGGGCTTTTGGGCGGCACGCTGTATGCCGGGATCGATCTGTGGCTGCGTGGCAGCCTGCCCTGGACTCTCCGGCATGCCCACGCCGACCATGAGACCTTGCGGCCGGCGGCGGCCTCCAAGCCGATCGACTATCCCAAGCCCGATGGGGTCATCACCTTCGACAAGCTGTCCTCGGTGTTCCTGACCAACACCAATCACGCCGAAGATCAGCCCTGCCACCTGACGCTGAAGGACGCGGCGACCCCGATCGCCCACAATCTGCCGCTCTATGACGAGCCGGCCCAGCGCTACTGCCCGGCCGGGGTGTACGAGGTCGTCCGGGAGGCGGACGGCAGCAATCCGCGCTTCGTCATCAACGCGCAGAACTGCATCCACTGCAAGACCTGCGACATCAAGGACCCGACCCAGAACATCGTCTGGACGGTCCCCGAAGGCAGCGGCGGTCCGGTCTACGGCGCGATGTAGCGCCGTAGTCCGGAGCCCCGAAACAAGCGGCTCCGACTACGCATGTCGAAGCCGCCCGGACAGGGCCCCGACGGCCCCTATTCGGCAGCGGCCTTGGACTTCGGAGACGGGGTCAGGCCGCGCCGTGCCGACATGAAGACGGCCACCCCCAGGGCGACGCCGACCAGGTCGGTCAGCCAGCCCCCGGCGATCAGAAACAGGGCCCCCACGAGCAGCGCCAGCCGGCCAAGCCCGCCGATCGGGCCCATCAGATAGCCCTGCACCGCAGCGGACAGCATCATCACCCCCAGCGTGGCGGTGATGGCGATATGGACGATCTCCAGGAACGTCCCCTCCATCAGCATCGCCGGGCTGTAGAAGAACATGAACGGCACGATGAAGGCGGCCAGACCGACCTTGAAGGAGGTCACCGAGGTCCGCATCGGGTCGGCCCCGGCGATCCCCGCGCCCGCATAGGCCGCCAGCGCCACCGGCGGGGTGATCGCCGAGATGACCGCGAAGTAGAACACGAAGAAATGGGCGATCAGCCGGCTCATCCGGTCGGGATCCTCGAACCCGGCCGCGATCAAGGACGGCTCCAGGATCTGCGACAGGCCCGGGGCCACCACCGAGGCCGCGACGGCATAGGCGGCCGTCGTCGGCATGCCCATGCCCAGGATGATCGCGATCACCATGGCGAACATCATCGCCAGGAGGATCCCGATCTGGTCGGGGATCACATCGGCCGTGGCGATGCCCAACAAGAGGGAGGAGAAGCGCGCCCCCACCCCCGTCAGCGCGATCACCCCGACGATCAGCCCTGCCGCCGCACAGACGGCGATGATCTGGATCGACATCTCCGCGCCGAGCTTGAGCGCCTTCAGGATCTCCCTGGGGCCCATGCGGAAGGGCGTCAGCCAGCTTATGACGGCCGCCGCCGCCGTCGCCAGCGTGCCGGCCCGGATCACCGAGTAGCCCATGAACAGCGCGCCGATCAGGATCATGATCGGCAGGAACAGATAGGCCTGGCGCAAGAGCCGGGTCATCTTCGGCAACTCGTCCGGCCGCAGGCCGCGCATGCCGGTCTTCGCCGCCTCGAAATCGACCATGAAGTAGATCGAGGCGAAGTACAGGATCGCCGGGATGATCGCCGCGATCACCAGCTCGGTGTAGGGAATGCCGGTGATCTCCGCCATGATGAAGGCGCCCGCCCCCATGATCGGCGGCATGATCTGCCCGCCGGTGGAGGCCGCGGCCTCGATCGCACCGGCGGACTGGTTCCTGTAGCCGACCTTCTTCATCAGCGGGATGGTCAGCGAGCCGGTGGCTACCACATTGCCGGCGGAGGTGCCGTTGATCATCCCCATCAGGCCCGACGCGAACACCGCCACCTTGGCCGGCCCGCCGCGCTGCCGGCCGGCCGCCGCGAAGGCGAAGTTGACGAAGTAGTCCCCGACTTTGGAGGCCTGCAGGAAGGCAGCGAAGATGATGAACAGGATGATGTAGGTGGAGGAGACGGCGGTCGTCGGCCCCAGTATCCCCTTGTCGGAATAGAGATAGGTGGCCGTCTGGGTCAGGCTGAAGCCTTCGTGCGACAGAAAGCCCGGCATGTAGGGCCCGACGAAGGCGTAGGCGACGAACACCGCGGCGATGACGATCAGCGCCAGCCCGGCCACCCGACGGGTCAGCTCCACGATCAGCAGCATGCCGGCGACGGACACGTAGACATCGGCCATCGGGGCGAAGGAGGTGCCGTTGGTGAAGCGGTGCCGGTCGAGGATCAGCAGCAGATAGGCGCAGACCACCACCGCGGCCCCCATCAGCACCCAATCCGTCCACAGCACGGCGGAACGCTTGCCCCGACTCGCCCAGCCGGCGACGATCGCCAGGGCGGTGCCGGCCGTCAGCAGCGGCATCGCCCACAGCCAGATGCCGTCGGTCGGCTGCACCGGCGCCTTGACGAAGCGGATGCCAAGATCGCCGCGGCCGAAGCTGAAGCGTGACAGATCGAACGACAACGCGCTGAACACCGGCACCGCCGCCGCCAGCACCGCCAAGCCGGCCAGCACGCCGATCACCAGGTTGAAGGCCGGGGGTATCGGCGCCCGCCCCTTGCCGTCGACGAACGGCCAGGCCGCGGTCAGCCCGAAGCCGAGCACCAGCGCGCCGGCGACGTGGACGATCCGAAACGTCCACGTCTCCAGCGGTGCGACGTTGAGACTGTAGAGGTGGAAGGCCGTGTACAGCACGGCCGCCGTGGCGAAGGCCCAGTATTGCCAGCCGGCCAGATGCCGCTGGTTGGTGGGCATCGGCTCTTCATCCACTCCACGGGCGATGACGATATCGTCCCGCTCCCGCTCGCCGTCGCGGCCGGTGTCCACGGTCATGGTTGTGCCCTTCCCCGTTCACTCCATGGCCGGGCCTGTTCTTGGTTCTGTCCGGGTCCCGTCCGGCCCGGCACTGCCCGGACCGGCACAGTTGCGCCATTCAGCCCCCAGGACAAGCGGCAATTCATAGCACGGCCCGGGGTGACGGTCCCGGCGGTGTCCGCCGCCACCGGTCCGACCGGCGCCGGGCGTCGTATGGAAACCGGGACGACGGGTCTCCCGGGTCGAACGGCGGGGAGCACGGGCCCATATGCCGACCGGAGTCCCTCTCCGACACCGACCAAGGACCTGCAGTGCCATGCCGACCGTCGCCACACCGACGCCCCGAGAAGGGGCGGCCTGGGTCACCGGGGCTTCCACCGGAATCGGCCGGGCCGTCGCGGCCCGGTTGGCCAGGGACGGGTGGACCGTGCTCGCCTCCGCCCGGTCCGCCGACAAGCTCGCGACGCTGGCCGACGAATGCGCCGGCAGCAAGGGCACGATCGTCCCGCTGCCCTGCGACGTGACCGATCTCGGCGGAACCAAAGCCGCGATCGCTAAAGCCAAGGCCGAGACGGGACCGATCGCGCTGGCCATCCTGAACGCCGGCACCTACAGACCCGACAGCCTGCGCACCTTCTCCAGCACGGAAACGATCGCCCAGTTCGAGATCAACGTGTTCGGGGCCTTCCACTGCCTGGAAGCGGTTCTGCCGGACTGGATCGAGGCCGGGCGCGGCCATGTCGCCATCGTCTCGTCGGTTGCCGGATACCGCGGGCTGCCGCGGGCGATGGGCTACGGTGCGACCAAGGCCGCACTAATCAACTTCGCCGAGAGCCTGCGCCTGGTGGCCGAACGGCACGGCATCAAGGTACAGGTGATCAACCCCGGCTTCGTCCGGACGCCGCTGACCGACAAGAACGACTTCCCCATGCCGTTCCTGGTCGAGGTCGAGGATGCGGCGCGGGAGATCGTCGACGGCCTGGCGAGCTCGAAGTTCGAGATCGCCTTTCCGGGACCGTTCGTCTTCATCCTCAAACGGCTGCAATCCCTGCCCTACCCGCTCTATTTCTCCCTCATCAAGCGGCAGACCGGCGCATGACCGACCAGCCCCCGTCCTCCCCCGCCCCGCCTGTCGATCGGGACACCGTCGCGGCCTACTGCGCCTTCTGGCAGGGGTTGAGCCGCGACACGTTGGGGACGGTCGACCGGTTCATGGCACCGGATGTCCGGTTCCGCGACCCATTCAACGACGTGCGCGGCCTGGATCGGGTCAAGGCGCTGTTCGCCCATCTCTACGCCATGCTGGCGGAGGTCGGGATCGAGGTCGAGGACGTCGCCCTGTCCGGCCGGACCGCCTATCTGAAGTGGCGGTTCATCTATCGGCTGAAATCCGGCCAGCGGTTCGATATCGAGGGGATGAGCGAGGTGCGCTTCGGGCCCGACGGCAAGGCCACTGCCCATCTGGACCATTGGGACGCCGCCTCCCAGTTCTGGGAGAGGATCCCGGTGATCGGCTTCCTGCTCCGCCAGGGCAAGAAGCGCCTCAGAGTCTGAGCATCCGGGAACAACCGGGTGCCACGCACCATCTAGTTGCGGATCGATCCGGCACACACCAACAGATCGACCCGATAGTCCCTGAAAACGCTCTAATCCTCGACGGGGCGGACGTAGCGGACGACGCCGCGCACCTCCTCGGGAGCGACCGGATGGCCTTTGCGCAGCGGCACGAGCTGACCGCTGCGGGCCAGCCGCTCGGCTTGCTGCTTCATCGGCATGAGCCATCGGCGCCAGGCATCCGGCGGGTCGGACGGCCGGGTACGGGTCCGGGCGAAGGCACGGGCGGCATCGGCCGGCGTGATCGGCGCCTTCGCCGCCTCGGCCAGCAGGAAGGCCACAAGGGCGTCCGGCTGGGAACCGGTGTCTTGGGTCATGGCAAGGTAACGCATCGACCAGGGGACCGGCCGGGGCGGCCGATCGGGGGTGAGGGACGGGTCCGCCAACGGGACCGGCCGGGCGCAGGCGCTTCGACCGGCCCTGTGCGGTGCAGGCTCCGATCCTCACGCGCGGCGCCGACCCGGCAGCGGCCGGCGGCCAAGCGGTATCAGGTGCCGGTTTCGGTCATGATCTGCTGGCGTGCGGTGTCCAGCAGTTCTTCCATCTGCCGGCGGACGCGGTGCTCGCTGACATCGACGCTCTTGCCGGTCAAGTCACCGAACACCTTGCGGAAGACGTCGGCGTCTCCCGGCTCGTCGAAGTCGGCGATCACCACCTGCTTGGCATAGGCATCGGCCTCGTCGCCTTTCAAACCGAGCAGATCGGCCGCCCACAGCCCCAGCAGCTTGTTGCGCCGGTTCTGGATGCGGAACTGCATCTCCTGGTCGTGTTGGAACTTCGCCTCGAACGCCTTTTCGCGATCGTCAAAGCTGCTCATGCCCGGTGTCGTCCTGTCTGGCTGGGGGTGACGGCGTGACGGGGCGCGCTGTGCGGGCGTCCGGCCGGCCACAGGCATCGCCGACGACGTCTGGCGCCATCGATCCCGGCTTCTATACACAAGGCGTCGATCCAGGTCACCCGTTCGCCGTCGGACCGTCGCCCCGATCCCGGAAAAGCTGCCGGCGGGGCAAGCGCATTTGTACGGCCTGGGCCCGATGCTATATACCTTTGGGAGACGATAGGGGAAACCAGCCGGCAAACGGGCCCGCAGCCCCGCCGGATGGAAGGTGGATCCCCGTCCACCGATCGCCGACGGCGGCGCGTAATGCTATCGATCGGGGCCTCGGCAGCGATCGCCCGGGCCGATTGAGGAGGAGTTCCGACGCCGTGCACAGGCGTTCCAGCATGAACCGCCGCCCCCGGGTCTATGAGGGGGGCGCCAAGATTCTGTTCGAAGGGCCCGAGCCCGGCACCCTCGTCCAGCATTTCAAGGACGAGGGTGTGGGCTTCGACGGCCAGCGCGACGGGACGGTGTCCGGCAAGGGGGTGCTCAACAATCGAATATCCGAGTATCTGTTCTCCCGGCTGACCGATATCGGTGTGCCCAACCATTTCATGCGCCGGCTGGGTCTCCGCGAACAGCTTATCCGGGAAGCGGAGATGTTCCCACTCGAAGTCGTGGTTCGCAATGCTGCGGCTGGAGACTTCGCCCGCCGCTTCAAGATGGAGCCGGGGACCCCGCTGCCCCGCTCCATCATCGAATATTACTACAAGTCGGCCGAGCTGAAGAACCCGATGGTGTCCGAGGAGCATGTCACCGCCTTCGGCTGGGCAGTGGCCCAAGACCTCGACGACATGGTCGCCCTGGCGGTGCGGGTGAACGACTATCTCTCCGGTCTGTTCCTGGGAAAGGGCTTGCGGCTGATCGACTTCCGGCTGGAGTTCGGGCGGATCTGGAACGAGCACGGCGATGTCCGCATCCTCATCGCCGACGAGATCAGCCCGGACAATTGCCGGCTGTGGGATGTCGCCGGGGCGGATGGCCGCACGCCGGCCAAGGCACCGCTGGACGTCGACAAGGGCGGCGACACCTACCGGGAGGTGGCGCGCCGGCTGGGCCTGCTCGAAGAAGGCGAGGTCATCGATCTCAAGGGAAGCCGGTCTTCAGGGGCGGCCTGAAGGGGATGGGAGCAAGATGACATGAGGGTTGAGTCACCCTCATGTCTCAATCCTGCTCTCCAAGGTGAGAATAAGAGCGGGATGTAGACGTCACGTGCGATCGCGAAAGCGATCGCACCCGACGCCATCCCGCTCCAGCAGGGCCGATCCGCGCCGGGGCGGAGCGGTCCGGGTTCAGGCCGCCAGGTCGAAGCGGTCGGCGTTCATGACCTTGGTCCAGGCCGCAACGAAATCACGCACGAACTTCCCGGCATTGTCGTCCTGGGCGTAGACCTCGGCATAGGCCCGCAGGATCGAGTTCGACCCGAAGACCAGGTCCGCACTCGTCGCGGTCCATTTGACCGTGCCGGACTGGCGGTCGCGGATTTCATAGGTGCCGGTCTCTTCGACAGGGTGCCAGCTATTGGCCATGTCGGTGAGATTGACGAAGAAATCCGGGGTCAGAAGGCCGACACGGTCGGTGAAGACGCCATGGGCGCTGCCGCCGTGATTGGTGCCCAGAACCCGCATCCCGCCCAGCAGCACGGTCATCTCCTGCACGGTCAGGCCCAGAAGCTGGGCGCGGTCGAGCATCATCTCCTCGGCCGAAACCGCATAGGCGTCCTTCTGCCAGTTACGGAACCCGTCGGCGAAGGGCTCCAGCACGCCGAAGCTGTCGGCGTCGGTCATCACGTCCGTGGCGTCACCCCGGCCCGGCGCGAACGGCACCTCGACGTCGTGGCCGGCGGCCTCGATCGCCATTTCCAGGCCGACATTGCCGGCCAGCACGATGACATCCGCGACCGAGGCACCGGCCGAAGCGGCGATAGGCTCCAGGATGCCCAATACCTTGGCCAGACGCTCGGGCTCGTTGCCGGCCCAGTCCTTCTGGGGTGCGAGACGGATGCGCGCGCCATTGGCACCACCGCGCTTGTCCGAGCCGCGGAAGGTCCGCGCGCTGTCCCAGGTGGTGGCGATCATCTCGGCCGCCGAAAGGCCGCTGCCGGCGATCTTCGCTTTCACAGCCGCAACGTCGTAGCCGGTCGGGCCGGCCGGGATGGGGTCCTGCCAGATCAGGTCCTCGTCGGGGACGTCCGGGCCGAGATAGTTGGCGCGCGGACCCATGTCGCGGTGGGTCAGCTTGAACCACGCCCGGGCGAAGGTGTCGGAGAAATAGTCCGGATCGGCACGGAACTTCTGGCAGATCGCGTTGTAGACCGGGTCGACCTTCATCGCCATGTCGGCATCGGTCATCATCGGC
>JANQKE010000115.1 GCA_028281265.1 Alphaproteobacteria bacterium | reverse complement strand
TCAACCTGCGTTCAGATGGATTCATCTGAACGCAGATAAGTTGATCTATTTCAAAGATTTAGAGCATCCTGCGTCCGTTCGGACGCAGGATGCTCTAGCAGATCCGCGGAAGCTGTTCGCCGGAGAGCCAGTCGACCATCCGGGTGCCGCCCAAGGGGGTGACCATGCGCACGAACCGGCGCTCATCCTCGACGACCTGACCGATCACGGCGGCGTCGACCCCATCGGGATGCGCCCGCATGGCCGCCAGCAGCCGGTCGGCATGGTCGGGTGCGCAGACCGCCACCAGCCGCCCCTCATTGGCGATGTTGAGCGGGTCGAGGCCGAGGAGCTCGCACGCCGCGTCCACCGCCGGGCGGACCGGGATCGCGGCTTCCTGCAGTTCGACCCCGACACCGGATCCCCAGGCGAGCTCGTTCGTCGCCGCCGCCAGCCCGCCGCGGGTGGGGTCGCGCAAGACCTTGATATCCGGCACCGCCGCCACCATCGCCGCCACCAGATCGGCCAGAGCGGCACTGTCGGTCCGAACCGGGGTCTTGAGCGGCAGGCCTTCCCGCTGCGACAGGATCGCCACGCCGTGATCGCCGATCGGCCCCGACACCAGGATCGCATCGCCCGGCCGGGCCCGGTCGATCGAGGGGGGCAGATCCACCGCCGCCAACACCTGGCCCAGGCCGGTGGTGTTGACGAAGCAGCCGTCGCCCTTGCCGCGTTCGACGACCTTGGTGTCGCCGGTGACGATGGTCACCCCCGCCCGGTCGGCCGCCGCCGCCATGGCATCGACGATCCGCACCAGATCGGCGATCGGGAAGCCCTCCTCCAGGATCAGCCCGCAGCTCAGATAGAGCGGCCGTGCCGCCCCCATGGCGAGGTCGTTGACGGTGCCGTTGACCGCCAGATCGCCGATGCAGCCGCCGGGAAAGAACAGCGGCGAGACCACGTACGAATCCGTGGTCATCACCAGACGGCCCGACGGGGCGGGGAACAGCGCCTGATCGTTGCCGGCGTCCAGCAGCGGGTTGCGGAACGCCGGCCGTATGATCCCGTCGATCAACTGTGCGGTCGCGCGGCCGCCGGCCCCGTGGCCGAGGTCGATCACGCCCGCCTTGCGGTCGAGCTTCCTGGGGAAGGGGCGAATCGGGCTGGTCATGCGGGCCTGCGGCGGAGCGGAGCGGCAACGGTGTCGGACGCCGTGGGGAGGCTGCCGCCCGTCACGCCGTCGCCGCGACGTCGCGGAACCGGCCGTAGAGGTAGAAGGCGGCGCAGGCCCCTTCCGGCGAGACCATGCAGCTTCCCAGCGGATTGTCCGGGGTGCAGGCATTGCCGAACACCTTGCAGTCGCTGGGTCTCTTGACCCCCCGCAGGATGTCGCCGCATTCGCAGGCCTTATGGTCGGGTACCGTGCGGTGAACCAGGCCGAAGCGCCGCTCGGCGTCGAAATCGGCGTAAGCGTCGGTCAGTTGAAGGGCCGAATGCGGGATCGCGCCCAGCCCGCGCCATTCGAAGCTGTCGCGCAAGCCGAACACCTGGTCGATCAGCGCCAGCGCCTTGGCGTTGCCGTCCCGGCGGACGGCGCGGGAGAAGCCGTTCTCGACCCGTGCCTCGCCCCGGTTGATCTGCCGGACCAGACGCAGCACCGACTCGAGCACGTCGATCGGCTCGAAGCCGGAAATGACGATCGGCCGCCGGTGCTTGTCCGCGGCTTCCTCATACGCCCCGGTGCCGATCACGGTGCTGACATGGCCGGGGCCGACGACGCCGTCGATCCGTATCCCACCGTCGGTGCCGTCGGTGGCCATGATGGCGTCGATCGCCGGCGGTGTGAGCACATGGTTGCAGAATACGGTGAAGTTCCTGAGGCCCTTGGCCTTGGCGTGGGCCAGGGCGACGGCGGTCGGCGGCGTGGTGGTCTCGAAGCCGATGGCGAAGAAGACCACCTGCCGGTCGGGGTGCTTCTCGGTCAGGTCCAGCGCGGCTTGGGTCGAATAGACCATGCGGATATCGGCGCCGGCCGCCTTGGCCTTGAGCAGGCTGTTGCCGTTGGAGCCCGGCACCCGGAGCATGTCGCCATAGGTGGCCAGGATCACGCCGGGCCGCAGGGCGAGCTCGATCGCCATGTCGAGCCGGCCGATCGGCAGGACGCAGACGGGGCAGCCGGGCCCGTGGATCATCGTCACGGTCGGCGGCAGCAGGTCTTCGAGCCCATAGCGGCAGATCGCATGGGTATGCCCGCCGCAGAACTCCATCAGAGCGTATCGACGGCCGGTGGCCTCCTCGGCGATCGCGGCGCGGAGGGTCTTGGCCAGCACGGGGTCGCGATACGCGTCGACGTGCTTCATCCGGCCGCCTCCTCACCTCCGTTCCGGTGCTGGGGGGGCGGAGGGGCGGCGGCCTGGCGGGCCGCATGCAGGGCTGCCAGTGTGGCGCGGGCCTCGGCTTCGTCGATCTTCGACAGGGCGAAGCCGACATGGACGACCACATAGTCGCCCGGCTGCACGTCATCGAGCAGGGCCAGGGAGATGTCGATCTCCACCCCGCCGAGTTCGACGGTCCCGGTCTCGCCGGTGATGCCGAGTACCTTGGCCGGCAGGGCTAGGCACATGGGAGATCCCCTTGGTCGATCGTCTGGCGGGCCACCCAGGCCTGCCCGAGGGCGAGACCGCCGTCGCCGGCCGGTACCGCGCGCGGCAGGAGCGCGGTCAGCCCCCGGTCCCCGAGCCCGGCGATGAGAGCCTCGGCCAGCACCCGGTTGGCAAGGCAGCCCCCGGCAAGCAGGATCGGGCTGCCCCCGCCCGGATGATGATGGGCCACCCAGCCGACCAGCCAGGCCGCCAGGGTCCCGTGGAACAGCTCCGCCGCCCTCTGCCGATCGGGCTCGTCCGCCAGGGCGGCGAGCAGCGGCAGCAGGGCGAGATCGCCGCGGTCGTCCATGCTCCACCGATCGTCGAGCACCCGGGGCTTTCGCACCAGGGCTTCGAGATGCATCGGTGCCTGTGCCTCGTAGGACGCCCGCGGGACCAGGCCGGCGAGCCCGCACACCGCATCGAACATCCGCCCGCAGGAGGACGTGGGCGGGCAGGCGATCCCCCGCGCCAGCAAGGTCGCCACGGCTTCCGCCTCGGGCTGGTCGGCGAACCGGTGCTCGATTTCGTCGCCGCGGCCGAGGGCGGCCAACACGGCCGCCGCCATCCGCCAGGGCTGGCGCGCCGCCTTGTCGCCACCGGGCTGTGGCAGCGGGGCGAGACCGGCGATCCGCTTGTAGCGCGGCCCGTCGATCCGCATCAGCTCACCGCCCCAGGCGGCCCCGCCGTCACCAAGCCCGTAGCCGTCGAGCGCCAGCCCCAAGGCCGGTCCGGTCACCCGATGCTCGGCGGCGACGGCGGCCAGATGGGCATGGTGATGCTGGACCGGAATCGCCGGCAGCCCGAGCTGCTCGGCCAGTCGGGTGCTGGCGAAATCGGGGTGCCGGTCATGGGCGACCGCCACCGGCCGCACATCGAGCAGGTGACACAGATGCTCGACGGCTTCGGCCAGGAAGGCGATGGTCGCTGGGGTGTCCAGGTCACCGATATGCGGCGTCATCACCGCTTCGTCGCCGCGCGTCGCACAGGCGGCCGCGCACAGATGCGCGCCGAGAGCCAGCACCGACGGGCCGGTGCTGGGCAGCCGGATCGGTAGCGGCACCTGGCCGCGGGACCGGCGCAGCCAAGCCGGCTTGCCGTCGATCACCCGGACCACGCTGTCGTCGGCCCGTCGCAGGATGGCCCGGTCATGGCCGATGATGCGGTCGGCGATGCCGCCGAGCCGGCGTTCCGCTTCGGCATCGTCGATCACCAGGGGGTCGCCGCCGGGATTGGCGCTGGTCATCACCAGCGGCCAGTCGGGCGGGGCATTCTCCAGCCAGGCGGTGCCGGCCGGCCGGCCGGCCGCCTCGTGGAACAGCAGCACCTGGAGCGGTGTGTAGGGCAGCATCAGCCCGATGGTCGGCAGCCCGTCGGTCAGGTCGGCCGGCAGGTCGGCGTCGGCCCGCCGCCGGCACAGCACGATCGGCCGGTCCCGGCCGCTCAGCAGGGTCGCCTCCGTCGGGCCGATCTCCGCCAGCCGTCGGGCGGCGGCCAGGCTCGGCACCATCACCGCGAAGGGTTTGCCCTCGCGCTGCTTGCGGGCGCGCAAGCGGGCCAGCGCCTCGGCGTTGCGGGCCTCGCAGGCCAGATGGAACCCGCCCAGCCCCTTCAGCGCCACGATCTCCCCCGCGCGGAGCGCCGCAACGCCCGCCTCCACCGAGGTGCTCAGCCGCGGGCCGCAGTCGGGGCAGGCGGTCGGCTGGGCGTGAAACCGGCGGTCGGCGGGGTCGGTGTACTCCGCCGCGCAGGTCCGGCACAGCGGGAACGCCGACATCGAGGTCTGCGCCCGGTCATAGGGCAACCGGGCCGTGATGGTGAACCGGGGCCCGCACTGGGTGCAGTTCAGAAACGGGTAGCGGTAGCGGCGGTCCGTGGGGTCGAGCAGTTCGGCCAGGCAGTCGTCGCAGATCGCCCCATCCGGGCCGATCGTGGCGGTGACGGCCTCCCCGGCCGCACCGTGCCGGATCTCGAAGGCGGCCGGCCGGCCCAGAGGCCGGCACGGGACCGCATCCAACCGATCGATCCGGGCCAGCGGCGGGCAGGTCGCCTGCAGCCGGTCGGGGAAGGCGGCGACGGTGTCGGGGGCCCCTTCCACCTCGATCAAGACGCCCTCGGAATCGTTCAGGACGAAGCCGGACAGGCCTAGCGATCGTGCCAGGTGCCAGGTCGTGGGGCGGAAGCCGACACCCTGGACCCGCCCCTTCACCCGCAGCCGCAAGCGGGCCCGGTCGGTGGCGTCGGTGGTGTCATGGAGGGGAAAGGCTTGAGCGTCGGGCATCGGGCTACTCGGCGGCGCATTTCAGGATCCGGCCGGCCTCGATCCAGCGCAGCCAGGCCTCCATGCCGGCGCCGGTCCGGGCGGACAGGCGGATCACCGCCACGCCGGGATTGACCTTGCGCGCATTGTCGACAAGCGCCTCGACGTCGACGTCGAGATGCGGCAGCAGATCGACCTTGTTGACCAGGACCAGATCGGCCTTGGCGAATATCTGCGGGTATTTGAGCGGCTTGTCCTCGCCCTCTGTCACGCTGGCGACGACCACGCGCAACGCCTCGCCGAGATCGAAGCCGGCCGGACAGACCAGATTGCCGACATTCTCGATGAACACCGTAGCGCCGTGCGGCGGGTGCAGCGTGGCCGTGGCGTCGGCCACCATGCCGGCGTCGAGGTGACAGCCCTTGCCGGTGTTGATCTGCAGCGCCGGCACGCCGGTTGCGCGAATGCGGTCGGCGTCGGCCGTGGTCTCCTGGTCGCCTTCGATCACCGCGGTAGGGACCGAAGCGCCGAGCGCTTCCAGCGTCTTGACCAGAAGCGTCGTCTTGCCCGAGCCGGGGCTCGACAGCAGGTTCAGCACCAGCCAGCCATGCCGGGCGAAGTGCGCCCGATTGCGGGCGGCGATGGCGTCGTTCTTGCCCAGGATGTCCCGTTCGACCCTGACCAGCGTCGGCTGGTCCAGACCGGCGACCGACACCCCGGCCGGGCCTTGGCCGTAGTGGATCACCGTGCCGTCGGGCATGTGCACATGATCATGGCCGTGGGCATGATCGTGCGCACGGCCATGGTGATGAGGGTGAGGCTGATGGCCGCCATGGGCCTGTCCGTGCCCCTGCCCGTGGTCGCGGCCGGGCGCTTCCTTCCGCACCTCGGCCCCGTCGACCCGGGTTTCGCCGTCACCGCAGCCGCATACCGAGCACATCATACAAGCTCCATTTCCTTGAGGCGGAGGTCTTCCCCGCCGGTGACCATCAGCCGATGGCCGTGGCAGCACGGGCAGGAGTCGCCGCGCTTGCCGATCGCCACCGTATCCCCGCAATCGAGACACCAGGCCTGGCCGGGCGGCTGTTCGATCGTCAGCGCGGCCCCCTCGGCCACCGTGTCGCGGGTGCAGGCGTCAAAGCAGAACGCCATCGCGCCGCCGTCGACATGCGACAGGACGCCGATCTCCAGCACCACGCGGGTCACGCGGGCGGCGCGATGCTTGGCCGCTTCCGCCTCGATCAGAGCGGCGAGTTCCCGGGACAGCGCCATCTCATGCATGGGCCGGTTCTCGGAGATCGATGTGCAGCGCGACGCCCGGGTCGTACAGCGCGGTCAGCACCCGGATCGCTTCGATCGCGCCGGCATCGGACGGGAGGGCGGCCAGTGCTGCGGCGAGGACGCCGTCCGGCCGCGCCAGCCAATCGGTCGGACTGATGGCCTCGGCCTCGACGACCCGATCGCCGTCCAGCACCACGCGATAGGCGAGCGGGCCGCGGGCGGTCTCCGCCAGCCCGATGCCGGCGCCCGCACCGTCGCTTCCCTGAAGGACGCCGGCTTGCGGCAATCCGTCCTCCACCGCGACGAGGGCCGACCGGATCGCCGCCATCGTCAGATCGAGCGGCCGGCGCAAGGGGATCGATCCGGTACCGTGGCCCCTGACCTGGCCGGCCCTGCGGTCGGTCGCGAACAGGTCCGACCAGTCCGCAGCGTTCCGGCTGCCGTGGTCGGGGGCCGCCGGCAGGGGCAGGTCCCAGTCCAGCGTCCGGCCCTCCATCACCGCGACCGGGCCGGTCGGCGCATCGATCAGGGCGAGGATGCCGGCGGTGGCGACGGTCCGCTGGCGCTCGGCCAAGGCGGCACGCACCCGGCGCAGGCATTCCGTCCGTGGCGGGAGGCCCAACGCGATCGGCCAGGTGACGGCGAACCGCCAGGCGTGTCCGAACAAGACCGCATGGTCTTCCAGGGTCCGGTCGTCCGCGACCGGCTCGGGGGTTCCCCGCGCCGCGGTGACCGCCCGATCGAAGGCGATCCGATGGGCACCGCCGCAGAGGCTGAACAGCCGTGGAACGATCGCCCGCGCCTGGACGACCGTCCGGCTTCGGATGATCTGCAACGGTGTGGCGGGGCGCCGGTCGGCGAGCACGAGCCGACCGCCCTCCCGGCCGATGACGAAGGCGCCTGCGGGGTCGATCATGCGATCGCTCCTCCCGCAAAGGCGGGGCGGCTGCGGGATTTGGGCGCCGCGGGCTCGGGGGCCGTGAACGGGGCGGCCGGCGCGGCGTCGGCCGTGGCGTCGATCTCGCCCGCCTCCACAAGGGTCATGGGAATGCGATGCACATTGGGGGAAGCAACCGCCGGCGGTGGTGGGGGAACCGGGCACGACCGTGTGTGGCCGCGCAGGATCAAGCGTCCGCTTGAGCCCCTGCTAGGACATTGATGCACATCAACCCCATCTCCGGATGGGGATTTGCCGACCCTTTTCGGCCGAGGGCCACCGGGGACAACGGCGTTCGACGGAGCCGGCCCATGCCCATGGGCGACCCGCTCCCCGATCCGCGGCGATGGCGAGCAGGAGACCCCGGTTCCTCTTCACCCTCCGGGAAGCCGGGGGTGCCGGTCTTCTCGGCCGAGTATCTCACCCTGATGGCGGCGATGGCGGCCGGGGTCGCCGGCATGGGGATCGACACCTGTTATACGTTTGATTTATGTGTTTTACCAAGGATGTAATGTCATCTCAACCGGCACCGGATGCGTGCAGTTCGTTCCGGCTCCGGTTTGGTTGACTAAATCTTGTTAGTGATTTGACGGCACGCCCCATATATCGACGCTTATCCACAGGATTCCCCGTACCCGAGATGGTTTCAGCCTTGCAGATCGCGGGGCTTCACTTGTATCGTCAGTACTTGACGCCACTAGATTTTGTTGACTGCGCCTGATTTGGTGACAAGCGACTGCCCGGGGGGCCTGCTCTATGACCTGGACTGACGAGCGCGTGAACACGCTGCGCGAACTCTGGGGGAACGGAAAATCCGCCAGCGAGATCGCCAAGATCCTGGGTGGCGGCATCAGCCGCAACGCGGTGATCGGCAAGGCGCATCGCCTGAACCTGTCGGGCCGGCCCTCGCCGATCAAACGCAAGCCGACCAGCGTTGCCGAGCGACCGCGGCCCGCGCCCGTGATGGCGCCCAAGCCGAAGGTCGTCGCACCCGAGCCGGAAACCGCAGCACCGGCCGGCGGTGCCACGATCCTGAGCCTGACCGAACGGATGTGCCGCTGGCCGATCGGCGATCCGCGCACCCCCCAGTTCCGCTTCTGCGGCTGTGCGGTGGCGCCGGGCGAAACCTATTGCTCCAAGCACGCTGCGGTCGCCTATCAGAAACCCAACACCGGACGGCGCGACAGCGTCGCCGACATGATCCCCCGCGCCCGCACCGGTAAGTAGGCGCGTCGGGGAGCTCCGCCCGCCGTCTTTCGGATGCGGCGGCGGGCCCGTTCCTCCCTGTCTCGAACTGACGCTGCGTCAGAGCAGCGTGGCCGGGCTGGTCCACCAGCCCGGCCTTTCTGTGTGCAGGCGTCGGGCGAGCCGGCCGGCCTCCGCGGCCGTCGGGCAGACGGCGACGCAAGTAGCCCCGCTGCCGGACATGGTGGCGACGAGGGCCTCCGGCACGCCGCTGAGGATGGCGAGCACCTCCGCGACGACGGGGGCGACCGCGACGGCCGGCGTCTGCAGATCGTTGCCGCCCTTGCGGATCAGATCGGCCAAGGCGTGAGGCGGGAGCGGGCCGGCCGGCAGGTCGAACGCCTGTGAGAAAGGCGCGGACCGGGCCTTGAACACGGCAGGTGTCGCCACCGGTATCCGTGGGTTCACCAGCACGACGGCCGTGCCGGTCAGGATCGGACCCGGCACCAGCACCTCGCCGATGCCCCGCATGCACCAGGTTCGTGGGCTCAGGCAGACCGGGACGTCGGCGCCCAGCCCGGCCGCCAGGGTGGTGAGGGCGCCGGGGTCCGGCCGGCCATCGCCGAACAACCGCTGCATGCCGCGCAAGGTGGCGGCGGCGTCGGAGGAGCCGCCGCCGATCCCGGCTGCCGCCGGCAGCCGCTTGATCAGGGCGAGGTCGACGCCGAGCGGCTGCCGTGTCGCCGCCCGGAAAGCCTCCGCCGCCTGGACCACCAGGTTGTCGGGGCCGGTCGGAATGCCGCGGGCCAAGGGCCCGTCGACCGCCAGGCGCACTCCCGGACGATCGGTCCGGGTAAGCGTGACGGTGTCGCCGATATCGGTGAAGGCGACGAGGCTGTCGAGCCGATGATACCCGTCGGCCCGTCGACCGGTCACCCGCAAGGTCAGGTTGATCTTGGCCGGCGCGGCTTCGGTGACCGGCGCGCTCGCCGTCCCGCGCTCACCCACCGGCTTGGCGCAGATCGGTCAGCGATGTCGGTGGGGCAACGGGCCGATCATGCGACAGGGACGGCGGGATGGCCTCCCGCCCGGCGGCGTGGCGAACACCGTCCGTGGTCGCTGCCAGATGGGGCTCCAACTCCGTGCCGGCGTTGACCTGGACGCACGCCGCGATCCGAGGCGAGGCCATGGCCGGTCAGGCCGCGGCGGTGAGCAGCGGATCGAGCCCGCCCTTGCGGTCGAGCGCATAGAGGTCGTCACAGCCCCCCACATGGGTGTCGCCGATGAAGATCTGCGGCACGGTGCGGACGCCCCCGGCCCGCTCGATCATCTCCTTCTTGCGCCGGGGCTGCATGAAGACGTCGATCTCTTCGAACGAGGCACCCTTCTTCTTCAGAAGCGCCTTGGCCCTGTGGCAGTAGGGGCAGAACGGGCTCGAATAGACGGTGACTTGGGGCATCGCGGGACCTTTGCGATGGTGGAGGCGGACAAACGGCAGCGTTTGCCCGCCGATCAGACTGAACATAGGGATCAGACGCCCGTTATAGTGTCAAATCCTTCACAATGACAGCCGGTCGCAACGGTGGCATGCGGCCGCGGCAAGCCGGCGACCGCGTCACAGCACCCGGGCGAGCGTCAGCACGTCGACCCGGACCGCACCGGCCCGTCGCAGCATCCGGGCCGCTTCGCCCACCGTCGCCCCGGTGGTCAGGACATCGTCCACCAGGACCACATGCGCCCCCTCCACCTGCGCGGCACGGCTCGGGCGCACCGCCAGGGCGCCGCGGACATTGCGCCGGCGGCCGGCCCGGGTCAGCCCGCCCTGGCTGCGCGTCGGCCGCGTCCGGACCATGAGGTCGTTGACCACCGGGACCCCGGCAAGACAGCCGATCCAACGCGCCAGCAAGGCCGACTGGTTGTAGCGCCGGCGCCACAGCCGTAGGCGGTGCAGCGGCACCGGCGCGATCAGGTCCGCCCCGTCCGTCCCGGCCCCGGCGGCGCGGAGCATCCAGGTCGCAAACGGCCGCGCGCCGTGCAGCCGGTCGCCGTGCTTGAACCCCAGGATCAACCGCTTGGAGACATCGTCATAGGCGAGCGCCGCACGGGCCTGGTCGAAGGCCGGCTTGCGCGCCAGGCATGCCCCGCACAAGCCGCCATCCTCGTATTCCAGCTCGAACGGCAGCCCGCAGCACCGGCACCACGGGGGACCGAGGAACGACAGCCCGCGCCAGCACCGGGCGCACAGGGTGCCTTGTGCATCCACCGTCGCCCCGCATGCCAGGCAGCGCGGCGGCAGCGCCAGATCGAGCGCGTGGCGGCAGAGTTGAGCCGCAAGACCGGAGAGTGGGAGGGGCTCGTCCATGCCGCCTACGATAGCATGCGGAACGGCAGAATCGAACCGGGTGCCGATTGCGGGCCCGATCCCGGGCGCTTAAGTGAGCGGCCATGCCGTCAGCCACGCCGAAATCCCCGCCCCGCAGTGCCGATGCGATGACGGTGTTCGACCGGTCGGTCGTCCGCCGGCACCGCGACCGGGCCGCCGCCGGGGATTGGGCGGGTCATGCATTCCTGTCCGACCACGCCGCCGCCGCGCTGGCGGATCGCCTGTGTGACGTGACCCGGCGGTTCGGCCGCGTGATCGTGCTGGGCTGTCAGGGCGGGGAGATCCTCGATCATCTGCCCGGCGACACCGGGGGCGACTGGTTGGTCCAGGCCGATCTCTCCGCCGAATTCGCGGGCCGTGCCTGGCGGCACGATCGGCCGGCGCTGGCCGGTGACGAGGAGCTGCTGCCGTTCGCCGAAGCCGTGGCGGACCTGGTGATCAGCCCGTTGTCGCTGCACTGGGTCAACGACCTGCCGGGGGCGTTGGTGCAGATCAACCGGACGCTGGTGCCCGACGGGTTGTTTCTCGGCTCGATGCTGGGCGGCGACACGCTGTTCGAGCTGCGCCGGTCGATCCTGGAGGTCGAAGCGGAGATGACCGGCGGGGCCAGCCCCCGGATCAGCCCGTTCACCGAGGTACGGGATGCCGGCGGCCTGCTCCAGCGCGCCGGCTTAGCACTGCCGGTGGTCGACAGCGACACCGTCACGGTGACTTACGACAACCCGTTCAAGCTGCTGGCCGACCTGCGCGGGATGGGGGAGACGCATGCGGGCCTGACCCGGTACAAGGCGACCCCGCCGCGCGCCTTCTGGCCGGCGGTGGCGGCGCGCTACCAGGCGTTGTTCGCCGAAGCCGACGGGCGCATCCCTGCGACCTTCCAGATCATCACCCTCAGCGGCTGGGCGCCGGCAGCCGGTCAGCAGCGGCCGTTGCGGCCGGGCTCCGCCGCCGCACGGCTGGCCGACGCGCTCGACACGCAAGAGCATTCCGCCGGGGAGAAGGCGGGCGGCTGATCCGCCGGCACCCCGTTCCAGACCTTCACCGATCGACCGACCGATGACCGATGGCCGTGTAGAGATCTTCACCGACGGCGCCTGCAGCGGCAATCCCGGCCCGGGCGGCTGGGGCGCCGTGCTGCGCTACAACGGCACCGACAAGGAACTGCGCGGCGGGGAGCCGGCGACCACCAACAATCGGATGGAGCTGATGGCCGCGATCCGGGCGCTGGAGGCGCTCAAGCGGCCCATGCCGGTCACGCTCACCACCGACAGCCAATACGTCAAGAACGGCATGACCCAGTGGCTGGCCGGGTGGAAGGCGCGCGGCTGGAAGACGGCCGACAAGAAGCCGGTCAAGAACGTCGATCTGTGGCAGCGGCTGGAGGCGGCCCTCGCCCCCCACGATGTCCGCTGGCAGTGGGTCAAGGGCCATGCCGGCCATCCGGAGAACGAACGGGCGGACGAACTGGCCCGGCAGGGTCTCGCCGAGAACCGCTGAACCGGACCCGTACCCCCGCGGGTCAGCGCACCGGCAGGGTAAGCTGGAACGTATCGCTGTCACCGTCGCCCTGAGCCTGCAGGTTGAACAGCAGGCGGATGAGCAGCAGCGTGGCCTTGGAATCTCCGTCCCCGCCGTCGATCCAGAACCAGCGCCCCCGGGCCGGGACGGCGGCGAACGCGTCGAGCGGAGCGGTCGAGCCCGAGCGGATGTGAAGCCCCACATCCGCGGCCGCCAGGCCCGGCGTCGCCGGGCTGCGATCGGCCGTCTCCACGCCCGCGCCGACATGGTGGAGCACCGACAGCAGCGGCCGCATCTCGATCGCGATGGTATCGGGGGCCGCCGCGAAGCCGGATTCGAGCCGATACGTCGCCCGGTCGGGGTCGATGCTCAACGCCTCGGCCAGGAGCCGGCCATCGGCGGATCGATGACCGTCCGGGCTGATCCGCATCAGCAGCGTCGTCGAACCGTCCGCGTCCGGTTCACTCGTCCCCAGAACCAGGGCGCCGCTGCGTTCCAGCCGCCCAATGGCGGCGACCACGGCGTCGTAGCGATCGGCATCCCCCGCAACGTCGCGAATGCCCTCGATCGACCGGACCATCAGCGGGAAGAGCTGGTCGAGGCCCCAGCCGTTCTGGCTGAGCAGCAGGATGACCGTCGGCTGCAGCGGCACCAACAGCTTCCGGGCGAACTCGGTGCCGAGCAACGGATTGTAGACGATGGTGGGGTTGTCGGCGATCGTCAGCGTCGGGGTGAACGCGTTGGTGACCGTGGCGTCCTCGATGTCGATGAAGGGCACGGCGCTCGTGACGCTCACCTGGGCGCTGGGGGCGACCGTGATGCCTTCCACCTGCACGAACACCGGGGCCTCGGCATGACGCAGCCGGACGATGTTCAGCAGGAGTTCCTGCTCATCGGTCCGCGCCAGGACCTCGATGAAGGGGGTTCGGCTGGCCTCGATATAGCCGGGTCCCAAGGTGCCGCAGCCGGCCAGGGCCAGGACCGAAAGACACAGGACCACCGCTTTGCTCACCCGCCGCATGACCGGTCTCCTCTGCCTTGGTCGGGTTCGATCGTTCAATCCGACGAAGCACCGGCCGACGGGGTTACCCCGTCGGCCGGCCCGAGCAAAGTCCTGGCGGCATCGGGGCTACCCGGGGCCGCTGCTGCACTCGGCGACGATCAACGCTCCACGCACAGGGCGATGCCCATGCCGCCGCCGATGCACAGGGTGGCCAGGCCCTTGTTGGCGTCGCGCTTGTGCATCTCGTGCAGGAGGGTCACCAGCACCCGGGCGCCGGAGGCGCCGATCGGGTGGCCCAGCGCGATCGCCCCGCCATTGACGTTCACCTTGTCCGGGTCCCAGCCCATGTCCTTGTTAACGGCGCAGGCCTGCGCGGCAAAGGCCTCGTTGGCTTCGACCAGGTCGAGGTCGTCGATCTTCCAGCCCGCCTTTTCCAGCGCCTTGCGGGAGGCCGGGATCGGGCCGGAGCCCATCACCGCCGGGTCCACCCCGGCGGTCGCCCAGGAGGCGATGCGGGCCAGCGGGGTGATGCCGCGCCTGGCGGCTTCATCGGCGGACATGACGACCAGGGCCGCCGCACCGTCGTTGATGCCCGAGGCGTTGCCGGCGGTCACCGTACCGTCCCTGGCGAAGGCCGGGCGCAGCTTGCCGACCGATTCCAGGGTCGCGCCATGTCGGGGATGTTCGTCGGTGTCGACCACGATCTCCCCTTTGCGGGTCTTCAGCGTGACCGGCGCGATCTCGTCGGCGAACCGGCCGGCCTTCTGAGCGGCTTCGGCCTTGTTCTGGGAGGCGACGGCGAAGCTGTCCTGCTGTTCCCGGGTGATCTGCCAGCGCTCGGCCACGTTCTCGGCCGTCGTCCCCATATGGTAGCCGTGGAACGCGTCCCACAACCCGTCCCGGATCATGGTGTCGACCATGGAATAGTCGCCCATCTTGGTGGGCGCCCGCAGATGGGCGGTGTGCGGGCTCAGGGTCATGTTCTCCTGCCCGCCGGCGACGACGATGCCCGCGTCGCCGAGCTGCACTGCCTGGCTTGCCAGCGCCACCGTGCGCAGACCCGAGCCGCACACCTGGTTGATGCCGTAAGCGGTGGCGCCGACCGGGATGCCGGCATTGACGGCTGCCTGGCGGGCCGGGTTCTGACCCTGGGCCGCGGTCAGCACCTGGCCGAGCACGACCTCGTCGATTTCGGCTGCGTCGACGCCCGCCCGCTCCAGCGCGGCGAGGATGGCGACACGGCCCAACTCATGGGCCGGGGTCGCGGCAAAGGCACCGCTGAAGGTGCCAATCGGTGTCCGCGCCGCGCTGGCGATGACGACATCGGTCATGGGGGTGCAGGCTCCGTCACTAGATCAACCTGCGTTCAGATGAACTCATCTGAACGCAGGTTGATCTATTTCAAAGATTTAGAGCATCTTATCTGCGTCCGTTAGGACGCAGGATGCTCTAGCGGGGTCCAGGAGCGATCGCCGCCCGAGCGACGGCCTTGCGCACGCAACGGCGGGCGATCCTTCGACGGCGACCTTACGGAGCCAGACCGGTGTTCGCAAGCGCAGCACCGCTCGCGCTTTGGTCGTACCGGGTGTCGGGAGCCAGGAGCCGGGAACCAGGAACCAGGAACCAGGAACCAGGAACCGGGAGCTGCGGTCTTCCGCCCGCCACGCGTGGCGGGCGGCAAGCGCAAGGGCGCGCCCGCAGCGAAGCGAGGACAGCCTCGCGCTGCGCTTGAACGCGATACGGCCCGTCAGGGCCGGTACGAACTGGGTGGAGATCGTCGGCGGTACGCCTTTTCGTCTCATGGCCCCGCCACGCGTAGCGGGCGGCAAGCGCAAGGGTGCGCCCGCAGCGAAGCGAGGATAGCCTGGCGCGGCGTTCGAGCGTGGGACGGCCCGTCAGGGCCGGTCCACGTCCCTGTCAATCGCGCAACAGCCAGTTCTTCAGCGGCTCCCATACCATCGGCCGTGCTGCGCCGCCGACCACCATGCCGATATGGCCCAGCGTCGGCTCCAGGACCTCGGCTCCCGGCATCGCATCGGCCAGGGCCCGGGCGCTGCCGGGCGGGACGATCCGGTCGTTGGCCGGGATGATATGCAGGCTGGGGCCGGCCAGGTGCGGCGGCTCGACGGACAATCCGCTGACCCGCCAGGCGCCGCGGGCGGTCAGGTTCCGGCCGTACCAGCTCTCCAGGCACTCTCGCGCGATCGCCTCCGGGAGAGCGACGCCGTCGTTCAGCCAGTCCTCCAGGGCGACGAAGGCTTCCGCCTTGTCGCTCGTCGCCTCCCACCGCGCCAGCGCGGTGAACTTGCGGATCGCGGTCAGCGGATCGAGGGTCGCGAACAGGGTTTGCAGCGCATCCACCGGCAGCCCGCCGGTCAGCGCGATCGCCGGGGCGAAGGCCCGGCCCAGGGCGGTGACCCGCAAACCGTTGGTCGGGTCGCCCCGATGGAAATCCCATGGGGTGGCGAGAAACAGCGCCTTCGGCACGAGATCCGGCCGGATAGCGGCCAGGCCGGCGACCAACAGGCCGCCCATGCAGTAGCCCGCCACCGGCGCCGGCGTGCCCGTCCGGGCGGCGAGCGCCTGGGCGGCTCGGGCGAGCCTTCCGGCGATCACGTCGGTCAGGGTCAGCGAGCGTTCGAGCGCACCCGGCGTGCCCCAGTCGAGCAACAACGGCCGGACGCCCTGGCCGCTCAGCCAGCGCATCAGGCTGCGCCGGGCCGAGAGGTCCAGGACGTAGGAGCGGTTGACCAGGGACGGCACGAACAGGACGGGCCGTCCGCTGGCCGGGCCATAGTCCAGCAGCCGGGCGCTCCCTTCCCGCCAGAGCACCGGCGGGTCCGGCAGGGTTCGCCGATAGGGGTGGTGGCGGTACCGGTCGATGCCGGTCAGGAACAGCGTCCACCGGCGCCGCAGTTCACGATCGGCGGCGCGGGCGCGGGCGCTTGGCGGCAGGCGGCTCGCCTCGGTCAGGGCCGCCGCCAGCGCCGGCGTCAGGGTCGGAAGGGGTTCCGCCCCGGTCGGATCGGACCAGGGCGTCGACGCGCCGTTCCAACTCGCCGACGCGAGCCAGCAACTCGTCCAGACGGTCTGCGCGATCGTCAGATGCAGGGGCAGCGGTCGGGGGCCCTGGCGGGGCAGCGGGGAAGCCATAGGCGTTCGGGGTCGGGGCAAAGGCGCTCGATGCCGCCATCATGGCCTCTAACGGCGTGTTCCGAAACCCGGACGAGAGCGAGGCCGGTGGGACGGGCCCGCCACCCCAGGACAGGGTCGCCATCGCCCGCGCCCACTCTTCGGCCATCGTCGGGTCGGCCGCCACGGCGGCCCATTGCTCCTGCCACAGGTCGAACAGCCGGCGCATCAGCGCGTCGGCGGCGAGTGGTTCGGGATCGGCAGGGGCGGCATCGGCTGGATCGGCGCTCATGGCCCCAACTCTAGATCAGCCTGCGTTCCGATGGAATCATCGGAACGCCGACAAGTTGATCTACTTTAAAGACTTGGAGCATCCTGGGTCCGTTCGGACCCAGGATGCTCCAGCGCGGCGAGCCGATCTGCATGGGTCGCTCCCGGCATGCCCCGGCCGGCCGGCTGCGGGCCATCCCGTCCGGGACCGCGAAAGACCGCTTGGCGAAGCCGGCTTTTCATTGCGGCGCAACCCGGCCAAGATGCGGTGCAATGGTAGGGAAGCGCCAAGACGGCCGATCACAACGGCCCGGGATATCGCCGCCGCGGAACCGGATCCGCCACGCCAGCCGGCGATCATGCCGACACCGGGACCGGCGCCGCGAAGATCGATGAGGAACGCCACGTCATGACCACCAGGGCCGCTGCCGACAAGGCCGAACAGGACGCCCCGATCACCATCAAGAAGTACGCCAACCGGCGGCTCTACAATACCGCGACCAGCAGCTACGTGACCCTTGATCACCTCGCGCAGATGGTGAAGGACGGCGCGGATTTCGTGGTCTACGACGCCAAGTCGGGCGAGGACATCACCCGGTCGGTGCTCACCCAGATCATCGTCGAGGAGGAGAGCAAGGGCCAGAACATGCTGCCGATCAGTTTCCTGCGCCAGTTGATCGCGCTCTACGGCGACAACATGCAGTGGATGGTGCCGCGCTACCTGGAACACAGCATGCAGGCCTTCGTCGCCAATCAGGACCGTATGCGGTCCTACTTCAGCGAAGCGATGGGGGGCATGTTCCCGTTCAACCCGGCGATCGGGGAGGCCGGCAAGCAGAACATGGCGATGCTGGAGCGGGCGATGCGCCTGTGGTCGCCGTTCGCCGACGACGCTGAGCCGAACGGTCCGGTCCGGTCCGACACCGACGAGGAAGAACTGTCGCCCGAGACGGCCGCCGCCGCCCAGGCCAATCTCGACCGGATGCAGGCGCAGCTCGACCTGCTGCAACAGCAGATCGACAGGATCAAGAAGTCCACCCCGCCCTGACGGCCGGGTCAGGCCTCCCGAACTACTCCACCGTCACCGATTTGGCCAGGTTGCGCGGCTGGTCGACATCCGTGCCCTTGGTGACGGCCGTGTGATAGGCGAGAAGCTGGATCGGGATCGCGTACAGGATCGGGGCGACGATCGGGTCGACGATGGGCAGGGGAATGGACGCTTCGACGCCCGGGCCGATCCGCTCGATGCCTTCCTTGTCGGATAGTACGATGACCCGGCCGCCGCGCGCCATCACCTGCTGGATGCTGCTGACGGTCTTGTCGAACAGATGGTCCCGGGGGGCCAGGACGATCACCGGCACCGCCTCGTCGATCAACGCGATCGGGCCGTGCTTCATCTCCCCGGCGGCATAGCCTTCGGCGTGGATGTAGCTGATTTCCTTGAGCTTCAGCGCCCCTTCGAGGGCCAGCGGGTAGGCCGCACCGCGGCCGAGATAGAGCACGTCCCGGGCGTCCGCCACCCGGTGGGCGAGCGCGCGGATCGCGGCATCGTGGTTCAGGATCTCGGCCGCCCGGGCCGGGACTTCGGTCAACGCGGCGACGAGGTCGGCCTGCCGGGCCGCGTCGATCGCCCCGCGCCGGCGGGCGACCGCGACGGCGAGACAGGCGAGCACGGTCAGTTGAGTGGTGAACGCCTTGGTGCTGGCCACGCCGATCTCGGGACCCGCCAAGGTGGGCAGGACCGCGTCGCTTTCCCGCGCGATCGCGCTTTCGGGCACGTTGACGACGGACAGGATATGCTGGCCGCAGGATCGGGCGTAGCGCAGGGCGGCCAGGGTGTCCGCCGTCTCCCCGGACTGGGAAACGAACAGCCCGATCCCGCCGGGCGGCAACGGCGCTTCGCGATAGCGGAACTCCGAGCCGATATCGATGTCGACGGGCAGCCGGGCGATCGTCTCGAACCAGTATTTGGCGACCATGCAGGCGTAGAAGGCGGTCCCGCAGGCGACCGCGGTGATCCGTGACACGTCGGCAAGATCGACCGAGAGATCGGGCAGTTCCACCGTCCGGCTCTGCGGGTTGAGATGGGCGCGCAAGGTATCGCCGATCACCGCCGGCTGCTCGAAGATCTCCTTGAGCATGAAATGCCGGTGCGGGCCCTTGCCGATCATGTCGCCGGAGACGCTGGTCCGCTTGATGGGGCGATCGACCGGCCGATGGCCGGCATCGTGGACGGTGGCCCCGTCCTCCTGCACGACGACCCAGTCGCCGTCTTCGAGGTAGCAGATCCGGTCGCTCAGGGGGGCGAGCGCCAGCGCGTCGGAGCCGAGATACATCTCCCCGTCGCCGTAGCCGACCGCCAGCGGGGCACCGCGGCGAGCGCCGATCATCAGATCGTGCCGGCCGGCGAAGATCACGGCGACGGAGAACGCCCCTTCGAGCCGATCGAGCGTCTTGGCCATGGCCTCGAGCGGGCCGAGCTGGCCATCGAGATGACGGGTCAGCAACTGGGCGACGACTTCCGTATCGGTATCGGTCTCGAAGGCGGAGCCCAGGCCCTCCAGCTCCGCCCGCAGGTCAGAGAAGTTCTCGATGATGCCGTTGTGGACCAGCGCGACCCGATCGGTGGCATGCGGATGGGCGTTGGTCTCGGACGGGCGGCCATGGGTCGCCCAGCGGGTATGGCCGATCCCGATCGTGCCGGCCAGCGGTTCCCGGTCCACCCGCTCGGCGAGGTTGTGGAGCTTGCCCTCGGCGCGGCGACGCTGGATATGGCCGTTGACCAGGGTGGCGACCCCCGCGCTGTCGTAGCCGCGATACTCCAGCCGCTTGAGCCCGTCGAGCAGCAGCGGGGCGACGGGACGCCGGCCGAGAATACCGATGATGCCGCACATGGCGCGTGACCTTTGTGGGGGGGGAGGAGAGGGGTTAGAGCGTTTTCAGGGAATACCGGGCCGATCTGTTGGCGTGTGCCGGATCGATCCGCAAGGCGCGTCGCGCCGCGCGATGTGGTGCCATCGGGCCAGCGCCGCCGCAGCGGGGCCCATCCGCCCGGCCCTTCGGGTTGGCGTGTGCCGGCCGCCCGCTGCGTTGCGCCGCTGGCCCGATGGC
>JANQKE010000087.1 GCA_028281265.1 Alphaproteobacteria bacterium | reverse complement strand
GGATGGGCCCTGATGCCAGGAGCGAGGAGGAAGGACATGCCGGGGCATATTCGACGACGAGCGACGCCGCAGCAGGGCCCATCCACCCGGCCCTTCGGGTTGGCGTGTGCCGGCCGCCCGCTGCGTTGCGCCGCTGGCCCGATGGCACCGCATCGCGCCGTGCTACGCGCCTCCACGGATCGATCCGGCACACGCCAACAGATCGACCCGATATTCCCTGAAAACGCTCTAGCGTCTTAGAATGGATCATCTTTCCGTGTTTCGAGTGACTCGCTCGAAACACGGAAAGATGATCTAGAGCATCCTGCGTCCGAACGGACGCAGGATGCTCTAGATCTTTGAAATAGATCAACCTGCGTTCAGATGAGTCCATCTGAACGCAGGTTGATCTAGCCTGCGCGGGCGGGGCAGGGCGCCTCCGCCGCCCTACCGACCCCAAGGAACGTTCACGATGACCGCCCCGAAGCGGTACTACGTCACCACGCCGATCTACTACGTCAACGACAAGCCCCATATCGGTCACGCGTACACGACGCTGGCCTGTGACGTCCTGGCCCGGTTCATGCGGCTTGACGGCGCGGAGGTGTACTTTCTGACCGGGACCGACGAGCATGGTCAGAAGGTGCAGAAATCGGCCCAGGCCGCCGGCATGGCGCCTCAAGCGTTCACCGATACGGTCAGCCGGAACTTCCGCGAGCTGGCCGCGTCGATGGACTTCTCCAACGATGGGTTCATCCGAACCACCGAGGAGCGTCACAAGCGGGCGTGCGCGGCGCTGTGGCGCCGGATCGCCGACAACGGCCACATCTATCTCGGCAGCTATTCCGGCTGGTATTCGGTACGCGACGAGGCGTTCTACGGCGAAGATGAGCTGACCGTCGTCGGCGGCAAGAGGATCGCGCCCAGCGGAGCGGAATGCGAATGGGTCGAAGAGCCGAGCTACTTCTTCGATCTGTCGCATTGGCAGCAGCCGCTGCTGGATTTCTACGCCGCCAACCCGGACTTCATCGCGCCGGAGTCGCGCCGCAACGAGGTGATCAGCTTCGTGCAGTCCGGGCTGCGCGACCTGTCCGTCAGCCGTACCACGTTTGACTGGGGTGTTCCCGTTCCGGGTGACCCCGACCATGTGATGTATGTCTGGCTCGACGCGCTGACCAATTACATCAGCGCACTCGGCTTTCCGGATGAGCAGGGGCCGTACGCCGCCTATTGGCCGGCCGATCTGCACATGGTCGGCAAGGACATTCTGCGGTTCCATGCCGTCTACTGGCCGGCCTTTCTGATGGCCGCGGATCTGCCGCCGCCGCGGCGGGTATTCGCCCATGGCTGGTGGACCAACGAAGGCCAGAAGATCTCCAAGTCCCTGGGCAATGTGATCGATCCGGTGTCGCTGATCGATACATACGGGCTCGATCAGGTTCGGTACTTCCTGATGCGCGAGGTGCCGTTCGGTCGCGATGGCGATTTCTCCCACCAGGCCATGATCAGCCGGATGAATGCGGATCTGGCCAACGCCTATGGCAATCTCGCCCAGCGCGTCCTGTCCATGATCCACAAGAACTGCGCCCGGCAGGTGCCGCAGCCGGGCGCTTGGACCGCCGCGGATCGCCAATTGCTCGACCAGGCCGAGATGCTGCTCCCGCAACTCCGCGCCGCGGTGGCGGAACAGGGGTTCTCCCGCGGGCTCGACCTGATCTGGGCGGTGATCCACGCGGCCAATGTCTATGTCGACGAACAGGCGCCGTGGGCGTTGCGCAAGACCGAGCCTGCACGGATGGCGACCGTGCTGTATGTCCTGGCCGAGACGATCCGCCAACTGGCGATCCTGACCCAACCCTTCATGCCGCGCGGCTCGGCGGCTCTGCTGGACCAACTGGCGGTGCCGGCTGACGCCCGCGATTTCAAGGCCTTGGGGACGGCGACGGCACTTGCCCCTGGCACCCCCCTGCCGACACCCCAGGGTGTGTTCCCCCGCTGGGTGGAGGAGTCGACGGCATGATCGCCTCCCCGATCAATCCGTTGATCGACACCCATTGCCACCTCGACTTCCGGGACTTCGAGGGCGAGCGGGACGAGATCGTCGCCCGCGCCGTCCGGACCGGGGTGGTGCGGATGGTGACGATCTGCACGCGGCTCGAAACCGACCGGTTGGCCACCAACCAGGCGATCGCCGAGACCTATCCGTCCGTCTACTGGGCTGCGGGCGTCCACCCGCACGAGGCCGGCGATTTCGACGGGCTGACGGTCGATGCGGTCACCGATCTCGGAGACCGGCCGAAGCTGGTCGGGATCGGGGAGACCGGGCTCGACTACTACTACGATCACAGCCCGCGGCCGGTCCAGCAGGCCTGCTTCCGGACCCATATCCGCGCGGCGCGCGCGCTGGGATTGCCGGTGATCATCCACACTCGGGATGCCGAGAACGACACCGTCGCGATCCTGGAGGAGGAGGCGGCGCAGACGGCGGCATACCCGCTGACCGGCATCCTGCACTGCTTCAGCGGCACTCAGGCGCTGGCGGACGCCGGAGTCCGCCTGGGCCTGCACATCTCCCTGTCCGGGATCGTCACCTTCAAGAAGGCCGATGCGCTGCGGGAGGTCGTCCGATCCGTGCCGATCGACCGGCTGCTGGTCGAGACCGACGCACCGTACCTGGCCCCCGTGCCCCGACGCGGCAAGCGCAACGAGCCCGCCTATGTCGCCCATACCGCGGCCGCGGTGGCCGATGTCAAGGGTGTGAGCGTGACGGAACTCGCGGCGCGGACGACGGCCAACGCCCTGGCCCTGTTCACCCGCATCCCGCCACCGGCCGCCCGGGAGGCTGCGTGAGCGATACGGCTGCGACGGCATCCGGCGTCGTGCCGGTGCCCGATCCGGATTGGGACGCTCCGCCCGGCGGCGACTTCACCGTCCGTATCCTGGGCTGCGGCGGGTCCCTTGGCGTTCCGATGGTCGGCGGCTTCTGGGGGCGCTGTGATCCGGCCAATCCGAAGAACCGCCGGCGGCGGCCATCGATCCTGGTGGAAGGGCCGGGCGGCACCATCCTGGTCGATACCGGCCCCGATCTGCGGATCCAGTTGCTGGATGCGGGCACGCGGCGGTTGGACGCGATCCTGTTCACCCACGCCCATGCCGATCATGTCCATGGCATCGACGATGTCCGGCCATTCCTGTTCGAAACGCGCAAGCCGATCCCGGCCTTTGCCGATGCGCCCACCCGGGCGTCGCTGTTGGAGCGGTTCGCTTATGCCGTCGACGGCGTGGAGATGAACCGGGGCTTCTACCATCCCCTGATCCGACTGGCCCCGATGCCGGTGGAGACGGTGCTGGCCGGCATCCCGATCCGCAGTTTCGTCCAGGCCCACGGCCATGGACAGTCGCTCGGTTTTCGGTTCGGCGATTGGTTCGCCTATTCGACCGACGTCTCCGATCTCGACGAGGCGGCGTTCGAAGCCCTGGCCGGCATCGATGTCTGGGTGGTGGATGCGACGCGCGACCGTCCGCATGTCAGCCACGCCCATGTCGACAAGACCCTGGGCTGGGTCGACCGGGTCCGGCCCCGGCGAGCCTATCTGACCCATATGAACCACGAGCTCGATTACGAGGCCTTGACGGCCCGCCTGCCGGCGGGGGTGGAGCCCGCCTATGACGGCCTCGTTCTGCACCGGACGCCAACGGGCTGAGGTCGCAACGGCTGTGTCTGAGCAAGCCCGTGCACTCCGTAGCGAGATCAATGCGTTCGTCGGACATATGCGTTCCGCATAGCAACCGGCCGGGACGACTGCCGGGCTTGCTGCCGGGCTCGTCGTCGTGACACGATGAAACGGGAGGTGGCCATCCTGCCGTCGCTCATGGCGGTGCCGGCGCGCTGGTACCCGTGCTCCGATCCTCGCGAATGACGATGACCGACCGCGTAACAGCCTGGTTCCGGCAAGCCCGGCAAGACGTCGCCCAGGCGGCACGGTGCCTGGAGGACGGGTCGTGGGAATGGGCCGGCTATATCAGCCAGCAGGGCGTGGAGAAGGCGCTGAAGGGCGCCATACTGGCTACCGGTATTTCGTACCCTCACATCCGCAGCTTGCCGGCATTGGCGGAGGTTCTGACGGACCGTCTTGCGCTGGTGTTCAGCGCCGAGGATCTCGATTCCCTGAAAGAGCTGTCCCAGTTCAACGTCATGGCACGCTATCCCATCGGCGATGAAGCGATCGCACCGATCGATGCGATTTCCAGCCGACAGGCGGCCAGAGCGGTCGACGCGGCCCGGGACTTCGTCGCCCGGATAGCGGCGACCGTCTCACAGATCGAACCGGGAGACGGCGGTGACGACCAAAGCGCTTGACGCTCGGCACGGCATCTTATTTTCCATAATATTGATTATGCGAATTCCTGATGCCGGCCGGACGGCGCCATACCCTATCGACCGTTGCCGGCAGGCCTGATCCCGACCATGTTCGCTGCCCATCGTCCGAGACCCGCCCGCACCCGAAACCTCTAGCGTACTGATCGGCATGACCAAACTGCCCTCGACCGAGACCACTTTCAAAGCTGCTCCGGACCGCAGGATCGACCCCGACGACCGCGGGGTCGATCGACTGCTGGCCGTCATGGCCGCGCTTCGGGACAAGCAGAATGGCTGCCCGTGGGATCTGGAACAGGACTTCCGCACCATCGCCCCCCACACGATCGAAGAGGCCTACGAAGTCGCTGACGCGATCGAACACGGGACGCAGGCCGAGATCCGCGACGAGGTCGGGGACCTCCTGTTCCAGGTCGCCTACTATACTCAGATGGCGCAGGAGCGCGGCTGGTGGGATTTCGACGCCGTCGCCCGGGCGACGGCCGACAAGATGATCGCCCGCCATCCCCATGTGTTCGGTGCCGATCAGGTGGAGACGGCCGCCGAGATGACCGAGCGCTGGGAGGCCCGCAAGGCCGCCGAGCGGGCGACCATGGCCGTCGCGAACGGCCGGACGCCCAGCGTGCTCGACGGTATCGCCACAGGTCTGCCCGGTCTGGCCCGGGCGCTCAAGCTGCAGCGCCGGGCGGCTCGTGTCGGCTTCGATTGGGCGGAGCCGGCCCCCATTCTCGACAAGATCGTCGAGGAGGTCGTTGAACTGAAGGAAGAACTGGTCGATGGCGGATCGCCTGACGACAGCCGGCGCGATCGGCTCGAAGACGAAATCGGCGATATCCTGTTTGCCGTGGTGAACCTCGCCCGCCGGCTGGAGATCGATCCCGACCAGGCCTTGCGGCGGACCAATGCCAAGTTCGACCGCCGTTTTCGGTTCATCGAGCAAGAGCTTGAGAAACAGGCGACATCAGCCGCCGATGCGAGCCTCGAAGAAATGGAGCGTCTTTGGCAGCAGGCCAAACCGGCCGTCGGATAGAGCATCCTTGCGTCCGAACCATAAGGCCGGTGCGCCCGGCACCGTCAGGCCAGGATCGCGGGGCCCATGATCGCGACGGCCTGCTCCCAGCTCCGGCGATCGGGCGTCAGGAGCAAAGGCCCGGTGCGCTCGCGCGGGCCATAGGGTCTGCCGTCGGCGACGAGGCCGTGAAAGCCGCCGGCTTCGCCGTGCATCAGCACGCCCGCCGCGTGATCCCATGGATGCAGGGACCGCGGCATCATCAGGGACAGGCCGCCGCCGCAAAGCCGGACATAGTCCGCCCCCGCGCAAGTAATGCTTCGCTGATGGCCCAGGGCGTCGGCCAGGCGACCGGCCGCCAGCGCCCGCGCGGTCGTTCCCCGCGGCCGGGAGAAGGCGCCGGTCTGCTGCGCCAAAGGCATCCCCTGCTCCACCCGCATCCGGTCACCGTCCAGGAAGGCGCCGCTCCCAGCTTCCGCGACGGCGAAGCGATCGGTGACCGGCAGGTAGATCCAGCCCGCCACCGTCACCCCGGCGCGGACTAAAGCGACGATGCTGGCAAAATCCACCCGCCCCTCGGCGAAGTTGCGGGTCCCGTCCAAGGGGTCGATGACCCAGGCCCAGGCTTCCGCATCCAATCGATCCAGGGTGGCCGCGTGGGCGGCCACCGCCTCTTCCCCGACGGTCACCGAGCCGGGGATCCGCGCGGCGAGCGCCTCGCTCAGCCGATCCTCCACCGCATGGTCGACGACGGTGACCAGGTCGCCCGGGGTCTTGTGCGAAATCTCATGCTCGGCGAGTTGGCGGAAGCGCGGCAGCATCTCCTCCCGGGCGATCGTACGGATCAGATCACCGATGGCGGCGACGTCGACCGGCGGGCTCACGAGGGAGGGGCCGACAGGAGGCCGGGATGCTGCTTGGCCAATCGCCCAAGATCGATCGGGGCTAGGCTGACGGTCACGTCCGACGCTTCCTCCCCGTCGCAGCGGTCGAGGACCTTGCCGTGACTGTACAGCCAGGCCAGCACCGCACCGTCCGCCAGGGGAACCCGCAGCGTCACGGTCCGGCGGTCCCGGTTCAACTGCTCGGTGACGCTCCGGCGCAGGGCTTCGATCCCCTCCCCGGTCGATGCGGAAACCAGCAGCGCGTCGCCCGCCGTCGATAACGAGGCCCGCCGATCGGGGCTCAACCGGTCGGCCTTGTTCCAGACCTCCCGCACCAGGGCGGGGTCATCGACGTCGATGTCGAGCGAGCGCAGCACCGCCAGCACATCGGCGCGTTGCGCTTCGGTTTCCGGATGCGAGATATCCCGGATGTGCAGGATCAGGTCGGCCCCCTGCACCTCTTCCAAGGTCGCCCGGAAGGCCGCCACCAGATGGGTCGGCAGGTCGGAGATGAATCCCACGGTGTCGGACAGGATCGCCTTGGTGCCGAACGGCAGGTCGATCGACCGCATGGTCGGATCGAGCGTGGCGAACAACAGGTCCTCGGCCATCACGTCGGATCGGGTCAGGCGGTTGAACAGCGTTGATTTGCCGGCATTGGTGTAGCCCACCAACGCGACCACCGGGTACGGCACCCTCTCCCGCGCGGACCGATGGATGCCACGGGTCCGCCGTACCTCTTCCAACTGGCGTTTGAGGTGGACGATCCGGTCGTCGATGATCCGGCGGTCGAGCTCGATCTGGCTTTCCCCGGGACCGCCGAGGAAGCCCGCCCCGCCCCGCTGCCGCTCCAGGTGGGTCCATGACCGCACCAGGCGCGAGCGCTGATAGGTGAGGTGAGCGAGCTCCACCTGCAACTGGCCTTCGCGGGTACGGGCCCGCTCCCCGAAGATCTCCAGGATCAACCCGGTGCGGTCGATGACCTTCACCTTCCAGGCCCGCTCCAGGTTGCGCTGTTGGATGGGGGTGAGGCTCGCATCCATGACGACGAGTTCGATCCCGGCCTCGTCGATGACCGCCCCCAGGTCACTGACCTGGCCGCCTCCCAGAAGCGTCGCGGCAACCGGGCGGTTGACCCGGACGCACCGGGCATCCGCCACGTCAAGGGTGATGGCGGCCGCCAGGCCCGCGGCCTCGGCCAGGGCCGCATCGGGCGGTCGGGTGGCGATCGCCACACCCTCCCGGGCCGGCGGCAGCACCGGATGCAGGATCATTGCGGTGGTGGGTGCAGGGCGCTCGGTGCCCCAATTGCGGTCGGACTTGGTGTGTTGTGTCGGTGTCATTCAGGATCCGTCACACCGGCCTGCGGTCGTCGATCAGTCCTCTTCCCGGCTGGGGTCGAATAGCTGGATCGGCTGCGACGGCATGACCGTTGAGATCGCGTGCTTGTAGACGAGCTGCGAGTGCGCATCCCGCCGCAGCAACACGCTGAAATTGTCGAACCAGGTGATAATGCCCTGGAGTTTGACGCCATTGACCAGGAAGACGGTCACCGGAGTCTTGTTTTTGCGAACGTGGTTCAGGAACACATCCTGGACGTTCTGGCTTCTTTCGGACATCGTCGTTGCGTCCTTTCATGTTGTTGGGGGACCGGCGGCACGGTCCCCGAGAAGTCGGCACCCCCTGCACGGGGCCCACTCATATTGTAACCCGGTCCGGGTCTGCCAACCAGCGGCCCTCTGCGATCCGGACCGTCCGGCAACGCTGGCAGACATGCCCCACCTTCGGCTCAGGCAGCGTGCCGGGGCACCCCGGTGGCATAGCTCCGATAAGCCGCGCGCAGGCGCGTCACCAGGTCCCCGGGCCTGCCGTTGCCGACCACCCGGTCGTTGATCTGCGTGACCGGCATGGCGTAAGTCGTTGCGCTGGAGATGAAAGCTTCCTTTGCCTCATAGGCCTCTTCCGTCGTGAACGGCCGCTCCTCGTAGGACAGGCCCAACTCGCCGGCGATCCGCAGCAGCGACTGCCGCGTGATGCCGTTGAGGATCAGGTTGGAGGCCGGGCGGGTCACCAGCACCCCGTCCTTGGTCACGATCCAGGCATTGGACGAACAGCCTTCCGTGATGAACCCGTCATCATCGACCTGCCATGCCTCGAAGGCGCCGGCGGTACGGGCTTTCTGCTTACCCATAGCTTGAGGAAGAAGCGCTACCGATTTGATATCACGCCGCTTCCACCGAATATCGGGGATCGTTATCACCGAAACGCCCCGTTCCGTCCGCTCGGGCGGGTGGAGGTTCATGCGGCGGGCGGTCATGACGATCGTGGGGGTCACCCCGGCCGGATAGGCGAAGTCCCGCGGCGCCGAGCCGCGGGTGATCTGCAGATAGACGATACCATCGCGCACCCGGTTGCGCCGGATCAGCTCGCGCATGACGATGCGCAGCGACCGGGCCGTCATCGGCCAGTCCATCTCGAGTTCCGCCAACGACCGGGCCAACCGGGTCAGGTGCCCCTCCTCGTCGACCAACCGCCCTTGTTCGACGGTGATGACTTCGTAGACACCGTCGGCGAACTGGAAGCCCCGATCCTCGATATGGACGGCCCCCTTGTCGTGGGGAACGTAGGCTCCGTTGACGTAGGCCAGACGCGGCATTCGGGGTTCCTCGGTGGGCTTCGGAAACAGGATGGCAAAGGGGCTCTATTCCCGGCCCGGGCGGCAGCTAGATCAACCTGCGTTCAGATGGACTCATCTGAACGCAGATAAGTTGATCTATTTCAAAGAGTTAGAGCATCCTGCGTCCGTTAGGACGCAGGATGCTCTAAAAGAACTCGAGCCGGACGGAAAACAGCTTCTCGATCTTCTGGACCGACTTGGCCCCGGCAAGCAAGATGACACGGTCACCCGGCCGGATCACCGTCGACGGCCGGGCGATCAGCACCGCCCCGTCCCGGACGACGGCCCCGACGATCACGTCGGATGGCAGCCGGGCTTCCCGGATCGCCGTGCCGACCAGCGGCGACGATTCGAGCGCGACCGCTTCGATCACCTCGGCGAAGCCGTCATGGATTGAATGCACGCCTTTGATGCGGCCGCGGCGGACATGCTGCAGGATGGTGGAGGCCGTGATCGCGCGCGGACTGACCACCGCGTCGATGCCGAGATTGGTGACCAGAGCCGAATAGGTCGCCTTGTTGATCAGGGTGATCGCGCGTTCGCACCCGTACCGCTTGGCCAGCAGACTGCCCAGGATGTTGGTCTCGTCATCGTTGGTGACCGCCACCACGGTCTCGGCCGCGGCGACGTTGGCTTCCTCGAGCAGTTCGGGATCGAGCCCGTCGCCCTGGAGGACGATGGTGCGGTCCAGCCGCTGGGCGATCTGATGGGCCCGGGCGGGGTTGATCTCGATGACCTTGGCCGTCACCCCAGGGAACCCTTTTTCGATCAGATCGGCCAGGAACAAGCCGATATTGCCACCGCCGAGAATGACCACCCGCCGGGTCTCCGCCTCCTCATGGCCGAAGGCGGCCATGGCGCGGGGCAGATGTTCGGTCGGGGCGATGAAGTAGACTTCATCTCCGGGCAGCATCTGTTCGGTGCTGCGCGGGATGATCGGACGATCCCCCCGGATCAGGGCGAGGATCTCGATCTGGAGGTCGGGGAACAGACCGGTGAGTTGACGCAAAGGGGTGTTGATGATCGGCGTGTCGTCCTTGCACAGCACGCCGGCGACCCGCACCGCCCCATCGGCCATCGTGATCATATCGAACGCACCGGGGACCTGCAGACGCCGCCCGATCGCCCGTGCCACCTCCATCTCCGGCGAGATGATCACGTCGATCGGCATGTTGTCGCGGCTGAACAGATCCTGCCAGATCGGCTCCAGATAGGCCTGATTGCGTACCCGGGCGATCTTGGTGGGCACCGAGAACAAGGAATGGGCCACCTGGCAGGCGATCATGTTGACCTCGTCGGACTGGGTCACGGCGATGATCATGTCGGCATCCGTCGCCCCGGCCTGTTCCAGGACGGGCGGCAGCGAGGCATGTCCGACGATCGCCTGCACGTCCAATTGGTCGGAGAGCTTCTGGATCAGCGCGGCCGACTGGTCGATGACGGTCACGTGATTGGTCTCCGTCGCCAGATACCGGGCGATGTTGGAGCCCACCATGCCGGCGCCGCAGATGACGACTTTCACCCTGGGAATCCTCGCTCAGACCGCGGGTGCGGCAAGGGGCTGCGGTTCAGTCGTCATCGCCGACGGCGCGGGGAAAGCGCTCGGTGCCGATTCCCAGGCCCTTGATCTTGCGATGCAGGGCGGAACGCTCCATGCCGACGAACTCGGCCGTGCGGCTGATATTGCCTCCGAACCGCTCGATCTGGGCCTTGAGATATTCCCGCTCGAACAGCTCCCGCGCCTCTCTCAGCGGCAGGGTCATCATCTCCGCCGCGTCGTCCAGGCGCAACGTGTCGGGGCCGCTGGGGGCGAGTTCGACGGGCAGCATGTCGGCCCGGATCGGCGATGTGACATCGCCCGGCGCCATGATCAGCAACCAGTCGACGACATTCCGCAACTGCCGGACATTGCCCGGCCATGCATAGGCCTGCAGCGCCGCCATCGCATCCTCGGCCAGCACACGCGGGGCCAGGCCGTGATGGTCGGCCGCACTGGCCATGAAGTGCCGGGCCAACAGGGGAATATCCTCCCGACGATCGGCCAGCCCCGGCACCATGATGGGAACGACGTTGAGCCGGTAGTAGAGATCCTCCCGCAATCGGCCGGCGTCGATCTCCACGCCCAGATCACGGTTGGTCGACGCGATCACCCTGAAATCCGAAACGACCGGCCGCACCCCCCCGACACGGCCGAAAGCCTGCTCCTGCAAGGCCCTGAGGATCTTGCCCTGGGTCACCATCGGCATGTCCGCGACCTCATCCAGAAGCACGGTGCCGCCATCGGCGCGCTCGAGGATACCGACCCGGGTGACCTTGTCCGGTCCGTCCTCCTCCCCGAACAGTTCGGCTTCGATCCGGTCGGGTTCGAGTGCTGCGCAGTTCACCACCAGGAACGGCCCGTTGGCCCGGCGGGACCGGCTGTGGAGAAGCCGTGCGACGACCTCCTTGCCCGATCCGGCCGGACCCGTGATCAGCACCCGGCTGCCGGTCGGGGCCACCCGATCGATCTGATGCCGCACTTGCGCGATCGCCGAAGACCGGCCGATCAATTCGGGGGCACCGCCGCCGCGCTGGCGCAGCTCCTCGACTTCCGCCCGCAGCCGGGCCTGTTCGATCGCGCGCTCGGCGACCAGGAGCAAGCGGTCGATCTTGAACGGCTTCTCGACGAAATCATACGCCCCGTGCTTGATGGCACGGACGGCCATCTCGATGGTCCCGTGACCGCTGATCATCACCACCGGAAGCCCCGGGTGATCCATCTGGATCCGGTTGAGCAACTCCAGGCCGTCGAGACTGCTGTCCTCCAGCCAGACGTCGAGGATGACGAGTTGGGGACGGCGGGTGCGCAACGCCTCCAGGGCGGACTCGGCGTTCGATGCCAGGCGGGTGCGATATCCCTCGTCACCCAATACGCCGGAGATGAGCCGCCTGATATCCGCTTCGTCGTCGACGACCAGAATGTCGTGACCCATACCCCGTTCCCGTCAGGCCAGATGCGTCGTAAGGCGGGACCGCCCGTCGTCCCGGCCGGCGCTGGCGTCCTGAGCCGCCCTCTGGTCGCGCGGATCGACGACCGGCAGCAGGAGTTCGGCGCGCGCCCCCCCCTCATCACGGTTCGACAATCTGAGCCGGCCCCCGTGATCTTCCATGATCTTCGACACGATGGCCAGTCCCAAACCGGTCCCCCTCTCGCGGGTCGTAACATAGGGCTCGGTCAGGCGTTCCAGCAGTTTCGCAGGCAAGCCTGGACCGTTGTCCTCCACCCGCACCAGCACCTCGCGGTCCGACAGCGTGCCCGTGACCACCACCGCGGCCGGATCGACCGCATCCTCGATCAACGCCTGACGGGCGTTGGTCAAAAGATTGGTGATGGCCTGGCTCACCTGCCGCCCGTCGCACAGCGCGGGCATGGGGCCATCGGGCAGCCGGCAGGTGAAGGCGACACCGGCATAGGCGGTGCTTTGCAGGTGCACGGCTTCACGGATGATCGGTCGGATATCGGCCACTGCCAGCTCCGGCGTCGGCATCCGGGCGAAATTGGAGAACTCGTCGACCATCGCACCGATATCCCCGACCTGCCGGATGATCGTGTCGGTGCATTCGGTGAAGGTCTCGGGGTCGGTCGCGATCTGCTTCAGATAACGCCGCTTCAGCCGTTCCGCAGCGAGCTGGATCGGGGTCAGGGGGTTCTTGATCTCGTGGGCGATACGGCGGGCCACATCGGCCCAGGCCGCCTTGCGCTGGGCCGCGATCAGGGTGCTGATGTCGTCGAACGTGACGACGAAGCCCTCGGTGCCCTGGGCACCGATCTCGCCGACGATCCGCACGATGATCGTACGCGGCGGATTGTCATCGTCCCCCTCGAGCGTGATCTGCCCGGCCGCCGGCCGGTGGGGGCGCCGCAGGGCCCGTTCGAGCAGCGGTGCCATTTCCGGCACGACGTCGGTGAGGCGGCGGCCCTTGAGACCATCCTCGGTCCGGTCCAGGAACTCCTGCGCCGCACGGTTCGGCAGGTCGATCCGTCCTTCGGGATCGAGCCCCAGAACGGAGGCCGAGACACCGGCCAGAACGCTCTCGGTGAACCGGCGGCGGGTATCGAGGAGGCGGTTGGCGGCCACCAGCTCGTCCCTTTGAGCCTCCAACTGGGCGGCCATGCGGTTGAACCCGATCGCCAGATCACCGACCTCGTCGCCGCGTTCGGGCTTGTCGATCCGGGCGGACAGATCGCCTTTCCGCATCCGCTCGGCCGCCTCGATCAGCGATGTCAGCGGCGTGACAAGGGCATCGGCGAAGGCGAGGCCGATCCAGACGGCCACCATCAGCAGCAGCAGGCCGACCACCACGAAGATCAGAAGGAAGGCGATCTGCAGATTGGCGGCCAGTCCCTCCAGCTCACTGTACTCGGCGACCGCCGCTTCGGCCTGCTCCATGTGACCGATTACCTGGGACTCGACCAGCCGCCCGACCACGAGGAGCCGGTCCGGCAGATTGTTGAGCGCCACCAACGCGCGGACGCGATCGTCGGCTTCGGTGGGCAGCAGCACCACCTCCCCTTCCCGGGCGCCGTCGATCCATTCCGGATCCAGGGTTTCGAACTGCAGCGCCAAGGTCAGCCGGGAGGTGACGACGACGTCGCCATCGCCGTTGATCACCATCGCCTCGGTCAGTCCGCGCAGGGCGGCCTGGGCGGAGATCAACTGCTCCAGGCTCCAGGGATTGGACGACAACCGCTCGGCCTGCCGATCGATGTCGTTGGCCATGAACAGCGCATCCGCGCGGATCGCCTGCTGATGCTCGATCAGATAGGCCTGGGCGACGGACAGGGATTCCCGCACCGCGATCCCGACCCGGTCGGAGAACCAGGACTGGATCCCGAACTGAAAGAACAGGGCGGAGAAGACGATCACGATGATCGTCGGCGTGATCGCGACGAAGGCGAACAGCCCGGCCAATCGAACCTGCAGGCGCGACCCGGCGGCCCCGCGCCGGCGGCGGACCCACAGAATGACCAGTCGTCGGGCCACCAGCGCCGACAGCGCCAGCAGGATCACCAGGTTGATGTTGAGCAGGCGCAGGATGAGGTCGGGGTTCTCCCCCAACGGCGGAGCGGCCGACAGGGCGCCATAGGTCGCGATACCCGCCACGATGGCCGCCACCAGCAGGATCACGGTCAACATGTTGAGGACGCGGGAACGCTGCAGCCAGCGTGTCCACCGTGCCCGGCGCCCCCCTTCTCCGCCGGTTGGCAGGACGCTTGCCGTCATCGAAATCCCCGAAGAGCCGCAGCCGATGGCCTACACCAGCGGAAATCGGACGGCGCCGCAAGACCGTCAGGCCGACTCGATCCACCGGTGACGGGGCTACCGGACCCCCCGCACGACCTGGATGTCGAGCTCACGGATCTTCTTGCGCAGCGTGTTGCGGTTCAACCCCAGGATATGGGCGGCCTTGATCTGATTGCCGCGGGTCGCGGCCAGACACAGGTTGATGAGCGGGCGCTCGACCTCCTGAACGACCCGGTCGTACAGACCCGGCGGTGGCAATCCGTCCTTGTGCGCGGCGAAGAAGTCCTTGAGGTGACGATCGACCGCGTCGCCGAGGGACTCGCTGCCCGGCTCTTCAGGAGACTGGGCCATCGTCGCGGAGTCCGCGAGTTCGGCGGCAATCACGTCGGCACCGATGGTCTCCTCGCTGCACAACGCCGCCAGCCGGCGGATCATGTTCTCGAGTTCCCGCACATTGCCGGGCCAGCGATGCTGTCCCAGCCGGTCCAGCGCGTCGGGCGCGAGCGTCTTGCGCGGCAGACCGTCGGCCGCCGCCCCCCGCAGGAAGTGCCGGACCAGGGCGGGGATGTCCTCCCGGCGTTCCCGCAAGGGCGGCAGGCGGATCGGCACGACGTTGAGCCGGTAGTAGAGATCCTCGCGAAACACACCCTGCCGGATGTTCTGCCGCAGATCACGGTGAGTGGCGGTGACGATGCGGACATCCGCCGGGATCGGCGTCCGTCCGCCGACGGTGGTGAACTCGCCTTCCTGCAAGACCCGCAGCAGGCGCGTCTGCGCCTCCATCGGCATGTCGCCGATCTCGTCCAGGAACAACGTGCCGCCCTGAGCCTGCTCGAACCGGCCCGTAAAGCGTGCGGTCGCCCCGGTGAAGGCACCCTTTTCATGCCCGAACAGCTCGGATTCGATCAGGTCACGGGGGATGGCGGCCATGTTGATCGCAACGAAAGGGCCGCTGCCGCGCTTGCCGTAGCTGTGCAGCGCCCGGGCGACGAGCTCCTTGCCGGTGCCGCTCTCTCCGGTGACCATGACGGTCAGATCGGTCCCCATCAGCCGCGCCATCACGCGGTAGATCTCCTGCATCGCCGGCGACCGGCCGATCAGCGGCAGACCGCCTTCGATCTCATCGGAGTCCTCCAGATCGGCGACCGGTTCCGGCGCGCGGATCTGCGGAGCGCTCAGGGCGCGCTCGACGACCGACAACAGTTCCTTGAGGTCGAACGGCTTGGGCAGATACTCGAACGCCCCCCGCTCGTTGGCCTTGACGGCCGTCAGCAGCGTGTTCTGGGCACTCATCACGATCACCCGCAGATCGGGTCGGACCCGCTTGATCCGCGGGATCAGATCCAGACCGTTCTCATCGGGCATGACGACATCGGTGATCACCAGGTCGCCGTCGCCGTCCTCCACCCACCGCCACAGGGTCGCCGCATTGCCGGTCGAGCGAACGTCGTGGCCCAGGCGTCCCAGCGCCTGTGACAGTACGGTGCGGATGGCCCGATCATCATCGGCAACGAGGATGCTGCGACCGACCATCGCCTCCCTCTCCCGGTGTTACGGACGGCGAGCGGCGGACCGGCTGGTGGCCCGTGGCAGGGACAGCCGGAAGACCGTCCGACGCGGACGGCTCTCGAAGCTGATGACCCCGCCGTGATCGCCGATGATCTTAGCAACCAATGCAAGTCCCAGGCCGGTTCCGTTGCCCTTGGTCGACACGAACGGATCGAACAGGTGATCGTTGAGATCCTCGGGGATGCCGGGCCCGTTGTCCTGGACCGTAATCAGGATCGGCAGGTTCATGCGGCTCCCCGTACCGGGCACCTGGATGCTGACCCCGCGCCGATAGGCCGTGGACAGGACGATCTCGCCGCCCTCCTCCGGTGCCGCTTCGGCGGCATTCTTGACCAGGTTGAGGAAGACCTGAACCAATTGGTCGTGATTGCCCAGAACCGGTGGCAGGGACGGATCGTAGCGTTCGACGATCCGGACCGATCGGGCGAAGCCGTTCTGTGCCAGGGCGCGCACCCGTTCCAGGACGTGATGGATGTTCACGGGCCCCCGTTCCAAGGGCGCGTCGAAGGAGAACACCTCCATCCGGTTGACCAGATTGACGATGCGATCGGCTTCGTCGCAGATCAGGCGGGTGAGCTGCCGGTCGGGTTCGGACGCGGTCTGTTCGAGCAACTGGGCTGCGCCGCGGATACCGGACAGCGGGTTCTTGACCTCGTGTGCCAGCATCGCCGCCATCGCGGTCACCGACCGGGCCGCGTTGCGATGCTTGAGCTGCTTGTCGATATGCTGGGCGATCGAGATCTCGTGGAACGCCACGACCGCTTGATCGACCATGCCGCCTTGCGGGGCGGTCATCGGACCGACCGTTACGATCACGCGTTTTCGCTCGATCCGCGGCGTTTCGATGACGGCGGCGTATTCCGACATGCTGGCACCGCGGTCGATGGCCTGCTCGATCATGTGAACGATGGGGCTGTCGGCCGGGATCAGACCCGATAGAGGCCGCTCCAGCAGGCTCGATGCACCGGCCTGGAACAGCGACTGGGCTTCGAAGTTGACGAACCGGACCCTCAGGTCCCGGTCGACGACGATCAGCGGATCCGGCAAGGCATTGAGCACGTGCAACGGATCGGGGGCGGGCGATGGGACTCCCGCTTCGACCATCGGGGACAAGGAGGCGGCCGTCGACATCAGGCGGCCTCCGCGACCGCGACCGACGGGGAAAAGGCCTGCGCGATCCGGGCCCTGACCGCGTCGGGATCGGTGAGGGTGCTGACCGCCCGCCGAAAGGCGGCCGCACCCGGCAGACCGGCGGCGTACCAACCGAGATGCTTGCGGGCGATCCGCACACCGCGTTCGGTGCCGTAATGGCTCAGCATCGCGTTGTAGTGGGAGAGCACGATCGACCGGCGGTGGACCGGCGGCGGATCGGCAAGACGGCGCCCGGACCGCAGATACGCCAGGGCTTGAGCGATGAACCAGGGTCGGCCTTGCGCGCCCCGTCCGATCATCACCCCATCGGCCCTGCTGGCGTCGAGGGCCGCCGTGATATCCTCCAGCGATCGGATATCGCCGTTGACGATGACCGGGACGGAGACGGATTGCCTGACCCGCCGGACGAAGGCCCAATCGGCCTGGCCGGCGTAGCGTTGCGCCCGCGTCCGGCCGTGCACCGTGATCATGCGGATCCCGGCGGCCTCGGCAATCCGGGCGAGTTCCGGCGCGTTCCGGTTTTCCGCGTCCCAGCCGGTACGCATCTTCATGGTCACCGGCAGATCCACGGCCTTCACCACAGCCTCCATGATGGCGGCGGCCGTTGGCAGGTCCCGCATCAAGGCCGACCCGCAGGCCCGATTGACGACCTTCTTCGCCGGGCACCCAAAGTTGATGTCGATGATCGCAGCGCCCCGGTCGGCATTGAGCCGAGCCGCCTCGGCCATCGCCTCGGGATCGTAGCCGGCGAGCTGCACCGACAGCGGATGCTCGATCCGGCAGTCGGTCGAGCTGCGCACACAGGTGCGGGCCGCCCTGATCTGCTCGTGGCTGGCGATCATCTCCGACACGACGAGTCCGCCGCCGAGCCGCCTCACCAATTGCCGGAACGGCTGGTCCGTGACCCCGGACATGGGGGCGAGGATGACCGGCGGATCGAACCAATGAGGGCCGAGAGATATGCCCATTTCTTAGGCAGCTACCCAGACTGCGGAAGATTTGGGCAATCTATCGCTGCGCCCTTGGATTGCAAGCGGAATTGCTGGATGACTAGATCATCCTGCGTTCAGATGGACTCATCTGAACGCAGATAAGATGATCTAGTTCAAAGAGCTAGAGCATCCTGCGTCCGTTCGGACGCAGGATGCTCTAGCACTCACCATCCGACTCCTGAGCGATCGATGACCGTCTCCACCCCCACCGCTTCCCCCTCCCGCCGGCATGCGGCCGTGTTGGTGGCCGGTGGCAGCGGGGCCCGCTTCGGCCTTGCGGTTCCCAAGCAATACCTTCCCCTTGCCGGCATGAGCGTGCTGCGACGGGCCCTGCTCCCCTTCGCCGATCATCCCGATATCGATCCGGTAGTGGTGGTCGTCAGTCCGCGTCATCAAGACACAGCCGGCCGCGCGGTGGCGAGATTGCCCGTGCGTCTTCTGCCGCTCGCCGGCTCCGAACGGCAGGACACGGTTCGCAACGCCCTGGAGTGGCTGGCAGCCCAGCCTTCGGTCCCGGACGGTGTGGTGGTGCATGACGCGGCCCGACCGCTGGTCACGGCGGCGCTCCTCGATCGGGTGCTCGCCTCGGTCGGACCGGAACAGGGGGCCATCGCGGCCGTCCCGGTCCGGGACACGCTGAAACGCGGCACCGGCGATCCGGCCCGGATCGCGGCGACGGTGCATCGGTCCGGGCTGTGGCAAGCCCAGACCCCGCAGGCCTTCCCGTTCGGCCCGCTGCTGGCGGCCCATCGGGCCTTGGCGACCACTCCGGTGACCGACGATGCCGCCTTGGCCGAGCAGGCGGGCCTGCCGGTCGCGCTGGTCGAGGGCGACGCCCGGAACTTCAAGATCACCCATACCGAGGATCTCGCCATGGCCGAAGCGCTGCTGGCATCGCCTGCCACCGGCTCCATCCCTTGCACGGGAACCGGCTACGACGTGCATCGCCTGGTGCCGGGCGACGGCATGACCCTCTGCGGTGTTCCGATCCGGGCCCCGTTCCGGCTATCGGGCCATTCGGACGCCGATGTGGGATTGCACGCTCTGACCGATGCCATCCTGGGGGCGATCGCCGACGGTGATATCGGCTCGCACTTCCCCCCCAGCGATCCGCAATGGCGGGGTGCGTCCAGCGACCGGTTCCTGTCGCATGCGCTGGAACGGGTCGGCGTGTACGAAGGCCGGCTCGCGCATATCGATGTGACGCTGGTGTGCGAGCGGCCCAAGATCGGTCCCCACCGGCAGGCGATGCGCGAGCGGATCGCCGCCATCACCGGGCTGCCGCTCGACCGTGTCTCGGTCAAGGCAACGACCAGCGAGCGGCTGGGGTTCACCGGGCGGGAAGAGGGCATCGCGGCGCTGGCTTCGGCCACGGTGCTGGTGCCGGCATGATGCGGCTGCTGCGTCCGATACCCGGTAGGCTGCCGTTCCGGCACCCTGCGGTCCTGATCGCCACCTGGGGCGGTGTGGGTCTGCTGCGCGGACCGTCCGGGACGTGGGGATCGCTGGCGGCCCTGCCCTTCGGCTGGATCCTCCTGACGGTGACGGGGGTGGCCGGACTGGCGGTGGCGACCGTGATCGCCGCTGCCGCCGGCTGGTGGGCCGCCGCCCGCCTGCAGCGGGCCGGCGCCTCGAAGGACCCCAGTGCGATCGTGATCGACGAGGTCGCCGGGCTCTGGATCGCGCTGCTTCCCACGGCGGGCGCGCCCCTTCTGGTGGTCGTGGCCCTGATCGGTTTCCGGGTTCTGGATGTCGCCAAGCCCTGGCCGATCAGCTGGGCGGATCGCGAACTCGGGGGCGCCACCGGCATCATGTTGGACGATCTGATGGCCGGCGCTGCGGTCGCCGGCCTGATCATGCTGGGAACGGCGGTGTTTGCCGCCGTCGGATGACCCGAGCGCGGAGCCGGAGGCGGGTATGCCATTCACGGACAGCGAGCGCCGGCATGCGGCGACCGTCCTGGCCTCGTGCCGTCGGGCCGGTGTCCGGCTGGCCACGGCGGAGAGCTGCACCGGCGGTCTGCTGGCTGCGCTGTTGACGGAGATTGCCGGCTCCTCCGACGTCGTCGAGGCCGGCATCGTGACCTACAGCAACGGCGCCAAGGTGCGGTTGCTGGGGGTGAGCCCCGCCATACTCGCCCGTCACGGTGCGGTCAGCGAGCCCACCGCCCGGGCCATGGCCGAAGGCGCCCTCGACAGGATCGACACGGCCGACATCGCCCTGTCGATCACCGGCATCGCCGGACCCGGGGGGGCAACGGCGGACAAGCCGGTCGGGCTCGTCCATTTCGCCCTTGCGCGACGGGGCGACCGGACAACGGCGACGTGCCGCGTCTTCGCCGGCGACCGGGCGACGGTACGACACACGGCCGCGGACGAGGCCTTGCGCCAGATCGAACGGGCGCTGTGAGCGGAACGCCGTCCGAGGGGCCGGCACCGGGTCACGGCCGACCCGGAAGACGGACAGGCCGGCCGGTGCCGGCGTTACACCGCGGCGGAGTCGGGGGTGTAGAGCTGGGCCCAGACGGTGGACGCCCGTTGCTCGAACGCCCCTGTCAGCTTGTTGATGATCTTCTCCTGAAACCGCGAGACGAAGCTCTCCACCACGAAGAAGCCGAACTCCAGTTCGAGATCGAACGCGACCAGGCTACCAGCCGGCAGCGGCGTGATCGTCCAGTTGTTGCTCAGATGCTTGACCGGCCCGCTGCCGCCGAAGACCGTCATCCCGGTCGGGCGCGCCAGTTCGACCGAAACCCGTGTCGACACGGTCAAGCCGCGATAGCCGAGCCCCAACGCCAGATCCTGGACGGACCCTTTTGTCCGGCCCCGTTCCACGGACAACACACCGGGAACGAAGTCGACATAGCTGTCGAAGTCGGCGAGGATATCGAAGACGAACTCCGGCGGATAGGGATACGCACGCCGGAACTGTAGCGAAATCATGAGTTTGACGAACCCCTAACGCAGCGTGTCGCGATGGTTGCCGCAGCCGTGTCTTGGCCAGTCAGCGAGGCCCGAGGCATGTCGTGTGCCAAGACGGACGGATAGGGCGACAAGTCATGCCTCCGGCCCGTCGACCATACCCATGCGGCAGTCATCGGTCCCGAGCAGCCAACGGCTGTCCCGCTACACGCCTTGGGTGCGCGTGGCAAGCCGTGGGGTGGGCTGGCTGCCGCCGTACAGGGACTCGGCCCGGGCTTCGAACGCGGCGACCATGCGCTGGAAGGCCTGGTCGAAAAGGGCGCCGATCAGGGATTGAAGCACTTTCGACCGGAACTCGAAATCCACGGAGAAATCCAGCTCGCACCCCCGATCGTGCAGGCCAAACCGCCACTCGTTGTTCAGATAGCGAAGCGGACCCTCGACATACTCGACGCCGATCCATCCCGGCCGGTCCAGCGTGACCCGGCTGGTGAACCGCTCCCGGAACATCTTGAAGCCGATCACCAGGTCAGCGGTCACGATCGTGTCGGACCGGCTGCGGATGCGGGCAGCGAGACACCACGGCAGAAAGTCGGGATACCGCTCGATATCGGCGACGAGGTCGAAGAGCTGATCGGGTGTATAGGACAGCACCCGCTTTTCGGCGTGTGTAGGCATGCCGGTCAGTTGGGCAGCCGATCGGTGGATGTCATCGTCGCCGGCGGCGACATTTCGCCCGTCGTTGCCAGATCCACCAGCCGCATGGACGGCAAGCCGGCCAAATGGGCTTCGCGGGCCGCCCGCAGCCGGGCGAAATCATCCCCGGCGAGGTAGGAAGACCGGGTCAGCGGGGAGGCGGACATCATCAGGAACCCCTTGCCGCGGCCGACCTTCTCGTATGTGCCGAACTCGGTCGGCGGCACGAACCGGTCGACCGCCGCATGCTTCGGCGTGGGCTGCAGATACTGACCGATGGTCATGAAGTCGACGCCGGCCGAGCGCAGATCGTCCATGACCTGGTAGAGTTCTTCGGCCCCCTCGCCCAAGCCGACCATCAATCCGGACTTGGTGAAGATGGACGGGTCGAGTTCCTTGGCGCGGGCCAGCAGGTACAATGATGTGAAGTATCGCGCACCCGGCCGGATCGACGGGTACAGCCGCGGTACGGTCTCCAGATTGTGGTTGAAGACGTCCGGGCGCGCTTCGACGACCGTTTCCAGCGCGCCCGGCTTATTCTTGAAGTCCGGGGTAAGGACTTCGATGGTCGTTTCCGGGTTCGCCCGACGGACCGCACGGATGGTGCGGGCGAAGTGCTCGGCCCCCCCATCGGGCAGATCGTCACGGTCGACCGAGGTGATGACGATGTGCTTGAGGCCGACGCGGGCGGCCATCTCGGCGACATGGTCCGGTTCGTGCGGGTCCAGCTTGTCCGGCATGCCGGTGGCCACGTTGCAGAACGCGCACGCCCGGGTGCAGACCGACCCCAGGATCATCACCGTGGCATGCCGCTGGGACCAGCACTCGCCGATATTCGGGCACGCCGCCTCCTCGCACACGGTGACGAGGTCGAGTTCCCGCATCAGGTCGCGGGTTTCCTTGTAGGTCTGGCTGACCGGCGCCTTGACCCGGATCCAGTCGGGCTTGCGCTGGACCGGGCTGTCGGGGCGATTGCGCTTTTCCGGATGCCGTTCGGCGCCCCGGCGCGGGGCTTTGATCTCAACCGTCATCGGACTGACCCTAATTCAGGCATATTGCCGTCTCGTTACCACGCTGCCGACGCCCCTGTCCCGGTATAGGGGGTATGACCAATTCACGCCCGCCTGACCGGTGCCGGCGGGTCCGCACCCCGTGGCCGGTGTCCGAGGCGGTACTCGAGCCAGCCCGCAGCGATCATGACCGCACCCAGAAGGATGAACGACAGCGCGCGCCACAGTCCGGATTGCGCGGCGAAGTCGATCAACACGACTTTGACCGAGGTCGCCATGATCAGCAGCAAAGCCAGGCGGCGGAGCGGCTGGTGCCGCAGGACCGTCGCGACGGCGACCCCGACCAACCCGAGCACCAGCCAGGTCGCGCTGAGCGCGGTGAGCTCCTGCTGGGAGGCAAAGGGTGAAGCGTAGCCGCCCCAGAGGATCACCAGCATGCCGTCGGGATGGAACCACAATCGCACCTCGATCGTCGCCCAAAGGATGACGCCGACGGCCGCGACGCTGTCGGTGACGGCCGCCTGGAGACGCGCGACACGGGCAGCCGCCAGGCGCCCCAGGACCAAGAAGATCACAGATCCGCCGAGATAGACGGCCGTCGCCTCGTTCAGGACAGGCCAGCCCAGGATGGGCTCCGGCCAGAACAACGGATTGCGCAGGACACCGAGCCCGAGGACGGCCGCCAGCGCCGTCAGCGCCGCGATGAAGGGCAACACGACACGATAGCCGATCGCATGCCGACCCGCGAGCAGCCAGCCTGCGATCGCGACCACGCCGACCGCCGTGTAGCCGGCGACCTGCAATCGAGATGGCGGTGTCAGCCCGATCGGCGGGTCGGGGACCAGCCATGTGATCTGGATGCAGGCCAACGTCGCCGCCGCGATCATCGCAGCCGCAGCGGTCAGATCGGCCGGTGCGTTTCGCTCCGCCCAGGGCCCCAGGATCCGGCGGGTACCGACCAGCAGGGCCAACGGCAGACCGAGACCCAGCCAGGCGCCGTTGAGCCATCCTTGATCGGCCGTTCCGCCGGGATGGAGGACTCCATGCACCGCAATGGCGAGGGAGAGGACACCGATCACCGGTCGTACTCCCGCCACCGGAATCCGCCGCACCACGACCGCGGCGGCGAAGACGATCACCGCCAACGCCGTCGTCAACTGCGCTTCCTCGAACCGCATGATCGCCGCCAGCCCGATCAAGGCGAAGCCGGCGATGGCATGGGCGAGGACTTCGGGGCCGTTCTGGCGGCCGGGCTGCACGCGTCGAAGGGTGGTCAGACCGATCTGGCCCGCCGCTGCCACCAGCGCAATTCCGGCCCAGATCGTGGCGGGGATCGCGTCTTCATGCGCCAGCCATCCTGCCGTCAGACAACCCAGCGCCCCGACCGCGCCCGCTGCCGACCAGACGATCGTGTCGGTTGGATCGTCCTGACGTCCCCATAGCGGGAGGAACGTCCAGATCACCAGCAATGCCAGGGCCGCCTGCCATCCCGTCGGCCACCAGAGCGTCTCCGGCAAGGCCGCGACCTCAGGCGGAGGCGGGGGCAGGCTCGGCAGCAGGAGCACAGCACCGATCGACAGCATCAGCCCCGCAATCATCAGCACTTTGCCGTCCGCGATCAGGCGAGCGGCGGCAACCGCACCGACGATCAAGACCGCGACGGCCATCTGGTGGGGCAAGGCGAAGCCGCTTCCGACCAGGGCTGCAAGGGCCAGCGCCGCAATCGCCAGGGACCACGACAGGCGGACCAGCAAGCCATGGGGGATCATCGCACGGCCGACACGCCGGGTCGGCAGGTCAAAGGCCGACACCCCGCTCAGGCTCGCCGGATGCAGGACCATGAACAGCACCGCCATCAGCAGATGGGCGGCCGCCAGCGCCCCATCCCCCTGCCCGGCAAGCGGCACCTGCCGGCCGACCAAGGTCAGCAGCAACAGGCTGCCCACGGCTGCGAGGACCCAGAGCCACCAGATCCGATGGTACCGGGCCATCGCCAACCCACCGAAGGCGACGCCGAGGATGTAGGACAGGAAAGCGACGATATCGGGGGTAGCGGTTGCGATCAGGAACGGGACGGCCCACGCCCCACCCAGCCCGATGACCGCGATGATCGGACCTTGCCAGAGCGACAGGGCCACCGCGACCGCCGCGACCAATGCCATCGCCGCGAACACCGGCGTGGCGCCGATCAAGCCGTGCCAGACATGGGCGGCGTAGAGGCTGAGATAAGCGGCCGCCAAGCCCGTGGAGCTGACCACCTGCGGCAGATAGGTCGCGATGCCCCGCAGCCGACCGCGGGCAAGTTCCGTTCGGCGCAGTCTCTCGCCCAGTCCGACCAGACCGATCCCGGCCATGAGCCCCAGAACCGTCCGCACGGCCGGCGTCAACCACCCGCTTTCGACGGTATAGAGGACGAACAGCGCCAGTCCGATCATCAGGACGACGCCGCCGGTCCAGGTCAGCCACCGGGGCACACCGGGCATCGTCGAGCGACCGCCCGACGCCGGCCCCGCGACGGCGACCGGCCCGCCCTTCCCGGCCGATGCCTGCGGTTCGGCACTGCCCGCGATGTCGTCGGCCTGTGTCGCCGGCGCGGCGGCCGCGGCCGGTTCGGTCGGCTCCAGGGCAGAGGCATCGGTTTGCCGGTCGAACACCGCCAGGGGGTCCCGAGCCGGGTCGCCGGTGTCGGCGCCGAGAGGCACCGGCGACCCGAGCGCCTCCTCACCACTCCCTCCGGGTGTCTCGACCGCATCCGGATCTTCGACAGGGGCGCGCGCGGACCTGTGGTCGGCAGCCTCCGCTTGCCCGTGTGAGGCCATGGCGGTCGGCCGGGACGCTTCCAGCGCCGCCAAGCGGTCGAGGATATCGTGCCGTACGCCGCCGAGCCGCTTGTCGAGCTGGCGGAGCTGGCCTTCGAGCGTCGACAGACGGCGCCGATGCGTCAGGAGCGCAACCCAGCCTCCGACGGATCCGACCAGCAAACCGATCGTGATCAAGGGGCCGAGGAGGAGCCAGGACATGGTCCGGTACGCCGGGTTTGGAACGCGGGGTGCCGGGGGCGCCACATCGGAGTCCTCGACCGCGTTACCTGATCACGATTGCCCGGATCGGTAAACCGGCGACCCGGCCGGCACACGATTTCGGCCGCGGCCAGGGCGGTCAGGTCTGATGTTGCATCTCCCCGGCCTACTCAACGCTCTTAAGCGGTCGACGCCGCCGCGGCTGCGATGTAGTCGGCCACGTGTTTGGCCGCGATGTCGGGCTGGCTGCGGAGCTTGATGTGGCGGCGGAACTTTCCCTTGCCTTCCAACACGTTGTGGGGATCGTCAAGATCACAGCCGCGGGAGAACTCGATCGTGACGTGATGGGTATAGGCGAATACCCCACAGAACATCTCCGGGCGTTCGAAGACGATCCCCCCGTAGAGGATACGAGCCGTGGCATCCGGGGCGACGGTCTCCACGATCCGGCGGATCTCGACCATCAGCGCGTGCTGGCTGGTCCGCAAGGCCCGGAAATCCTCCAGGAAGGCGTCGACCCGGTCTCGCGTCTGTTCGGCCATGGTGCCGCCTGTGCTCCCGTGACGGTCAGAAATGGATGGCCCGGCCATAGGCATCCAGCACGCTCTCATGCATCATCTCCGACAAGGTCGGGTGGGGGAACACCGTGTGCATCAGGTCCGCCTCGGTGGTCTCCAGCGTCTTGGCGATGCCGTAGCCCTGGATCAGCTCGGTGACTTCGGCCCCGATCATATGCGCGCCCAGAAGCTCTCCGGTCTTGGCGTCGAACACCGTCTTGATCAGCCCTTCGGGCTCGCCGAGCGCGATCGCCTTGCCGTTGCCGATATACGGGAAGCGGCCGACCTTGACGTCATGCCCGGCCGCCTTGGCCTGCGCTTCGGTCAGGCCGACACTGGCGACCTGGGGCATGCAGTAGGTGCAGCCGGGGATGTTCCGCGTATCCAGCGGGTGGACGCCGTCGACCCCCGCGATCCTCTCCACGCACAGCACGCCCTCGTGGCTGGCCTTGTGGGCGAGCCAGGGCGCACCGACCAGGTCCCCGATGGCGTAGACCCCGGGCTCGTCGGTCTGCAGCCACCGATCGGTCACCACATGGGCCCGATCGACCTTGATCTTGGTGTGTTCGAGCCCGATCCCTTCGGTGTTGCCGACGATGCCGATCGCCAGGATCACCTTGTCGACCGTGACCGTCCGCTTCTTGCCGCCCTGATCGACCGTGGCCGCGATCTCGCCCCCCTTCTTGTCGAGCGTCTCCGTCCTGGCACCGGTGAGGATCGTGATGCCCTGCTTCTCGAACGCCTTCCGGGCGAAGGCCGAAACCTCCTCGTCCTCCACCGGCAGGATGCGGTCGAGCATCTCGACGACCGTCACCTCGGCACCCATGTTTCGGTAGAAGCTGGCGAACTCGATGCCGATGGCACCCGAGCCGATCACCAGCAGGCGCTTGGGCATGCTCTCGGGCACCATGGCTTCCTTGTAGGTCCAGACATGGGTGCCGTCCGGCTCCATCCCCGGCAGGGTTCGCGCGCGGGCTCCGGTCGCCAGGATCACGTGTGGCGCGGTGTATGCTCCGACCGGCTTGTCGTCCTTGGTCACGGTGACCGTGATCCGGCCGCCCTTGCGGCCGCCGGCCAGCGCCCCTTGGCCGTCGATCACGGTGACCTTATTCTTCTTCAGAAGATGCTTGACCCCGCCCGACAGTTGCCCTGCCACCTTGCGGGATCGGGCGACGACCTTCTTCAGGTCGAAGCTGATCTCCTTGGCCGAAAAGCCATAGGCATCAAGGTTGTGCAGCAGGTGACCGATCTCCGAACTGCGCAAGAGCGCCTTGGTCGGAATGCAGCCCCAGTTCAAGCAGATACCGCCTAGATGCTCGCGTTCGACGACGGCCGCCTTCATGCCGAGCTGGGCGGCCCGGATGGCGGCGACATAGCCACCGGGCCCGGAGCCGATCACGATCAGGTCGAATTGAGTGTCAGCCATGGCGACCTCCTTGGCGCCCCGTCACCCGATCGCATCGAGCGTGGGGAGACTTGTCAAAAGGCGTTTCCGATCAAGCGGCTCGGCGCAAAGGCTGGATCACAGCATCAGACCGATCGGATCCTCGATCAGGGCTTTGAAGGCCTGCAGATACTGTGCCCCCAAGGCACCGTCGACGACCCGGTGATCGACCGACAGGGTGGCCGACATCACCGTGGCGATGGCCAGCGCACCGTCCTTGACCACCGGTCGCTGCGCCCCGGCTCCGATCGCCAGAATACATCCCTGCGGCGGATTGATGATGGCCGAGAACTCCTTGATCCCGAACATGCCGAGATTGGAGAGGGAGAAGGTGCCGCCCTGGAACTCCTCGGGTTTGAGCTTGTTGTCCCGGGCCCGGGCGGCGAGGTCCTTCATCTCGGCGGAGATGGCCGCGAGCCCCTTCCTGTCGGCATCCTTGATGATCGGGGTGATCAGCCCCCCATCCGTCGCCACCGCGACCGAGATATCCACCCGATCGTAGAGCAGGATCGCGTCCTCGGCCCAGGAGGCATTGGCCCCCGGCACCTTGCGCAAGGCCGCGGCGGCGGCCTTGATGACGAGATCGTTCACCGACAGTTTGACGCCGGACGCCTCGGCCCGGGTGTTGAGATCCTTGCGCAACGTGAGCAACGCGTCGAGTTCGCACTCGACCGTAAGGTAGAAATGCGGGACGGTCTGTTTGGATTCACCCAAGCGGCGGGCGATGGTCTTCCGCATGCCGCTGTTCTTCTGCAGGGTGTAGGGAATGCCGTAGGCATCGGCCAGGGCCTTGGCGTCCGGCCCCGACGTCGCGGCCGCGGCCGCGGCCGGAAGACTCGGTGTGGGCGCGGGCGCTGCCGGGGTCGGTGCCGCGGCCACCGGGGCCGGCCCCTTGGCCAGAGCGGCCTCAATATCCGCCTTGACGATCCGGCCGTTCGGACCCGACCCGGCGATCGCCGCCAGATCCAGGCCGGCCTGCCGGGCCATGCGCCGGGCAAGCGGGCTGGCGAACACCCGCGCCCCGGCTGCAGGCGCGCCGGCAGAGGCCGGAGCGGTCACCGGGGCTACGGGGACCGGCGCCGCGGGAGCGGGTGCCGTTTCCTGCGGGGCGGGGGCGGCAGGGGTGCCCGCCTGATCCAGCGCGGCGGCGTCCTCGCCCTCCTCCAGCAGCACCGCGATCGGCGTGTTGACCGCCACCCCTTCGGTGCCTTCGGCCACCAGGATCCTGCCCAGCGTGCCTTCCTCGACGGCTTCGACCTCCATGGTCGCCTTGTCGGTTTCGATCTCGGCGATCACGTCACCGATCGCCACCACCTCGCCTTCCTTCTTCTGCCAGGTGGCGAGCGTGCCTTCGGTCATGGTCGGCGACAGCGCCGGCATCAGGATCTGGATCGGCATGGGGCGTGTTTCCCGGATCAGGGGCCGGCCGGCGGTTCGTGACGGGGCCGACCGGCAAGGGCTCAATCGCGGTAGCAGGCGGCCTTGGCGGCCGTGACGATGCGGTCGGGTTGCGGCAGCGCAAGCTTCTCGAGATTGGCGGCATAGGGCAGCGGCACGTCGACGGCGCTGACCCGATGCACCGGGGAGTCGAGGTGATCGAACGCCACCTCCATCATCCGCGCGGCGATCTCGGCACCGACGCCGCAGGTCGGCCAGCACTCCTCGGCGACGACGAGGCGATTGGTCTTCTGCACCGAACGGACGATGGTCGCCGTATCCAGCGGGCGCAAGCTGCGCAGGTTGATCACCTCGGCGTCGATCCCCTCCTCCGCCAGGGTCTCGGCGGCTTCGAGCGCTTTGCCGACCATGATCGAATAGGCCACGATGGTGACGTCGCCGCCGGTCCGTTCGACCTTGGCCTTACCGATCGGCAGGACGAACTCCTCATCGGTCGGCACATCGAAGCTCTGCCCGTAGAGGATCTCGTTCTCCAGGAAGATGACCGGGTTCGGATCGCGGATCGCCGCCTTCAGCAACCCCTTGGCATCGGCGGCCGACCAGGGGCTGACGACCTTCAGACCCGGCACCGACATGTACCAAGGCGCATAGTCCTGACTGTGCTGGGCGGCAACCCGGGCGGCCGCCCCGTTGGGGCCGCGGAAGACGATCGGTGCCCCCAACTGGCCGCCGGCCATGTACAGGGTCTTGGCCGCGGAGTTGATGATCTGGTCCATCGCCTGCATGGCGAAGTTGAACGTCATGAACTCCACGATCGGCCGCAGACCCGCGAACGAGGCCCCGACTCCGAGGCCCGCGAAGCCGTGCTCGGTGATCGGCGTGTCGATCACCCGCCGGGCGCCGAACTCGTCCAACAGGCCTTGAGTGACCTTGTAGGCGCCTTGATACTCGGCGACCTCCTCGCCCATGACGAAGACACTGTCGTCGCGCCGCATCTCCTCGGCCATGGCGTCGCGCAACGCCTCGCGCACGGTCAGGGTCCGGGTGTCGGCGAAATGGGCGGCTTCGGCCTGTGCAGCCGCGTCGTCGTCGGCCGTTCCCGATGCCGGTGCTGCCGGCACGGTCGGGGTCGGCGCTTGTGTCTCCACCGCGGACGGGGGCGGGGCGGATGCGACCGGCGCGGCGGCCGCGCCGTCCAGGGCCGCGCTCTCCTCCCCCTCCTCCAGCAACAGGGCGATCGGGGTGTTGACGGCGACGTTCTCGGTACCTTCGGGCACCAGGATCCTGCCGAGCGTGCCTTCTTCGACCGCCTCGACTTCCATGGTCGCCTTGTCGGTTTCGATCTCGGCGATGACGTCGCCGATCGCGACGGGGTCGCCTTCGTTCTTGTGCCAGCTCGCGATGGTCCCTTCCGTCATCGTCGGAGACAGAGCCGGCATCAGCACTTCGATGGGCATGGACTTGGGTTCCCTCAACCCGCTGGGGACGCACCACCAGCCGGCCCCGGAGAGCCGGAGCGCGGCAGTGCGGCCTTGAAGAAGTTCCGGTCAGGCCTCGATCAGGACGTCGGTGTAGAGTTCCGCCGGATCGGGCTCCTGACTCTGCTGGGCGAACTCTGCTGCGTCGTTGACGACGCCGCGGATGCTCTTGTCGATCGACTTGAGCTCGTCCTCGGTGGCGTGGCCGGCGTCGAGCAGGAGCTTCTTGACGTTTTCGATGGGGTCGTGGTGCTCGCGCATGTCGCTGACCTCTTCCTTGGACCGGTACTTGGCCGGATCGGACATGGAATGGCCGCGATAGCGGTAGGTCACCATCTCCAGGATCATGGGGCCGTGACCGTCACGCGCATGGGCCAGCGCCTCCTGGCCGGCTTGCTTGACGGCCAGGATGTCCATGCCGTCGACCTTGCGCCCCGGAATGCCGTAGGACGCGCCGCGCTGATGCAGATCGGGATTGGCCGAGGCCCGCTCGACCGACGTACCCATGCCGTATTTGTTGTTCTCGATAACGAACACGACCGGCAGATGCCACAGCGCGGCCATGTTGAAGCTCTCGTACACCTGACCCTGGTTGACCGCACCGTCACCCATATAGGCCATCGCCACCCCGCCATCGCCCCGGTACTTGTGGGCGAAGCCCAGCCCGGTCCCCAGCGATACCTGAGCGCCGACGATGCCGTGACCGCCGTAGAAGTTCTTCTCCCGGCTGAACATGTGCATCGAGCCGCCCTTGCCCTTGGAGTACCCTCCCCGGCGGCCGGTCAGCTCCGCCATCACGCCGCGCGGATCCATGCCGCAAGCCAGCATGTGGCCATGATCGCGATAGCCGGTGATGACGGTGTCCCGAGGCTCGGCGGCGGCCTGCATGCCCACCACCACGGCTTCCTGGCCGATATACAGGTGGCAGAAGCCGCCGATCAGACCCATTCCGTAGAGCTGGCCCGCCTTCTCCTCGAACCGGCGGATCGCCAACATCTCTTTGTAGTAATGGATCAGGTCGTCCTTGCCGACGGTGCTTCTCGTCGATCTGGACCGGCTCGACCGCCGTTTGGTCGTGGTCGCCAAGGAACACCTCCGTTCCCATCAGGGTGGGGTTAATAGGTCCGCTTACGGAAAACCGGCTGCAGCGGCTTCAGCCTCGCGCGCACCGTAGGGTGGTCATACCAATCCCGCAAGCGACGCTGCGCCATCATCATGGCGGGCTGCGCGAAATGCAACGCTGCAACGCAACACCGCCGGCGTTCGACGGGCACGGGCCGCCCTGGGCCTCGGCCTGAACGGTCTAGATCAGCCTGCGTTCAGATGGGCTCATCTAAACGCAGGCTGATCTATTTCAAAGAGTTAGATCATCCTATCTGCGTCCGTTCGGACGCAGATAGGATGATCTAGGGACGGATGTAGAGCAGCAACTCGTCCGGCCGGCCATAGCCCAGGAGAAGCCTCGCCTGCTGATCGAGCAGGTCGCGATCCAGCGCGCCGGGTGCCAGCGCTTCGACCCGGCGCTCCAGCGTCCGCCGTTGTTCGACTACGGTCGTCCATCGGGCCTCGGCAACGGCGATCCGGTCGGCGAGCAGGTGCTGAGCCCGCCACCCCCGTTCCCCTTCATAGGCGTGGTAACCCAGATAGCCGGCCAGCAGCAGGAACGCCGCCGGGATCCAGATGGCCTTTACGGTGCGGGAGAGGGCGGTGCGAAGCGACATGACCCGCACCGAATCACATCCGGAGTCGCGGCGTCAAGCGCTTCGAGAATCAAACGGTTAGGACAATGCCTTCATGGCCGGCGGCAATTCGTTGTTCGGACTCCGTTTTGCCCGGTTCCGCTGCGACGGTCGACGATCTGCCCAAGCCGCCGCCACTCTCACCGCTTGACCTTGAACGCCCCCATGCCGGCGTAGCGGGCGGCCACGCCGAGCCCTTCCTCGATCCGGATGAGTTGGTTGTACTTGGCCATCCGGTCGGTACGGCTGAGCGAGCCCGTCTTGATCTGCCCGCAATTGGTGGCCACGGCCAGATCGGCGATGGTGGCATCCTCGGTCTCGCCGGACCGGTGGGACAGGACGGCCGTGTAGCCCGCATTCTGAGCCATCTCGACCGCCTGCAAGGTTTCGGTCAGCGTACCGATCTGGTTGACCTTGACCAGGATGGAGTTGGCGATCCCGCCCTCGATCCCCGTGCTCAGCCGGGCGGGGTTGGTGACGAACAGATCGTCGCCGACCAGTTGAACCCGGTCGCCGATCGCTTCGGTCAGCGCTTTCCAGCCGTCCCAGTCGTCTTCGGCCATGCCATCTTCGATCGAGATGATCGGATAGCGGTCGACCAGATCTCGGTAGTACGCGACCATCTGGGCAGAGGTCAGGGTCTTGCCCTCCCCGGCGAGCGCATAGGCGCCGTCGGTGTAGAACTCCGTCGACGCGGCATCGAGGGCGAGCAGCACATCGCTGCCGGGGGCGTAGCCGGCAGCCTCGATCGCCTTCATCACGAAGCCCAAAGCCGCGTCGGTGGAGGCGAGATCGGGCGCGAAACCGCCTTCGTCACCGACATTGGTGTTGTGACCGGCGGCCTTGAGCTGTTTCTTGAGAGCCTGGAAGACTTCCGCGCCCATCCGGATACCGTCGGCGACGGTATCGGCCGACACCGGCATGATCATGAATTCCTGGATGTCGATCGGGTTGTCCGCATGGGCGCCGCCATTGACGATGTTCATCATCGGCGTCGGCAGGCGGTGGGCGAAAGCCCCCCCGACATAGCGGTAGAGCGGCAGGCCCGCTTCTTCGGCCGCCGCCTTGGCGACGGCCAGGCTGACGCCCAGGATGGCGTTGGCGCCGAGGCGGCCCTTGTTCTCCGTGCCGTCGAGGTCGCACATCATCCGGTCGATGGCGGCCTGCTCGTCGGCCTCCATGCCGGACAGGGTGTCGAACAGCTCGCCATTGACGGCGTCGACGGCCTTCAAAACCCCCTTGCCGCCGTACCGATCGTCGTCGCCGTCGCGCAGCTCCACCGCCTCGTGCGCACCGGTCGACGCGCCGGAAGGCACGGCCGCCCGGCCGAAGGCACCGGACTCCAACGTGACGTCCACCTCGACGGTCGGATTGCCGCGGCTGTCCAGGATCTCGCGGCCCTGGATGTCGACGATCGCGCTCATGGCAGGGGCCTTTCGCCTTGCGTTCTGGGGGGAAGGGGCGAGCTTCGGTCCGTCCCTCGGTGGCGCCTCGATAGCGCGGCCCAAGGCCGGCGGACAAGCCGGAGAGCACCGGACCCCGCCCATGACAAAGCCCCCGACCAATCGGCCGGGGGCTTGCATGACGCGATCGGCGGTCCGGACAGGGACCGCCGATCCGGGCTCCCATGGCCCTCGATCAGGCGATCACACCCGATCGTTGCAGACGTCGACCGGCGCGTGCACCAAGCGGTCCCCGATCATGGTCCGGGTGATGCCCAGATCCACGAGATCGCGATCCCGCAAGGCTTCAAGCGCCGGGCTGCGGCGGCGGCGGGGCCATTGGGCCGGGTGGAACAGGTCGTCGAACAGGGTCAGGCGCATGGGTCGGGTCCCCCCAAGGGCAAGATACGAGCGGCTGATTTCCGCGGGCGATGCCCGGTCACCGGCCGACGAGGCGGGGGGTCCGGATCCCGGGCGACTGCTTTCCATCTAAGGGCGCGGGCGGCCGCTCCATGGCGCATTCGCGACATCGCCCCGCTTTGCCGCGACATTCATTTTGCGGCCACACGATCCCAGTCATGCAATCACTTCAGGGTCGTCGCTTGTAGAGCAATCGGCGCCGCAAGCGGTGCCAGGCCGAAGAAAAAGCCCCCGACCTTTACCTGTTTTTTCTGTGAAGCGGTTCACAGGGATCCCACCGACGGCCATCACTCGGCCTGTCGTCGCCTGGGGTGCTCGGCACCGGTTCGACAGCACCCGGGACTTGGGCCATCGACGCCCTCCGTCCCGGTCACAGCGTGATCGGATGCGTCTTGGCGATCCGATCCAACGCCACCAAAGGTGCGAGCACGGAGTCCAGATGATCGAGCGGCACCATGTTCGGGCCGTCGCTGGGCGCCCGATCCGGGTCGTCGTGGACTTCCATGAACAACGCGGCCACGCCAACGGCGACCGCGGCCCGCGCCAGTACCGGCACGAACTCCCGCTGTCCGCCGCTCGCCGTCCCCTGCCCACCCGGCTGCTGCACCGAATGGGTGGCGTCGAACACCACCGGATAGCCGGTCCGTGCCATGATCGGCAGCGACCGCATGTCGCTGACCAGGGTGTTGTAGCCGAAGCTCGCCCCCCGCTCGGTCAGCAGGATCGCATCGTTGCCCGCCCCGCTGATCTTGGCGGCCACGTTGCGCATGTCCCATGGGGCCAGGAACTGGCCTTTCTTGACGTTGACCGCCCGGCCGGTCGCCGCCGCCGCCAGCAGCAGGTCGGTCTGCCGGCACAGGAACGCCGGGATCTGCAGGATATCGACCACCTCCGCCACCGGAGCGCATTGCTCCCGCTCATGGATGTCGGTGATCACCGGCACACCGACGGTCGTGCGGATTTCCTCGAACACCGGCAAGGCGGCGTCGAGCCCCAGGCCGCGGAGGGCGCCCGCCGCCGTGCGATTGGCTTTGTCGAAGGAGGTCTTGTAGATCAGCGGTACCCCCAGCCGATCGGTGACCCGCTTGATGGCCTCGGCCAGCGTCAGCGCGTGATCCCGGCTTTCCATCTGGCAGGGTCCGGCGATCAGGGCGAAGGGCCGATCGTTCGCCACGGCGATATCGCCGATGGCGACCGGGCGGGGGACGGATGCGGTAGCGGACATGGGACCAGGCTCGCCGGGGATCGGGGTGGCTCAGAAGAGCCGGCTCTGCTTGACCGCCGCCTCGATGAAGCTGCGGAACAGCGGGTGCGGCTCGAACGGTTTCGACTTCAGCTCGGGATGGAACTGGACGCCGATGAACCACGGATGATCGTCCCGTTCGACGATTTCCGGCAGTTGCCCGTCGGGTGACAGGCCGGAAAACCGCAGACCCGCCGCCTCCAGCCGCTCCCGGAAGTTGATGTTGACCTCATAACGGTGCCGATGCCGCTCGGAGATCAGTTGCATTCCGTCATACGCGGCGCTGACCTTGCTGCCCGGCGCCAATTGGGCGGGATATGCGCCCAGGCGCATCGTCCCGCCGAGTTCGCCATCGGCCCGGCGGGTTTCAAGCTGGTTGTCCTTGGTCCATTCGGTCATCAGGCCGACAACGGGATCGTCGACCGGCCCGAACTCGGTCGACCCGGCGCCATCGATGCCGGCGAGATTCCGTGCCGCCTCGATCACGGCCATCTGCATCCCGAAGCAGATGCCCAGATAGGGGATCTTGCGTTCCCGTGCGAACTGCACGGCCCGGATCTTGCCTTCGCTGCCGCGTTCACCAAAGCCGCCGGGCACCAGGATGCCGTGCACGTCGTCGAGATGCGGGGTCGGGTCTTCGGCTTCGAACGTCTCGGCCGGCAGCCAGCGGGTTTCGACCTTCACCCGATTGGCGATGCCGCCATGGCGCAAGGCCTCGTCCAGCGATTTGTAGCTGTCGAGCAGGCTGGTGTACTTGCCGACGATGCCGATCGTGACCTCGCCTTCCGGGGCGGCCATCCCGTCGACGATCTGGTGCCAGCGGTTCAGGTCGGGCTCCCGATCGACCGGCAGGTCGAAGTAGTGCAGGACCTCGGTGTCCAGCCCTTCGTGGTGATAGGCAATGGGGACTGCATAGATGTTGGCGAGGTCGAGGGCGGCGATCACCCGCTCCGGCCGGACATTGCAGAACTGCGCGATCTTGCGCCGATCACCCGGCTCGATCGGCCGCTCCGACCGGCACAGCAGGATCGCCGGCTGGATCCCGACCGACAGGAGTTCCTTGACCGAATGCTGGGTCGGCTTGGTCTTCAGCTCCCCAGCGGCCGAAACGAACGGCAGCAGCGTGACGTGCAGGAACAGCGCCTGCTTGAGTCCGACCTCGTTGCCGAACTGGCGGATCGCCTCCAGAAACGGCAGGCCTTCGATGTCGCCGACGGTGCCGCCGATCTCGCAGATCACGAAATCCTCGTCCGTCAGGTCCGACCGGATGAACTGCTTGATCTCGTCGGTGACGTGCGGGATCACCTGGACCGTGCCACCCAGATAGTCGCCCCGCCGCTCCTTGGCGATGACGTCGGAGTAGATCCGGCCCGTGGTCACGTTGTCGGACTGCCGGGCCGGCACGCCGGTAAAACGCTCGTAATGGCCGAGATCGAGGTCGGTCTCCGCCCCATCGTCGGTGACGAACACTTCGCCGTGCTGAGTCGGGCTCATCGTGCCGGGATCGACGTTCAGATAGGGATCGAGCTTGCGCAGCCGGACAGTGTAGCCCCGCGCCTGCAACAGCGCCGCCAGGGCCGCGGCCGCCAGTCCCTTGCCCAAGGACGAGACCACGCCGCCGGTGACGAAAACGAACCGAGTCATCATCGGAGCCCTATCGCTCGAGCGGCTTGGTACGCCGCGACCAACACCGGGCGGCAAGCATCGCCCATCCCGACCCGAAGGAACACGGTGCCGCACCGTGCCGCACCTCGCGCGGGCGGCCGCACCGACCTCGCCGGGGCGGCGTGCCCGACCGTTGCACCGATCCAACCGCCCCAACGTCTTGATCTTCAGCAAACACGTCGTCGCGATCCTGGCCGGATCGCCCGGGACTTGATCTGGAGCATCCTGCGTCCGAACGGACGCAGGGATGCTCTCACTCTTCGAAGTCGATCACCTTACCTGCATTCAGATGAGTCCATCTGAATGCAGGCTGATCTAGTTGAGGGGGACCTGGGGCGCGGCCGGTTCGGCCGGGGCCACGGGCTGCTCCTGGATGATGGCTTGGGGTTCGCTGCCACGGGCGGCGATGGTGGCCTGCAGCAGGCTCATACCCATGAACAGGGCCGCCAGGACCGCCGTCGCCCGGGTCAGGAAGTTGGCACTGCCCCGCGGGCTGACGACGCCGCCCCCGCCCCCGCCGCCGATCCCCAGGCCACCGCCTTCGCTGCGCTGCATCAGGATCACGGCAACCAGCGCCAGTGCGATGATCACATGGATGACGAGCAGGATCTGCTGCACGGGGACCTTACCGAGGCTGGAAAACAAAACAACGAACCGTGCCGGCCGCATCCCGGGCGGCGCGGCGGCGGTTCGTCCATCGGCTTCTAGATAGCCAAGCCATGCCGGTCCGCCAAGAGCGGCGTCGGCCACCGCCGTTATCCTCGCCGTCTAGCTGCTTTGCGCAATCGCCCAGAAATCCTCGGCTGACAGGCTGGCACCGCCGACCAGCGCGCCATCCACGTTCGGGACACTGAGAAGTTGGATCGCATTGCCGGGCTTGACCGACCCGCCATAGAGCAGCCGCACCCGATCGGCATCGTCCAGGAACCGCGACAGCTCACCGCGGATATGACCGTGCATGTCGGCGACGTCGGCCGCCGTCGGCGTCCGGCCGGTACCGATGGCCCAGACCGGCTCGTACGCGATCACCGTGTCCTCCGCCACCGCACCCTTGGGCACCGAACCGGCGATCTGGCGGGCGCAGATGTCCGCCGCCTGGCCGGCATCCCGCTCGGCTTCCGTCTCGCCGATACAGATGATCGCGATCAGGCCCGCCCGGTGAGCGGCCCGCGCCTTCTCCGATACGGCGAGATCGATTTCCCCATGGTCGGTGCGCCGTTCCGAATGGCCCAGGATCACCGCCGTGCAGCCGATATCGGCCAGCATCTCGGCCGCGACGTCGCCGGTATGCGCGCCCCCGCCTGCGGCGTGACAGTCCTGCGCTCCCAGCGCGACGCCGCTGCCCGCGATCGCTTCCCCCACGGTCGGCAGATAGGGAAAGGGCGGGCAGACCATCAGATCGAAGCCCCTTTCGTCGGCGGAGGTGTCCGCATAGCGGGACCCGATGTCCTGCGCCAAGGCCATCGCCGTATGGCGCAGCGTGTTCATCTTCCAATTGCCGACGATCAGCGGTCGCGTCATCGCCCCGTATCCTCCCTTAACCCCGGCGCGCCATACGGGTACCGGTTCCCGACACGGCCCCGACGGCCGGCCCGGTGTACGGCGGCCGGCCCCGACCTGTCACCCTCGGGGCATGCCGCGCGGCACGGCGCCCAGATATGCGGCCGGTGCCGGTGAGCCGGCACCGCTTCAGTTGTGGCGGCCGGGGGCGGTTCCTAAATCCCGGCAGCTTTGCTACGCCGATCCTGGTCGTTGCCGCGCCTTGACGGCGTGTGCCGTCCCCCTCCCCACCTCGAAGATCACCGTCGTCATGCTTCAAGCCATCCGCAGCAAGGTCGGCTCCTGGTTCGTCAAGATCCTGTTCGCCTTCCTGATCCTCAGCTTCGCGGTCTGGGGCATCAACGACGTCTTCAGCCCGCCCGGTCCGGACAGCACGGTCATCACCGCCGGCGACACCGAAGTCACCCTGCGCGATGTGGACCGGCGTTTCCGGTCCGAGATCGAGAGCTTGCGTCAGATGATCGGCGAGGCGCTCGACACCGGTCAGGCGATCCAGTTCGGTCTGCTCGATGGGGTCATCGACCAGATCGTCACCGAGGGGCTGCTGCTCAGCTTCGCCCGGGAGACGGGGCTGAGCCCTTCGGACGCGTTGATCAGTGCCGAGGTCGTGCGGCAGCCGATCTTCATCGATCCGGTCACCGGCCGGTTCGACCGCAACCGGTTCCTGCAGGTGCTGGCTGCAAACGGGCTGACGGAAGTCGGCTATGTCGAACTGCTCCGCCGGGACATCGCCCGGGGTCAACTGGTCGAAGCGATCGGTGCCGCCGTCGTGCCGCCGGAACCGGCCGTCGACGCGCTGTTCGCCCATCACGCCGAACGGCGGGATGTCGAGGGCGCATCCGTCGATTCCCTGTTCGTGACGGTGGACGCGCCCACCGACAGCGAACTCAGGGCGTTCCACCAGACCAACCCCGACCGCTTTACCGCCCCGGAACGGCGCAGCTTGACCGTCGCCTCCCTGACCCTGGACCAGGCCGCCGAGGAGGTCCCGGTGTCCGAGGACATCCTGCGCGACGAATACGAGCGCCGGCGGGCCAGCTTCGAGACCCTGGAACAGCGGGCCTTCGACCAGGTCATCCTCCAGAGCGAAGACCGGGCCCAGGCATTGGCGGACGCCGCACGGGCCGACGGCGGCGACCTTGCCGCGGCCGCCCGGTCCGAGGGGGTGTCGATCATCCGGCTCGACAGGACGACCCAGGCCGGCATGTTCGGGGATCTCGGCACTGCCGGCTTCGCCCTGGATGCGGGGGCGATCAGCGACCCGGTGGAGACGAGTTTCGGCTGGCATGTCCTCCGGCCCACCGAGATCGTCCCCGGTGCCACCCGGCCGTTCGAGGAGGTGCGGGACGAGCTTCGCCGGGCCTACGCCCGGGACCTCGCCTTCGACGTCATCTTCGAGATCGCCAACCTGTTCGAAGACGAGATGGCCGGCGGCGCCGCGATCGAGGAAGCCGCCGCGGCGGCCGGCCTGTCCGTGATCCGGACCCCGCCGATCGCCCGCAACGGGTCGGTGGCGCCGGGTGCCGCGGCGCCGCGCCTGCCGGACCAGGCCGAGATACTGGAAACCGCGTTCGCCCTGGAGCCCGGCGAGGACAGCCTGCTGGTCGAAACCCGGGGCGGCAATCTGTTCATGGTCCGCGTCGACGGCGTCGAGCCGCCGGCGGTCGAACCGTTCGACCAGGTCCGGGACCGCGTCCGCACCCTGTGGGAGGCCGGCCGACGCCAAGAGGCCGCCCTTGCCCGGGCCGACACGATCGCCGAGCAGATGCGGGCCGGCCAGCCGCTCACGGATGCCGCCCTGGGCCAGGGTGCGACGACGTTCGCCGAACAGGGGATCGTGCGGTCCGGTGCCAATGCCGAGCAGGTGCCGATGTCGCTGATCGACCGGGTCTTTGCGGGTGTCCAGGGCGACATCCTGACCGGTCAGACGAGCGGCGGGGCGGTCGTTCTCCGGATCGACCGGGTGCATCGGGCCGATCCCGCCCAGTCTCCGGAGATCCTGTCGTCCGTCCGGGATCAATTGCAGGCCGGCCTGCGACAGGATCTGATCGATCAGCTGCTCGCGGCCCTGCGCCAGCGCTATCCGGTCGACGTGAACCGCGAAGCGATCGAGAATTTCTACAACCCGGTCTGATCGGCCGCGCCACGGTGGGCGCCGGTCCGTGCAAACCCGCTTGCAAGGGGCATCCGGATGGCGATGGAGCCTGGTTTCACCGCGTTTCGCGATGCGTATGAGGCCGGCAGGGCCCAGATCGTCTGGACGCGCCTGGTCGCCGATCTCGAGACCCCGGTTTCGGCGTTCCTCAAGCTGGCCGATGGCCGATCCCACACGGTGCTGCTGGAGTCGGTCGAAGGTGGGGCGGTCCGCGGCCGCTATTCGGCGATCGGGTTCAAGCCGGACCTGATCTGGGAAGCGCGCGGCGACACCGTCCGCATCAACCGGCACGCGCGCCGGAACCTGCACCGGTTCGAGCCGGTACCGGCCGCACCGCTCGAATCCCTCAACGATCTGCTGATCGAAAGCGCCATCGACCTGCCCCCGGGCTTTCCGCCGATCGCCGCCGGACTGTTCGGCTATGTCGGCTACGACATGGTGCGGCATTTCGAACCCAAGGTGCCGTCGACCCGTCCAGATCCGCTCGGCTTGCCCGATGCGGTCCTGATGCGTCCGACCATCGTCGCGGTGTTCGACACGATCGAGGACATGGTGACGCTGGTCACCCCGGTCCGACCGCGCCCGGGGGTCAGCGCGGATGCGGCCTATGCGCTGGCCGGTGAACGGCTGTCCGATGTCGTCGCCGATTTCGAGCGCAGCCTGGCCCAGTCGCGGCAGCGCCGGGAGGTCGTGGCGGCACTCCCCGATGCGGTCTCGAACACGTCTCCGGACCGCTTCCGTGCCATGGTCAGCGAAGCCCAGGCGTTGATCGCGGCGGGCGATATCTTCCAGGTGGTCCTGTCGCAGCGCTTCACGATCCCCTTCGACCTGCCGGCATTCAGCCTGTACCGGGCGCTGCGGCGGCTGAACCCCTCCCCGTTCATGGTGTTTGTCGATCTGGGTGGCTTTCAGATCGTCGCCGCCAGCCCGGAGATCCTGGTGCGGCTGCGCGACAACGAAGTGACGATCCGCCCGATCGCCGGCACCCGGCCGCGCGGGTCGACCCCGGAGACGGACGCCGCCCTGGCCGACGATCTGCTCGCCGATCCCAAGGAACGGGCCGAGCATCTCATGCTGCTCGATCTCGGCCGCAACGATGTCGGCCGCGTCGCCCGGATCGGCACGGTCCAGGTGACCGACCAGTTCACGGTCGAGCGCTACTCCCACGTGATGCACATCGTCTCCAACGTGGTCGGGCAGCTCAAGCCCGGGCTGACGGCGATCGATGCGCTGGCCGCCGGGTTCCCGGCCGGGACGGTCAGCGGTGCCCCCAAGGTCCGGGCGATGGAGATCATCGACGCGCTCGAGACCGACAAACGCGGTGTCTATGCCGGCGGCGTCGGCTATTTCGGGGCCGGCGGCTCGATGGATACCTGCATCGCCCTGCGCACCGCGGTGGTCGCCGACGGGCACATCCACATCCAGGCCGGCGCCGGCATCGTCGCCGACTCCGACCCCGAAGCCGAGCACCAGGAGTGTCGCCACAAGGCCCGGGCGATCCTCCGTGCGGCCGAGGAGGCCGTGCGCTTCGCCAACCGCCCGGGCTTCGGCACCAACGACTGACGTCGAGGCCGGCTCAGGGGGCGGGGTGCAGGCCGTGCTCACCCAGGAAGCGCAGGACGGCTGCGATACCACCCCGCGCATCCAGGTCGAAATGGTCGGCCGCCTCGACGAAGAAGCTGCTCTTGGGCGGGTTGGCGGCCTCGTAGAGCGCTTCTCCGAAGCGGAACGGCACCACCCGGTCCCGGCCGCCGTGCAGGACCAGGATTGGCTCGGTCACCCGGGCGATGCGGGACAGGCTGTCGAAGCTGTCCTGCAACAGGGCCCTGACCGGGACGAAGGGGAAGCGGCTCTCAGCCACCGCCCGGATCGAGGTGAACGGCGCTTCGAGCACGATGGCGGCCACGTCCCGCTCCGCCGCCATGGCGACGGCGACGCCGGTGCCCAGGCTCTCCCCGTACAGCACGGTGCGATCCGCGGACACGCCTTGCCGGGCCAGCCAGTCGAGGGCGCCACGGGCATCGTCCAGCAGCCCCGCCTCCGACGGGCGCCCCGACTCCCCACCATAGCCGCGATAGCCGGCCAGCAGCAGCCCCAGGCCCGCGGCCCGGTAAGGGGCCATCTTATCCGCCCGGATGCCGAGATGTCGGGCATTGCCATGGAACATCACCATGACCGGACCGTCGGCATGGGCGGAAGGCCAGTACCAGCCCGAGCGGGTCTGGCCGTCGGGTGTGGGATACGTCACCACAAGCGCATCGGCCGCGTTATAGGCTGCCGGATCGGGACGGTCGCGGTCCGGGAAGTAGATCAGGTCCCGCTGGAACACGGCCAGACCGGCAACCAGGACCACATAGCCGCCGATCACAAGGGCGGCGATTTCCAGCACCCGCTTCATCCCCCACCTCCGGATCGGATCATCGCCGCCCAGCGGTCGGCCACATGCCGGCCCCAGGCCATGGCCGCCGGGAGACGCTCCGCCGCCTCGTCGGCCATCGTCCGGGCCTGCTCGACCAGAACGGGGTGCGAACTCCGGGCGAAGGCGCGGCGCCATGCATCGAGGATCCCGAAATCGACCTCGAAATGGAACTGGATGGCGTATTGTGCGGGGCCGAACCGAAACGCCTGGCTGTCGACGTCCGGGCTCCGGGCGACCGGGGTCGCCGTCGCAGGGGGCGAGAATGTGTCGAAATGCGCCTGCATCAGGGGCGGTGGCGGCGGCAGGGACCCGAACAACGGATCGCCGGGCTCGGTCACGTTCACCGGATAGAACCCGTGTTCCCCCCCGCCGTCGTGGACGAATGCCCGCCCCCCTAAGGCCATCGCGGCGATCTGCGCTCCCAGGCAGATTCCGAGAAACGGGACGCCGGTCTCGGCAACCCGGCGGATGAGTTCGCGCTCGCGGGGCAAGGCGGGACAGGCCTCGTCCTCCCACGCCGATTGGGGACCGCCGAGGATGACGATCGCCGCATAGCTCTCCGGATCCAAAGGGACCGATCCGGGATCCGCCACGACGATCCGCCGGCAGTCCAGCCCGTTAGCATCGAGACGGTCGCCCAGCAGCCCTGCTGGTGCGAGAGTGCTGTTCTCGAGGATAAGGACCGGCTTGATCATGGAGAGATTGCAAGGATGTAGAACGTATCCTCGATTCAGAGTTGCAGGCAGATCGTCGCCAATGTCGGCTTCCTCATATCGAGTCCAGAAGATCGTTGTGCAAGGTCGTGGATCACAGGTGATATCTCCATGCAGCTAAGACCGACCATCAACACGACCGCCTGCCACCGATGACGGCCAGGGCGGCGACCAGGTCGTCCTCCACCGACGGCCGAGCATCACGCGGGCTGGCGGTCGCTTGCCGAGATCTGTCAACCGGTCGGCTCGGGTCATGGACGGCGGAGTGGTGGAAAGGGCGTGCGGTCATGGGCGGACGGACGGGATCGGGGCCAGCCAATGCCATGGCGGTAATCGGGGTGCCTGTCATCGAACCGCAAGACAAATGTCTCCAAACCACCATCCCGCCGCGCTATAAGCGTGCGGCCGGTGCCGGCGGATCCCCGATCCCGCAACCGGCGGCCGATCCCGCCGGTAAGGCGTGACGGTGCGGATCCGCCGCGATCGCCCGACACCGTATCGAAAAAGACCTGGAGGCACTCGATGCTCGTCACCCCCTTTTCGCGTCGCTTCGGCCTGGCGCTGATCGCCACCACGGCGCTGACCGCGGCTCCGCTGGCCGCCCAGGCGCAGTCGGCCACCATCACCTTCCTCCACGTCAACGATTTCGACCGGATGGAAGAGGATGACGGCCGCGGCGGCATCGCGCGGTTTGCGGCCGTCGTCAACGCCGCCCGCGTCGGCGCCACGCCGGTGATCGTCACCCATGCGGGCGACGCGATTTCCCCGTCGCTGCTGTCCGGCTTCGACGACGGCGCGCATATGATCGATCTGCTGAACCAGGTCGGGATCGATGTCTTCGCGATCGGCAACCATGAGTTCAATTTCGGCCCCGATATCCTCAAGGAGCGGCTGGCCGAAGCGGAGTTCGTCGTGCTGTCGGCCAACTCGATGGAGCCGGACGGCAGCCTGATCGACGGTGCCGAAGCGACCTGGACCACCGACGTGGCCGGCTTCACCTTCGGCTTCATCGGCCTGACCACGCCGGACACGGCAGCCAAGTCGAGCCCCGGTTACGTGACGTTCGCCGATCCGCTGGAGACGGTGAACGGCCACGCGGCGGCGCTGCGCGAGGCGGGTGCCGACATCGTCGTGGCGTTGGCCCATACTAACCTGTCCGAAGACGCGATCCTGTTCGATCGGGCCGAGGTCGATCTGATCCTGTCCGGCGACGATCATGTGGTGTCGACGCTCTACAACGGCCGCAAACTGATGCTCGAAAGCGGTGAGCAGGCCGAGTACGTGACGGAACTCACCCTGACCGTGACGCGGGACGATGATGGCGATGTGGACTGGACGCCGTCGTTCCGGACCATCGACACCGCGATGGTGGAACCGGACGCGGCCATGACCGATGCGGTCCAGGTCTATCTGGACCAACTGTCCGCCGAGTTGGACATCGAGATCGGCACGACGCTGACCGAACTCGACACCCGTCGTGCGTCCGTTCGCGGCGGTGAGACCGCCTTCGGCAACCTCGTCGCCGATGCCATGCGCAGCGCGACCGGCGCCGATATCGCGATCACCAACGGCGGCGGCATCCGGGCGGATCGGGTCTACGATCCCGGCACCGTGCTGAGCCGCCGGGACATCCAGTCCGAGCTGCCGTTCGGCAACAAGACGGTGTCGATCGAGCTATCGGGCGCGGATGTGGTTGCCGCGCTGGAGAACGGCTTCAGCCGGGTCGAAGACGTCAGCGGCCGGTTCCCGCACGTCTCCGGGCTGTCGGTGGTCTACGACATGGCACAGCCGGCCGGGGAACGGGTGGTCGAGGTGATGGTCGGCGGGGCGCCGATCGATCCGGACGCGACCTATGTGCTCGCAACCAACGACTTCATGGCCCGCGGCGGGGACGGCTACACCATGTTCGCCGACGCCCCCCGCGTGATCGATGAGATGGCCGGCACCCTGATGGCCGCCCAGGTGATGGACCATATCGATGCGGCGGGCGAGGTCGCGCCGGAAATCGAAGGCCGGATCGTCCGGCAGAACTAGATCAACCTGCGTTCAGATGGACTCATCTGAACGCAGATAAGTTGATATATTTCAACGAGTTAGAGCATCCTGCGTCCGTTAGGACGCAGGATGCTCTAGGAACTGGATAGAGGCTGTCAACGGGCTGCCGTAGGACGCGGCGGCCCGGGATGCAGGCTGGGTAGAGCTATCTAGACTGGGGAGAGCGTGCGCGAAACTCAGTTTGTTGCGGGCGCCGTGCCGGGTTTCGCTGCGCTCTATCCAGCCTACTGAACGCTCTTGGAGGGCCGGTCTCGTGACGACCGGCGCGCGGTGCTCAGGCGGACCAGCGATCCTGCCGCCAGTTCGTACCGCTCGCCGGCCGGCACAGGGCCAGATCCGGTGCGAGACCGCTTAGGGACATCTCGGTGACCGTCTCGATCATGTCTTCGAGGCGACGCAACGCCTCCGTCGCGGTCTGAGAGTCTTCGATCAGAAAAGCGACGCCTTCGAGTGCGAAAACGTCTCGCATCATGTCGGCGTAGTGAGTGATCGCCGGGTCGTCATTGACCAAAGCGACGCAAAGCGCGCGAACCCCCCGGGACCGGTACAGCGCCGCTTCCTGCCTGATCAGCGCGACGTCGCGTGCCTCGGACTGGCCATTCGGTATGGCCCGGGCGGCGAACACCGTCATGCCGGGATGCTGGCTGGTGATATGATCGCAGAACCGCAGCCAGCAATCCGCCGGTCCCACCCCCTGGGTCCAGATATCGAAGTATCGGTGCCCATTATGCAGACGATCGGCGCGGTAGTGGATCCGGAACCCGTCAAAATCCAAGAGCCGTTGTGCGTTGAAACCGGACATTGCCGTAACCCTTTTTTGTCCGCAGATGCAGACAGCGACATTCGGTTTCGGAAACCTGTCAAATGCCGGAGATTGAAGTCAACACACGCTTTGCGGATAGAACATCGACTGCATACGTCATGTTCACTTCATCTTAATCTGCGTTAATCTCAGCCCGGCCTCAGGCATATCAGTCAATGTCCAAAGCCGAAGTGCTGTGACTACTTGTCACTGAAGGCCGGCAGAAGGAGAGGACGAGTGCCCCACACGCATCGAAGTTCGGGTTTGCTGTCGGACAGAACTGTTCATGCAAAGGTCTGGCGGCTCGCAGGTCCGATCATGATCGCCAACGTCACAACACCGCTGTTGGGGATCGTCGATACGGCGGTGATCGGCCGGCTCGAGCACGCCTATTATCTCGGGGCGGTGGCCATCGGGTCGAGCGTCTTCAGTTTCCTGTTCTGGGGGTTCGGCGCCTTGCGGATGGGGACGACCGGCCTGACCGCCCAGGCTCGCGGTGCCGGGGATCCGGTCGAGATCCGGCATACCCTGCTCCGAGCCCTGATCCTGGCTGCGGCCGTCGGGTTCTGCCTCATCGCACTCCAGCGACCGATCGCCGCACTCGCGCTGGGCCTGTTCCAGGCCTCCAGCGCGGTCGAGACGTATGCCGACGTCTACCTCTCCGCACGGATCTGGGCGGCACCGGCGACACTGGCCAACTACGCCATCCTGGGCTGGCTGCTCGGCCTGCAGCGGGCCGGTTTGGCCTTGGCCCTTCAGGTCACGCTCAACGGGGTGAACATCGTGCTCAGCCTGGTCTTCGTCATCGGCTTGGGCTGGGGGGTGGCCGGTGTCGCCTGGGCTTCCGTGGCGGCCGAGCTGACCGCCACCGCCCTGGGGCTGGCCATCGTCCTGAGACTGGTGGGCGGCCGTCTGCCCGGTAGCGCCGGCCTGTGGACCGTGGCTGCCTACAAACGGCTGATCGCGGTCAACGGGAACATCTTCATCCGCACGCTGGCCCTGATCACCGTGTTCGCGGTGTTCACCAATACCGGGGCGACCATGGGCGATACGGTGGTCGCGGCCAATCTGATTCTACTGCAGTTCCTGTCGTTTCTGGCCTACGCGCTCGACGGGTTCGCCCATGCGGCCGAGGCCCTGATCGGGGATCGGGTCGGTGCGGGCGACCGGGACGGCTTCCGCAAGGCGATGGCGGCAACCACGGTCTGGGCCATCGGCGCCTCGGCCCTGTTCGCCGGCGCCTACGCCACCGCAGGACCGTCGATCATCGCGGTCATGACCGACATCGCGGACGTGCGCGCCACCGCGACCACCTATCTGCCTTGGGTGGCGGCAATGCCGGTTCTGGCGATCTGGTCATACCAGCTCGACGGCATCTTCATCGGCGCGACCCGGACCCGGACCCTTCGCAACGCCATGCTGGTCACGCTGGCGGTCTATCTCGGCCTTGTCTGGCTGCTGGTGCCGGCTTTCGGCAATCACGGCCTGTGGGCTGCGATGGCGTTGTTCATGATCGTCCGGGCCCTTGCCTTGGCGGTGGCCCTGCCCGGCCTCGACCGGTCCATGGCATCGGCGGGACGCAGCGATGCCATGCGCGCCCGCGGGCCTTGAGGTGCCCACGCGGGGTCGCCACTCTGAAGGGTATCCCCATAGCCCATCGGGTTGTTCGCCTTGCGATTGGCATGAACGATGCTAACGGTCGATGACTCCTCCCCGAAGCTCGCGATCGCCTTGGGCGGCGGCGTGGCGCGCGGCTGGGCCCATATCGGCGTGCTGCGCACCCTCCTGGCCAACGGCATCGTGCCCGACATCGTCTGCGGCACCTCGATCGGGGCGATCGTCGGCGGCTGTTACCTCGCGGGCAAGCTCGACCCGCTCGAAGCCTGGGCCCGGTCGCTTACGCGGATGCGCATGCTGCGCTATCTGGACTTCCAGATCGGCCAGCCGTCGCTGCTGGCCGGCGACCGGCTGATCGAGGAGTTGAGAGACCATCTCGACGAGTTGACGATCGAACAACTGGACCGCCCGTTTGCAGCCGTGTGCGCCGATCTCGCCACGGGCCAGGAGGTCTGGCTGCGGCACGGCCCGGTGGTCGACGCGATCCGTCCGTCCTTCGCGATGCCCGGGGTGTTCCCCCCGGTGACGGTGGGCAGCCGGATGCTGATGGATGGCGGGCTGGTCAACCCGGTGCCGGTGTCGACCTGCCGGGCTCTGGGCGGCCACATGGTGATCGGCGTCAACGTCAACGATCTGTTCCAGCGCCTGGCCACCCCGCGGCCGCCCGAGAAGACCGGCTTCAACCTGCTCGATCTGTTGGAGCGGGAAGGCAACCCGATCGATGGTGCCGGCATGACGCGGCTCGCCCGCCGGGTCTTCCGGCGGGAAACCGCGGACAAGACCAGCATCTTCGAGATCATGCTGACCTCCTTGGGCATGCTGCTCGACCGCATCACCAAGAGCCGGTTGGCCGGCGATCCGCCGGACGTGCTGATCGAGCCGCGGATCAGCCATATCGGGTTCCACGAATTCGACCGGTCGGGCGAGCTGATCGACATCGGCCGCAAGGCGACCGAAAAGGCTTTGCCCGACATCCTGGCGACCATGGAGACGCTTGGGATTCCCCGCCGGATCGAGGTTGCGTAACACGGGGGCCCTCGTCCGTGTGGGGACGAAGGCGGCCGCCTGGGACCGTGCTTGCGCTGACGGGTCCCACGCGTCAAGACCGGGGCCGCCGCCCCATCCCGTCACCGTATTCCGGCCCATGCCCCCGACCGATGGCGATATCGCCGACCGCTTCGCCGACGAGTTGACCCGGTTCCGGGCGGACCATCCCGACATCCGCTATGTCGACGGCTTCATCGTCGATGTGAACGGGCACGCACGCGGCAAGCGGGTCCCGATCGACCAGGCGGTCAAGCTCGGCACCGGCATCCCTTTGTGCGCCGCGGTGCTGTTCCTCGACCCGCGGGGGCTGACCCACGATGCGGGCGGGATGGGCATCAGCGACGGCGATCCGGACATCCTGATCCGCGCCGTTCCCGGTACCTTGGTGCCGGTCCCGTGGAGCCCGGTGCCGCTGGCCCAGGTGCTGATGGAGTACCGGCTGCCCCAGGGCGGGCCCTATCCGCTGGAACCCCGGCACGTGATGGCGGGGGTGATCGAACGGCTGGCGGGCGCCGGGCTCACGCCGGTGGTCGCGTACGAGGCGGAGTTCTTCCTGTTCGACCCCGCGCCGGGGACTGACGGCGCCCTGCAGCCACCGCGGAACCCGTTGACCGGCCAGCGGCTGGCCGAAGGTCAGGTCTACGGCCTCGACCAGGTCGAGGCGTTCGAAACCCTGCTCGACGCCATCGATCGGGCCTGCCGGGTGCAGGGGGTCGGCGCGGGCACGGCCATCAGCGAATACGGGGTCGGCCAGTATGAGGTGAACCTGACCCATCGGGCGGATGCGCTGCGCGCGGCCGACGAATGCGCCATGTTCCTGCGCATCGTCCGGCGCGTCGCGGTGCGCCACGGCGTCCGCGCCAGCTTCGCCGCCAAACCCTATCCGGACGATGTCGGCAGCGGACTGCATCTGCACATCAGCCTCAAGGATCGCGCCGGGCGGGCCGTGTTCGGGGCGGAACCGGAGACCCTGTCGCACGCCATCGGCGGCATTCTCGATACCTTCGGCGAAGCGATGGCGCTCTACGCACCCCACCGGAACAGCTACCGTCGGCTGGCGCCGGACTGCTTCGTGCCGGTCAACCGCAGTTGGGGCTGGGACAACCGCTCGACCGCGCTGCGGGTGCCGTTGGGCGAGGGGGAGCATCGCCGGATCGAGCACCGGATGGCCGGCGCCGACGCCAACCCGTACCTGGTCGGTGCGGCCGCGCTGGCCGGCCTGCATCACGGCTTGGAAAGCCGCATCGACCCACCGCCGGCGACCATGGGCGACGCCTGCCAGACCGCGGACCCGGATCTGCCGCTGCGCTGGCCGGAGGCATTGGCGGCGATGAAGGCCGCCACCGTGCTGCCGCCCCGGCTCGGCGAGGATTTCTGGCGGATGTACCGGCTGATGAAGGAAGCCGAACTGGAGGCCGAGCAGGAGGATCCGGGACGATCCGGCCTGCCCACTACAACCCTCTAAGGGCGGCATTGCCCCCCTCAGCCCCCTCAAGCCCACCACCATACCCCATCTCCAACACAGACAAGGCTGGGGAGAGCGCAGCGAAACCCAGCTTGGTAAGGGTGCCGTACTGGGTTTCGCTACGCTCCATCCAGCCTACTCTTGGGAGACGGAACATCGGACCGGCGCATCCAGGCTGTCGCGTCGGGCGACACCGTGTTGAAAGCCCACATCCAAGGGGCTTACCGGACCCGCTGTCACCGGGGTTACCGGCGCTGGCCTTCCCACGGTCGGCCGCCCCGCCACGGCACGGTGTCGATCGTCGGTGGACGGCCGCTTGGCCACAGGTCGACCGTCGCGGCGGCGATCCGGCCCAGAGCCCGTGCATCGATCAGCCGACCCGGCTCACAGCCGCTTGGGGCGAACAGCGGGGTGACGACCAGATCCGGCGAGCGGCAGGTCTCGGGCCAGCCCCGGCGATCGACCAGGATGAGCACGTCTCCGGCCAGCCGGCAGCCCAGGGAATCACAGGCCAAGCTCGCCCGATCCGGGAACGCCACCGCCGGCTCGCGCCAGACCGCGACCGCCTCGGGCGCGATCGCCAACCGCCGGGCCCAGACGTCCAGGGCATAGTCCGAGATCGCCTCTCCCGACAGGTACAGCCGGTCCCCATGCCGGATCGCCACCGTACCGGTCGATCCGTCGATCAGGATCTCCGGGCGGCCGGGTAGCGCCATCAGCACGGCGCCGACGAGGATCGGAGCCGCGCCGAGCAGCCGCCATCGCCCCATCCACAGACACAGCCACAGGCCACCGGCCACCATGAAGCCCAGGGCGGCGGCGGACGGGGCGGCCACCGACCAGGCCGCGCCGGGCCAACTCGCCGCCTCGGCCGCGACCGTCAGCAGCAGATCGATACCCCACCCCATGGGAACCAGCCCGATCCAGGCGAGGCCGACCGGCATCAGAGCATAGGCCACCACTCCGAACGGCATGATCCACAGCGCGGTCAGCGGCACGGCGATCAGGTTGGCGATCAGCCCGTAGCCGGCGATCCGCTGAAAGTGGAACAGGGCGAACGGGCCGGTGGCGGCCGAAGCGATCAGGCTGGTCAGCAGCACCCCGGCGAAGTAGAGCGCCACGCGCCGCCCCCACCCGCGATCCCCGGCCTGGGCGAACCGATCCCGCCCCAGCGCTTCGTAGGCGGCGATCAGGGCGATCACGGCGGCGAACGACATCTGGAAGCTGGGACCGAGCACGCTGAACGGGCTGATCAGCATCACGAGGGTGGCCGCCAGCGCCACGAGCCGCATCGAGAACGCCTCCCGGTCGACCAGGACCGCAACCAGCACCAGACCGGTCATCAGGAAGGCGCGCTGGGTCGGTACGGTGGCGCCGACGATCAGCATGTAGAAGAACGCCGCCGCCAACGCCACGGCGGCTGCGATCTTCTTCAAAGGCCAGGTGAGCGCCAGCCGCTCGCTTACGGCGAGGCCGGCGCGGACGCCGGCGAACACCAGTCCGGCCACCAGCCCGACATGCAGCCCGGAAATCGCCAGCAGATGGGCCAGACCGCTGTCCCGCAGATCCTCGTACACCGCCTCGCGGAGGCTGCCCCGCTCCCCCGTCAGCAACGCCGCCGCGACCGCCGCCGCATCGCCGTCGAGCGTCGCCAGCACCGTCTCGACGACCGACTGGCGCAGTCTTTCCAGGGCCAGTCCGACCTGGTCCGGATCGCCCGGCTGGACGACCGCATGCCTCCCGAAGGCGAAACCGGTCGCGCCGAGACGGTCGAAATACGCCCGCATGCGGAAGTCGTACGCACCCGGCATCACGGCGGGCGGGGGTGGGCGCAAGGACGCCAGGATGCGAATGCGACTGCCGGTCGGCGGGGCCGCGTCGCCGCGGCCAAGGGTGATCCTGACCCGATGCGGCGTCCGCCAGCCCTCGACCCGCTCGATGGCGAGCCGGTCGAGCACCACGCGGGTGCCGCGCGGCAGCACGTCCTGCAGGACGACCCGGCCCTCGACCGTCACCGGACCCAGCGCGCGCTGCAGGACGGGGGCTTGAACCCGCTGCGTCTGCCACTGGCCGGCCGCAACCCCGAGGGTAAAGGCCAGCAGGGCCAGCGCGGGCAGCCGGACCCAGGCGCGACCGCGTCCCACCGACAGGACGGCACCGCATATGGCAAGGCCGATCGCCGGAGCGGCCGCCGGGGGTTCCACCGGCAAGGCGAAGTAGCTCAGGACACCCAGGCCAAGGGCCACCGGCAGCCACAACGCCCACCGCTCGCGATCGGCCATCGCGGCGGCTCCGACCGCCATGGCGACGCGAACGCCCCATTTCTGCGACCGGTCCGGGTCGGTCTGGTCGGCCAGCGCCACCATGCGGTCCCCTACTCTTCCGCCTACGATCGTAGGCGGACATGGCGTGCACGCAAAGGGCGTGCATCGAGCACGGCAACACCGCGACCCGGCGGTCCGAAGGCGGCCGGGCACTCCCCATCGGGACGCCACCCTGCTATCCCCTGCGCCGATGGCCCATCGGCCTCGGGACAGCTATGGGAGCACCATGACCGACCAGACCGTGATCACCCGCTTCGCCCCGTCACCGACCGGCTTCCTGCATATCGGTGGGGCTCGAACCGCCCTGTTCAACTGGCTGTTCGCCCGCCATTGCGGCGGCCGCTTTCACCTTCGGATCGAGGACACGGACCGTGAGCGCTCGACCCAGGCTGCGGTCGACGCGATCGTCGACGGCATGCGCTGGCTCGGACTGGACTGGGACGGCGAGGCCGTCTCCCAGTTCGACCGACGGCAGACGCATGCCGACGCCGCCCGGCGCCTGATAGCCGCCGGCAAGGCCTATCCTTGCTACGCCAGCAAGGAAGAGCTCGAAGCGATGCGGCAGGCGGCCCGTGCCGACGGCCGGCCACCGCGCTATGATGGCCGCTGGCGGGACCGGGACCCGGCCGAGGCGCCCGCCGGGGTCGCGCCGGTGGTCCGGTTCAAGGCCCCGCGAGACGGGGAGACCGTGATCGATGACGCGGTCCAGGGTCGGGTGACGGTGACGAACGACCAGCTCGACGACATGGTGCTGCTGCGTGCGGACGGCACGCCCACCTACATGCTCTCGGTCGTGATCGACGATATCGACATGGGCGTCACCCATGTGATCCGCGGCGACGATCATCTGACCAACGCCTTCCGCCAGACCCACCTCTACCACGCGCTGGACGCGGCCGTGCCGGTGTTCGCCCACATCCCCCTGATCCATGGGTCGGACGGGGCCAAGCTGTCCAAGCGCCATGGTGCATTGGGGGTCGAGGCCTATCGGGAGATGGGCTATCTGCCGGAGGCGGTGCGGAACTACCTCTTGCGCCTGGGCTGGGGCCACGGCGATGCGGAGGTCATCTCCACCGACCAGGCGATCGAGTGGTTCGACCTCGATGGCTGCGGCAAGGCCGCGGCCCGGTTCGACGTCGCCAAGCTGCAGAGCCTCAACGCCCACTACATCAAGGAGGCCGATCCCGCTCGGCTGGTCGACGCCATCGTCCCGCGGATCGAAGCGATCGTCGGCCGGCCGGTGGACCGGACCGGCCGGGACCGCCTGCTGCGCGGCATGGACGGTCTCAAACCACGGGCCAAGACACTGGTGGAGCTGGCGGAACTCGGTGCGTTCTATGCCCGGTCCCGGCCGCTGCCGCTGGACGACAAGGCCGAGAAGCTGCTGTCCGACGCCGCGCGCGGGTATCTGCTCTCCCTGAGCCGGGAGCTTGTCGCCCTGCCCGACTGGAACGAACAGGTCGTCGACGCGACATGCCGCGCGGTGGCGGAGAGCGTAGGCGTGAAGCTCGGCACGCTGGCCCAGCCGCTACGGGCGGCGCTGACCGGAACGACCGTGTCGCCCGGGATCTTCGAAGTGGCTTCCGTCCTGGGTCGGCAGGAGACGCTGGGACGGCTCGCCGACGTCACCGGGGGGGGAGCCGGCGGCTTAGACCAGGGGCGATGAGCCAGGCTGATCGCAAGGGGCAGGCCCGCCCGAGCTTGTCCGAGGCGGGCCTCGCGAGGCGCCTGAACGCATCGCGACTTGAGATGACGTCACCTCGGCGCCAGCCGGTATGAGATCCTTGTCCGGACAGCGGTCATGTGTCGGATGAATTGATCTGGCCTGGAGCGGCGGCTATGTTGCGCCGCACGCATAAGCGGTCCCATGGCCCTACTTCACCGTCCGGTCGCACCGATCCCGACCCGCTGCACGGTCGATCGACCCAGCGAAGCGACCGGGCGATGACTTCTGATCACGGGCCTCCAAAGAACGATACACAAGGGAACTCCACCATGAGTGAGGCTGCCCCGGCCACCGTCACGCTCACCGACGATGCCACCGGTCAATCGATCGAGCTTCCGGTGACCGGCGGCACGCAAGGCCCCAAGGTCATCGATATCCGCAAGTTGTATGCCCAGACGGGCATGTTCACGTACGATCCGGGCTTTACGTCGACCGCGTCGTGTCAATCGCAGATCACCTATATCGACGGTGACCACGGCGTGCTCCTGCACCGCGGCTACCCGATCGATCAACTCGCCGAGAACAGCGACTTCATGGAGGTCTGCTACCTTCTGCTGCACGGCGACCTGCCGAACGGCGAAGAGAAACTGAAATTCGAGAAGACCATCACGTATCACACGATGGTCCACGAACAACTGCTCAACTTCTATCGCGGCTTCCGTCGGGACGCGCACCCGATGGCGATCATGGTCGGCGTGGTCGGTGCCCTGTCGGCATTCTATCACGACAGCACGGACATCGCCGATCCGACCCAAAGGATGATCGCGAGCCACCGGCTGATCGCCAAGATGCCGACGCTGGCGGCCATGGCCTACAAATACTCCATGGGCCAGCCCTTCATCTATCCGCGCAACGACCTCACCTATGCGGAGAACTTCCTGCACATGTGCTTCGCCGTGCCGGCGGAGCCCTACCGGGTCAGCCCGACGGTCGCCCGTGCGATGGACCGTATCCTGATCCTGCACGCCGACCATGAGCAGAACGCCTCGACCTCGACGGTCAGGCTGGCGGGATCTTCGGGGGCCAACCCGTTCGCCTGCATCGCCGCCGGGATCGCTTCTCTGTGGGGACCCGCCCATGGCGGGGCCAACGAGGCCGTGCTGAAGATGCTCGCCGAGATCGGGCATGTCGACAACATCCCCGCCTTCGTCGCCCGCGCCAAGGACAAGGACGACCCGTTCCGGCTGATGGGGTTCGGCCACCGTGTCTACAAGAACTTCGACCCCCGTGCAAAAGTGATGAAGCAGAGCTGCCACGAAGTTCTGGGTGAACTGGGCATGCAGGATCCACTCTTGGATGTCGCCATGGAGTTGGAGCGGATCGCCCTGGAAGACGAATATTTCATCGAGAAGAAACTCTATCCGAATGTCGACTTCTACTCCGGGATCATTCTCAAGGCGATGGGCTTCCCGACCTCGATGTTCACCGTGCTGTTCGCACTGGCGCGCACCGTCGGCTGGGTCGCGCAATGGAACGAGATGATCGAGGACCCCGAGCAGAAGATCGGGCGGCCGCGCCAGCTCTACCAAGGGTCCGACTCGCGGGACTTTGTTCCCGTGCACAAACGCTGATCAAGCGTGTATAGTACCGCCCGACAGGGGAGAGTAAGGACGGCGGGTCCGGTGGCCCGCCGTGCCGACGCTCGGCATGGACCGGCGGAGGCCGGCCTTGGGAGGGCCCGACCAGGATGAGCGCGAACGCGACCAGTCAGCGCCCCCAACGCACGCCGAGCCGTATCGGCCCCCCCGCCGTGCAATGGGGCCGCGTGTACTGGCGACGGTTCCCCAAAGCCGCAAACGACAATCGCGCCCCGCTATTGCGGCGCCGTGGCGTGCGGTGGGCGATGCTGCTGCTGGCGATGAGCGGTATCGGCGCGATCTGGGCAATCGTCGTCGGGTAACGGCGATCCGCGTCGCAGCGGCGGCCAGACCACCCTGCGTTCAGATAGACTGATCTGAACGCAGGTAAGGTGATCGACTTCAATCTGCGTCCGGTCGGACGCAGGTAAGAGGCGCTGCCCTGCCATAACCGGTGTGCCGCTGTCCGAGCGAACGCGCCGGCGAAGGGATACCCGCCCACCCTGACTCCACGGCCCCCCGCCTATCGGTGCGTCAGCAGCCGCGCGATGGTATCCGCCGCGACATCGCTGGGCTTCGTGCGTGCGGCCAGACCGAGGATCTGGCCGACCCGCCGGCCCGCCGTCAGTTGCCTGTCCCGAGCCGCCGCGTCGGTCAGCAGCCGTTCCACCTCGACCACCAGCGCGTCGGCCGTGCAGCGCTCCTGGATGCATTCGGGGATCACCTTATCCTCGAGGATCAGGTTGGTCAGCGTGGCGGTGTCGACCAGCAGCAGGCGCCGGACGATCTGAGCGGTCAGCCAGTTGACCTTGTAGGCCACCACCGTCGGCGTACCGCTCAGCGACAATTCCAACGCCACCGTGCCGGAGGCTGCGATGGCCGCTTCGCCGGCCTTGAACGCATCGTACTTCGCCTGCTCGTCCTCCAGGACGATCGGGTTGCCGGGCCAGCCAGCGACGGCGGCCCGAACCGTCTCGGCGACGTGACGGACGGTCGGGACGACGGGCCGCAGACCAGGGTGCCGCGTGACGAGATCCGCAACCGCCTCACCGAACACCGGCAGCAGACGCGATACCTCCCCCCGCCGGCTGCCGGGTAGCACGAGAAGCGGCCGATCCGCCGCCGACAGACCGTGTCGCCTCCTGAACCGATCTCCATCGGCCGTTCCGAGGGGGCCTTCGACCACCGGGTGGCCGATGAACGTCGCTTCCAGCCCGGCCGGTTCGAAATGGCGGGGCTCGAACGGCAACAGGCACAGCAGGTGATCGTACCGCCCGGCGATGACCCGGGCCCGGCCGGGTCGCCACGCCCACACCGTCGGCGCGACGAGATGAACGAGCGGAAAGGACCGGTTCTCGAGCTTGCGGGCCACGCGGAACGAAAAGGCCGGAGCGTCGATCGTCACCACGGCATCCGGCCGACACAGATGCACCGCAGCCACGGTGTCGTCGACCCGACGCAGCAACGGGATCGCCCGGGGCAGGATTTCGAACACCCCCATGACCGACAGTTCGTCCATCGGGAACAGGGTTTCGAGGCCGCCCTCGGTCATGCGGGGGCCGCCTATCCCCAGGAAACGGGTGTCCTCACCATACCGCCGTTTGAGCGCCGCCATCAGCCGGGCGCCCAGCGCATCGCCCGACGGTTCACCGGCGACCAGAAAAACGGTGATCGGTTGCCGCCGGGCGACCGTGACGTCGGTCATGGCGGCACGGTCTGGTCGTCGAGCGCCGCGATCGCCTGAATGAACAGGCCCGCTTCGTCGGCGCACGCCAAGGTGCGGTCGCGATCGACGATCAAGGTCCGTCCGGCCTCGATCACGATCCCGGCCAAGCCGGCCGCACAGGCGAGCCGGACAGTGTCGATGCCGATCGTCGGCAGGTCGAGCCGGCGGTCCTGTTGCGGCTTGCACAGTTTGACCAGCACCCCGCCGGGTCCTTGCCGGCGGAGGTCGGCCGCCCGCCCGAGCATCGCGTCCGTCCCTTCGATCGCTTCGACGGCGAGGGTCAGCCCCGATTGGACGATCACTGCCTGGCCGATATCCAGCCGGCCGATGGCCCGGGCGTGGCGAATACCCAGATCGATATCCCGATGATGGTCGGCATGCGGCTCGGTGCGCGTCAGCAGCCCCTCCGGCGCGACCAGCTCGCTCAGGATCTCATGGGCGCCGATGACGCGGAACCCGACACTCTCCAGCTTGTCCTTGATCGCGCGCAGCAGCCCGTCGTCGCCCAGTGCCTTCGGCATGACCGAGGCCAGGAACTTCGCCGTATGGAAGTCGGGCACCAATTCCGACCAGGCGGGCCGCCTGACCGGACCGATCAGGCAGAGATCCCTCACCCCCTGATGATAGAGCCATTCTCCGAGCGTGCCCGCCTGCCCCAGCGCCCCCCACAGATGGGGATAGCCCGCCACCGTCGCCGGGTCGGCATGGCCGCTGAGTGCGGCAATCCGCACCGACCGGCCCTGAGCGGCGGCGTGGTCGGCGACGATACGGGGCAGCCGCCCCCCGCCGGCCACGATGCCGAGCAGGGTATCGCCTTCGGCCCCGACCGAACTCATCGGACCGTCACCCGTCCCGCGGCCCTGCAGCCTGCAGGATCTTCCGATCCGTTCCCGCGGTCAGGAACCCGAGCACTTCCTTGACGGCCGCGATGTCCTCGGCATTCACCGCACAGGCCCGGAGCCGGTCTTCGAACGTCCCGTCGGTGTCGACGAAAAGGGTCTTGTACAGGGCCCGGAGCGCATGAACGGTCGACCGGTCGAACCCGCGGCGCTTCAGGCCAACCAGGTTAAGGCCCGCAAGATACCCTCGCTCTCCCATGGCCAGCCCATAGGGGATCACATCCTGCTCGATCCCGGTCATGCCGCCGATCATGGCGTGGGCCCCGATCCGGACGAACTGGTGGACGGCAGAATTGCCGCCGACGATGGCGTGTTCGCCGATCGTGACATGCCCCCCCAAGATCGCGTTGTTGACCAGGATGACCCGGTCGCCGATCCGGCAGTCATGGGCGACATGCGCGCCGACCATCAGCAGACAACCGTCGCCCACCGATGTCAGCATGCCCCCGCCTTCGGTACCCGGGTTGAGGGTGACGTTCTCCCGAATCACGGTGTCCGCCCCGATCTCCAGCCGGGAGGGTTCGCCCCGGTATTTGAGGTCCTGGGGAGGCTGACCGATCGACGCGAAGGGGTAGACCTTGGTCCGCGCTCCGATGCGGGTCCGGCCGACGACGCTGACATGCGAGACGAGTTCGACACCGTCGGCGAGCTCGACTTCCGCCCCGACGACGCAGAACGGACCGATCCTGACATCGTGTCCGAGCCGCGCACCGGGATCGACGAACGACGACGGATGCACCTGATGGGACGTCATTCGTTCTCGCCAATCATCGCGGTGATCGTGCTTTCGGCGACAAGGACGCCCTCGACCTCGGCTTGTGCGGCGAACTTCCAGACCTTGCGGCGGTTCTGGAGCTTCTGGACCTTGATGTGCATGCGATCCCCGGGCTCGACCGGTCGGCGGAACCGCGCGGAATCGATGGACATGAAATACACCATCCTGGCCTCGGCCACGTCCTCCAGCGCCGATACGACGACCACCGCCGACGTTTGTGCCATGGCCTCGACGATCAGGACCCCCGGCATGATCGGCCGGCCGGGAAAATGCCCGACGAAGTAAGGCTCGTTGACCGTCACGTTCTTGATCCCGGTGGCCGATACCCCAGGTGCGAGGTCGATGACGCGATCGATCAGCAGCATCGGGTAGCGATGCGGCAGCATGTCCAGAATCTCGGCGATCTGAATACAATTCTTGACCGCAGCGGTTTGCGGATCGGCCATTGCGTGCCCTTTTTGTCCTGAAATCACCCTGAAACCCAACAACGGGGATATCCGCCGACGCACCGCTTCGGCAGCTTCCCCAACCATCGACGCAGCCGATAGCACCGGAAGGTGGGATCGACCAGACCCTAGAGCCGGATGGCGTACGGCAAGGGTCAACCGCGGCCCGACGGCGTCGCCGCCCTTGACGTCCCCAACGCCTGGAAACAGCCTCTATCCGGGGACAGCCTGATGGGGCTCCACATCTAGATCAACCTGCGTTCAGATGGACTCATCTGAACGCAGGTTGATCTATTTCAAAGATTTAGAGCATCTTATCTGCGTCCGTTAGGACGCAGGATGCTCTCTAGCGGCATGATCAGGAGCAATCGGGCGGTGGACATCCCTGCAGGCGACGACGGCGCATCGACGGGCGGCCGGCGGACCGAGGCCGAAACCGACCGGCAGGTCGCGTGCCTTATCGACGAGCTGTCCCAGGCGCATGCCGCCCTCAACCGGGTTCAAGGCGATCTCGACAGGATCACCTCGAACCCGGCCTGGCCCGTGACGCGGCGCATCCATCGGGCGGTCGATGCGGCCCGCCGCCGCCGCGAGGCCGCCCAGCGGCGGCTCGGCCGCGATCTGGCGGCCGCCTATGGCTGGTTCGCCCGCTATCCGGCCCTCCGCCGGGGTCTGATCGCGGCGATGGACCGGCTGCCATTCGTCCGGCGCCGGCTGCGCGGGCTGATGCACGGCCATCTGCACCGGGCCCGCACCACTTCGATCGACGACGATCCCTGGTCGATGGACCCCGATCCGGCGGCGGTGCAGGCCTGGCGCACCCTGTTGGACCCACGGCGGTGAGCCCGCCCCGTCACCGGGCGCCCGCACATCCTCACATCACCGCGCCGATCTGCCACGGGATGAACTCGCTGTCGCCGAAGCCCTGGGCCTCCGACCGGGTCGGCGCGCCCGAGGCGGTCTTGAGCATCAGTTCGAAGATCTGCCGGCCCATCGCCGCCACCGGCACGCCTTCGGACAGGACCCGGCCGCAGTCGAGATCCATGTCCTCGGCCAGCCGCCGGTACATCGGCGTGTTGGTCGCCAGCTTCAGCGACGGGGCCGGCTTGAACCCGGAAACCGATCCGCGGCCGGTGGTGAAGCACACCAGATTGCAGCCGCCGGCCACCTGACCGGTCACCGAGCACGGATCGTAGCCCGGCGTGTCCATGAACACGAAGCCGGGCTCCGTCACCGGTTCGGCGTATCTGTAGACCGCGGTCAGATTGCCGGTACCGCCCTTGGACGCCGCCCCCAGCGACTTCTCCAGGATCGTGGTCAGCCCGCCGGCCTTGTTGCCGGGGGAGGGGTTGTTGTTCATCTCCCCGCCGTTGCGGGCGGTATAATCCTCCCACCAGCGGCAGCGGGCGACCAGCGCCTCCCCGACCGACCGGCTGACCGCGCGGGCGGTCAGCAGATGCTCCGCCCCGTAGATCTCCGGCGTTTCGGCCAGCACGCCGGTGCCGCCCTGTTCGACCAGCAGGTCGACCGCCGCGCCGAGGGCCGGGTTGGCGGTGATGCCGGAGAATGCGTCCGACCCGCCGCATTGCAGGGCCACCTTCAGATGGCTCGCATCCACCGCCTGCCGCCGGGCCCGGTCGGCATGGGGCAGCATCTCGGCGACCCGGCGCACGCCCTCTTCGACCGTCTTGCGGGTGCCGCCGGCGGTCTGGATGTTCATGGTCTGGAACAGCCGTCCCCGCTCGATCCCGTAGGCGTCGAGCAGGAAGTCGATCTGGTTGATCTCGCAGCCCAGGCCGACCATCAGCACGCCGGCGAAGTTGGGATGGCGGGCGTAGCCCCACAGCACCCGCTGCAGATTGTCGTAGCCCTCTCCGGAATCGGCCATGCCGCAGCCGGTCGAATGGGTCAGGGCGACCACCCCGTCGACATGCGGAAAAGCGGGCAGCAGCTCGGCTTCGGCCTGCCGGGCGATCATCCGGGCGACCGTGGCCGAGCAGTTGACCGAGGTCAGGATGCCCACATAGTTGCGGGTCCCGACCCGTCCGCCGGCGCGCACATAGCCGTCGAAGGTAGCCCGGCGGCCGGGCGGCAGGACCGGGAGGTCGCGCACCGCCTGGCCGAACGCGTAGTCCCGCTCGAACGCGCCCATCGCCAGGTTGTGGGTATGGACGTGGTCGCCGGGCGTGACCGGCTCGGTGGCGAAGCCGATGATCTGGCCGTAGCGCCGGACCGGGGCGCCGGCTGCGATCGGGTGCGTGGCGATCTTGTGACCGGCCGGGATCGCGTCCCGGGTGGTCGTGTGCTCGCCGGGGATCGCCGTCCCCGGCAGGATCTCGACCCGGGCGATGACGACATCGTCCTCGGCCTTGAGCCGGATGGTCAGCGGCGGCGCCGTCATTCTTCGGACCTCCCCGGATTCTCCGGCCGTCGACGCCGGCCGTGCCCGTTTCCGTATCTCCGGCCGGGCCGCGTGCTTGCGTCTCCGGCGGTGCCGTGTTCCGACGGTCAGTGTCGGCGCCGCGGGCCGATGCCGTCAACGCTGCCGCGCCGGTTCAGGCCGCGCGCCGTCCCGGCCGCACCGGGTCAGCCCCCCAGGCGAGGAACGGCGGGTTCTCGAACCCCGGCTTGCCATAGGTGACCGGCCGGCCGTCGAGGGTGGTGAGATGCCCGCCGGCCGCCACCACCACCGCATGCCCGGCAGCGACGTCCCATTCCATCGTGCGGCCGTGGCGCGGGTAGAGATCGGCTTCGCCCGCGGCGACCAGGCACAGCTTGAGCGAACTGCCGATCGACCGGGTCTCGGCCACCGGGGTCCCGTCGAGGAAGGCGTCCAGCGCCGCCCGGTCGGCGTGGGACCGGCTGGCGACCACGGTGAGCCCCGAGGCCGGCGCCCGCCGGGTGGCGATCGGGGTCGCCACACCGTCACCGGACAGCTTGCCGGCCCCCCGCCCGACCACGCCGCGATAGACCGTGCCCCGGGCGGGCACGTGCACCACGCCGAGGACCGGCCGGCCGTCCTCGATCAGCGCGATGTTGACCGTGAACTCCCCCAGCCCCTCGATGAAGTCCTTGGTGCCGTCGAGCGGGTCGACCAGCCAGAACCGGCCGCCGCCGATATCGGGGATGCGGCCCACTCCGGCCGCTTCCTCCCCGACCATCGGGATCGCCGGCGCGAAGGCGGCGAGGCCACGCTCGATCACCGCTTCGGCGGCACGGTCGGCCTGGGTGACCGGGCTGCCGTCGGCCTTGCTGTCGGCGGCGATCCCCCCGGGCCGGAAATGGCGCAGGATCTCGTCGCCCGCCGACCGGGCGAGTGCGGTCAGCGGATCGAGCCAGGGGATCAGGTCCGTGCCCGGCACCGGCCGGCCCTCACTCGGCCGCCGCGGCGGGCCGGGCCGACCGGATCGCCTGCCAGATCGCCGACGGGGTCGCCGGCATGTCGATATGGGTGATGCCGTAGGGCTTGAGCGCGTCGACCACCGCGTTGATCACCGCCGGCGGCGCGCCGATGCAGCCCGCCTCCCCGGCGCCCTTAACGCCCATCGGATTGGTCCTGCACGGGATCACGGTGTACTTGAAGTCCAGGAACGGCAGGTTGTCGGCCCGCGGCATGGCGTAGTCCATGAACGAGCCGGACAGGAGCTGGCCGTCCGCGTCGTACACCGTGTGTTCGAGCAGCGCCTGGCCGATCCCCTGCGCCACCCCGCCATGGACCTGGCCGGCCACCATCATCGGGTTCAGCACGTTGCCGAAATCGTCGACCACGGTGTAGCGCAGGATGGTTACGGTGCCGGTATCGGGGTCGATCTCCACCTCGACGACATGCGCACCGTTGGGGAAGGTGTGCGCCGGCGGCGTGAACTTGCCGCCTTCGGCAAACGCCACCGCGTCTTCGGCGCGGGCGGCGATCTCCGCCAGGCTGACCGACCGGTCGGTGCCGATGACGGTGAACCGGCCGTCCTCGACGACGATATCGGCGGCGGCGGCCTCCAGCATGTCGGCGGCCCGGACGCGGGCCTTGTCCCGGATCTTGAGGGCGGCCTCGGCCACCGAGGCCCCGCCGACCGGGACCGAGCGCGAGCCGCCGGTGCCGCTGCCGGTGGCGACCCGGGTGGTGTCGCCCTGGATCATGGTCATCCGGTCGAACTCGACGCCCAGATGCTCGGCGACGATCTGCTTGTAGGCAGTCTCGTGGCCCTGGCCGTTGGTCTGGGTGCCGATCAGGATGGTGACCGACCCGTCCCTGTCGACGGTGATGGTGGCATCCTCCGGCCCGCCGCCGGCGCAGGCCTCGACATAGGTGGCGACGCCCAGGCCGCGCAGCCTGCCTTCGGCCGCGGCCGCTGCGCGGCGCGCCTCGAACCCGGCGCGGTCGGCGCGCTCGACCGCCTCGCCGAGATTGCGGCTGAACTCCCCGGAATCGTACACCAGACCGGTCGCCGTGGTGAACGGCATCGCCTGGGGCGGGATGTAGTTCTTGTGCCGGAGGGCGACCGGGTCGACGCCCAGCTCGATCGCGGCCAGATCGACCACCCGCTCGATGATGAAGGCCGCCTCCGGCCGGCCGGCGCCGCGATAGGCGTCGACCGGCTGGGTGTTGGTGAAGACCCCTTTGACGTTGGTGTAGACCCGCTGCAGCGTATACAGCCCCGGCAGCATGCGGTTGCCGGCCGCGGTCGCCACGAACACGCCGAAGTCCGACAGATACGCACCCAGATTGGCCGTGGTCTCCACGAACAGGGCGGTGAACCGGTGCTCGGCGTCGAGACCCAGGCGGACCCGGGTGATGTTGTCCCGGCCATGGTCGTCGCTGACGAAGCCTTCGGAGCGTTCGGCCGTCCACTTCACCGCGCAGCCCAGTTTGCGCGCCGCATAGAGGGTGGCGATGTATTCGGGATACAGGAAGATCTTCATCCCGAAACCGCCGCCGACATCGGTGGTGAACACCTGCAGCCGGTCGGGATCGATCCCGAAGATGTCCCTGGCGAGCTTATCGCGCAGGCTGTGCACGCCCTGGCTGGAGACGTAGAACCGGCTGATGCCGGTCTCCGGATCGTGGTGGGCGTTGCAGGCCCGGCCTTCCATCGAGTTGGCGACCACGCGGTTGTTGACCAGGGTGAGGTCGACGACATGGGCGGCCTGGTCGAGCAACGCGCGGGCCGGTTCACGCTCCCCATACTCCCAGTCGAAGCACAGATTGTCCGGTGCCCGATCCCAGATCTGCGGCGTGCCCGGCGCCATCGCCGCCCCGGTCGCGGCGACCGCCGGCAGGGTTTCATAGTCCACATCCACCAGCTCGGCCGCATCGCGGGCCTGGCCGATGGTCTCCGCGATCACCATCGCCACCGCCTCGCCGACATAGCGCACCCGGCCCTGCGCCAGGCCCGGCCAGGGCACGTTGACGAAATCGCTGCCGTCCCGATTCTTCACCGTCGCATAGCTGTGCTTGGCGTTGACCCCGTCGGCCTGCATGTCCGCACCGGTCAGCACCGCGACCACGCCGGGGGCGGCCCGGGCCTCGGACACGTCGATCGCACCGAGTTCGGCATGGGCGAACGGGCTGCGCACGAAATAGGCGTAGCGCTGGCCCGGCAGCGTGACGTCGTCGGTGTAGCTGCCCTGGCCCGTGAGCAGGCGCGGGTCTTCGCTGCGGGGAACCGCCTGGCCGATGCCAAACTTCGCCATGGACTTGGGTATCCGTGATGTCGGGGAACGGAGCCGGACTGTGGGACGGTAACATCGTTCGGGGCCCTGGGACCGTCAACGCCCGGGCCGGCGCCGGCGCGGTTCCCGGCGGGCATGGCCGGTTCCCGCCCGGCTCGGCCCGCCGGCGATCCGCGGCCGCGGCCGCCGGCAAGGGTTCCGGGCGCGGCCGGGGCATGATCGCCGGGCCGGTGACGGCGCTGTCCGACGGACCGGGGCCGCCTCACCGCCTGAGGCTCGGCAGGCCGATGCCGGCGGCCTGGAAGCCGCCGTCGACCGCCAATACCTGCCCGGTCACGTAGGACGCGTCCGGCCCGCACAAGGTGAACACCATGGCGGCGATCTCCGCTTCGGTGCCGTAGCGGCCGAGCGGGATGGCGTCGTGATAGTCCGCCCGGATCGCGGGGCTGTGCACCGCCTTGGCCATGGCGGTGTCGACCGGCCCCGGGGCGACGGCGTTGACCCGGATGCCGACCTCCCCCAGCTCCACGGCCTGCTGCCGGGTCAGATGGGCGAGACCCGCCTTGCTGACCCCGTAGGCGACCCGAAGGGTGCTGGCCCTGACCCCGGAGATCGAGGTGATGTTGACCACCGCCCCGCCGCCCGAGGCGACCAGGTGCGGCCGGGCCGCCTGGGTGACGATGAACGGGCCGGTCAGATTGACCGCCAGCACCCGGTTCCAGTCGGCCAGCGTCGTCTCCCCGATCGGACGGAACAGCGCGATGCCGGCGTTGTTGATCACCGCGTCCAGCCGGCCGAACCGGGTCACCAGCCCGTCGACCGCCCAGGCGACCGCATCCACCTCGGCCACGTCGCACACCAGCGCGGCCGCCCGCTCGGACCGGTCCAGTGCCGCCCGCGTCGCCGCCAGCGTCTCCCCATCGATATCGAGCAGGCCGACCCGCCAGCCTTCGGCGAGGAACCGCTCCGCGATCGCGCGGCCGATCCCGCGGGCCGCGCCGGTGACCAGGGCAACGGGTGAGGACGTCATGCTGTCTCCGTTCCGATGATTCGTTGCGCACGCGACCACCCCGTCGGGCTAGCTCGTTTACAATCGCGTTTACAATGGCATTTGTCACCTGGGAACGACGCTACCTGCCACCGGGGCCTGACCGATGGGGGACCGCAGGCCGGAGATCCTTGCCGCAGGCCGCCGACCTCGCCTACTGACCACGGCACCACCGGCATCGGGGACGGGCGGAGATGACCGAAGGCACGCGGGATGGTCCGGGCGGGCTCGCGCCCGGCCGGCGCAAGCGGATCAATCTGGCGCTGCAGGGCGGCGGAGCCCATGGCGCGTTCACCTGGGGCGTGATCGACCGGGTGATGGAGGATGGCCGGCTGGAGATCGACGGCATCTCCGGCACCAGTGCGGGCGCGATGAACGCCACCGTCACCGCCTACGGCCTGGCCAAGGGGTACGAGCAAGGGGCGCGGGACGCTTTGGCCGGCTTCTGGCGCGAGGTCGCCGGCGCGGCCCGGTTCGGCCCGTTGCAGCCGACGGTGTTCGACCGGCTATTCAGCCCCGGCAACATGGATTTCTCGCCGGTCTTCCACGCCTTCGACCAGCTCTCCCGCATGGCCTCGCCGTATCAGTTCAACCCGATGAACATCAACCCGCTGCGGGAGGTGCTGGAGCGCGCGGTCGACTTCGATGCGCTGCATTGCGCCCGGTGCGTCAAGCTGTTCCTGTGCGCGACCAACGTGCTGTCCGGCAAGATCCAGGTGTTCGAGACCACCGAGATCGGTATCGACCACGTGCTGGCCTCGGCGTGCCTGCCGTTCCTGTTCCAGGCGATCGAGATCGACGGCGCGTATTACTGGGACGGCGGCTACATGGGCAATCCGCCGATCTTCCCGCTGATCTACAAGACCGACACGGCCGACATGCTGATCGTCCAGATCAACCCGATCAAGGCGAAGACCCTGCCCACCACCGCCCAGGAGATCCACGACCGAGTCAACGAGCTGTCGTTCAACTCCAGCCTGATGCGGGAGATGCGGGCGATCCACTTCGTCACCAAGCTGATCGAGCAAGGATGCCTGGCCCCGCCGCGCTACCGGGAGATCTTCATCCACACGATCGATGCGGAGGCGGAGATGGACACCCTCAACGTCTCCAGCAAGCTCAACGCCGACCCGGCTTTCCTCGACTATCTGTTCGCGATCGGCCGCGACCGGGCCGGCACATGGCTGGACCGGCATTTCGACGATGTCGGCGAGCGGAGCACGACCGATATCGAAGAGAAGTTCATGTAGCCGGCCCGTCGCCCCGGCAGGCCGATCCGTCCCCGCCGGCGGTTTGGAACCGGTCGCTGCGCGACCGAGGCCTTCCATGCCCTCGACCGAATGACCCACGCCGCAGATCCCGCCCCGCCGGTCACCGCAGACGATGTGGCCAACGCCTATCGGCTGTTTCTCGGTCGCGTGCCGGAAGACCCGTCCGGTGCCGCCGGCTGGGTCGGCGAGGACGGAGCCTGGTTCCTGACCACCCTCATCGGGTCTCGGGAGTTCGCGGAATCGGTCCTGTCCCCGCTCAACGCCGGCGGCATGCTCCCCCATCAGGGGATGGCGGAGCGGCCCCCGGCGGATCTGCTGGCCTGGGCTTCCGACCGGCTGCCCCTGTCCGCCCCGGCAAGTGCCGCCGTCACCGACGCCACGGCCTGGGGGCAGGCCCTGCGGACCGTGCTCACCGATCCCGATTTCGCGCCGACGGTTCTGGCGCTCGCCCTCACCCTGGCCGGGATCGACCAGGCCGAGGGGCCGCCGATCCGCCGGGTGGTCGGTGAGGTCCGATACGATGGCGGCATCGGTGTGACCGGATGGGCGGCCGATACCGCTGCCCTCGACAGCCCGGTCGCCGTCACCTTGCTGGCCGACGGCAGGGCCGTATGCCAGGCGGTGGCCGATCGGCCGCACCGGCTTGCCGGCCTCAGGGTCGGCGGCGACGGCCGGTTCGGCTTCGCGCTCACGCTGCCGCCGGCCCTGATGGACGCCGGCACCGGACCCGTCACCGTCGCCCTGCGCGCGGAACCGGGCGAGGCCGCGGTGGGCCGGCCGATCACCGTCAGCTCCGATCTCGCCGCCCGCGAGCACGCCGTCGCCGCCGCGCGCGCCGCCTATGCGCAAGCAGGCCATCGGTTGGGCGGGGCCGCAGCGCGGCTGGTCGATGCGGTGGACCGCAACGCCCCGTCGCCCGCCCTCTACGATGCCTACAGGAGGCGGCACTACGGCCCCGATGCCGGTCGCCGGCGGGATTTGGCAGCGGCCGCGGCGGCCTGGCCGGACCGGCCGCTGATCAGCGTCCTGCTCACCAATGGCGGGACGCCGCCGGCCCCACCCGACAGGGTGCTGGATGCCGTGACCGGCCAGACCTATGATCGCTGGGAACTGGTCTTGGCCGCGCCGGCGGCGGCCGGCTTGGCCGGCGGGCGCGCGCAGGATCCCCGGATCCGGTCGGTGGTCCTTGAGGACGAACCGGGGACGGCAGGCGCTTTCGACGCGGCGCTGGCGGCGGCGCGGGGGTCGATCTGCGTGCTGATCGACCCTTGCGAAGCGTTGACCGCCGAGGCGCTGCACGGCGTGGCGGTCACGATGCGGGATCCGGCGGTCGCGCTGCTGACCGCGGACGAGGATAGGTTCACCCTATCGGATGCCGGTACGGTCACCTACGGCGAACCGCGGCTGAAGCCGCTGCCGGATCCGGATCTGCTGTGGTCGTTCAACCAGATCGGCCAGCCGCTGGCGGTTCGGACCGATCTGCTGCGCCAGACCGGCGGGATCCGGTTCGACCGGGCCGCGGATTGGGCGCTCGATCTCACCCTGCGCTGTCTGGAGACGATACCGCCAGGCGGATGGCGGCACGTGCCGCGCATCCTGTCGAGCCGACCGGCGGATCGGCGGCCCGGGACGACCGACGCGGCGATCGGCGATGTCCAGGCGCATCTCGATCGGCTCGGCCTGTCCGTCCGGGTGGTGGCCCATGGCGATCCGATCGGGGGAGCCATGCCCGGCGCGCGGCGGCTGGTCTGGCCGCTGCCGGACCCGCCCCCCAAGGTCGGCATCCTCATCCCCACCCGGGACCGCCGGGACCTGCTGGAGCCGTGTATCGAGAGCATCCGGCACAGCCTCGCCGGCTACCCCGGCACGGTCGAGATCCTGATCGGCGACAACGGAACCACCGCAGCCGATGCCCTCGACTATCTGGCCGCAGTGCAACGGGATGCGGGTGCCCGGGTGATCCCGGCTGCCGGGCCGTTCAACTGGTCGGACATCAACAACACGCTGGCGGCGCGGACGGACGCCGATGTGCTGGTGTTCCTCAACAACGATACGCTCGTCCTCACCCCGGATTGGCTGACCGAACTCGTCGCCCAGGCGTGCCGGCCGGATGTCGGGGCGGTCGGACCGCGCCTGGTCTACGCCGACGGCACCATCCAGAACGCCGGGGTCGTCGTCGGGGCGAAGGGGGCCGCGCTGTCCGAGGCGATCGGCGAGTTTCCGTCGACCGGGATACGAACCCGCATCGCGCACCAATGCGCCGCCGTGCTAGGGGCGTGTCTGGTCACACGGCGGGCCGTGTTCGAGCGGACGGGCGGGTTCGACGCCGCGCATCACCGCGTGGCGTTCAACGAGGTCGACTATTGCCTGAAGCTGCGCGTGGCCGGGCTGACGGTGGTCTACACCCCCTTCGCCACGCTGTACCATCTGGAGTCCCAGTCCCGCGGCCTGGACCTGTCGGCCGACAAGCAGGCCCTGTTCCGAACCGAGCACGCCCATCTGGCGGACCGATGGGGCGACGCCGCGCTCACCGATCCGTTCATGAACCCGCATTTCGAGCCGATGGCCGACCCCTACACCCGGCTGCGGCCGCCGCCCGCGCTATGGTAGGCGACGGGCGACCTGAACCGGCGCGGCGCCCCGGCCTCCCGCGAGGCAAGCCTCTCGGGACGCCTGAACGCAAAGGACGACGGCAGACGAGGTCCTCTCAGCGCAAACCGGCATTAACGGGGTGTTAACGGGTCGGCGTTAGGGAACGAAAGACCCGGCAGAGTGTGCCGGGCGGTCGAAACTGCCGAGCAGGCCCGTCGCCATGCAGGTGCCCCCGTCCAACGCCATGTTCGCGGCGCTCTCCAGCGCCGTGCAGACCCCGGCAGCCCGCGTCGGCGGGCCGGACCCCGTCGCCCGGTCCGAGCGGCCGAGTGCGGCCGCAACGGGCACCGCCGTCGAGGCGGCCGGGCGGTTCGGTTCCGCCCGGGAAGCGACCGATCCCAGCGCGGCGACCCGGCTGCCCCGGGGCAGCCTGATCAATCTGACCGCCTGACGCTCCCGACCCCGGTCCGTGGCCGCGGCATCCCGACGCCGTTCCGGCACCGGGATGCCGATACGCGCGCCCCGACCGTTGAGACGGTCCGGCAGCGATGGTAAGGCGGTACGCGACCGACCCTGCCATACTGCCACGGCGATGTTCGAGAGCGTGCGCGTCCACCGGCTGAGCCGGAGCCGAATTAGCTGCCCGGTCCTCCTGTGAGGGCCGGGAAAGGCGTGCGCTGACGGCCGTCGAACCATCGCCTGCGCTCGGGGCTGCGGGCGTTCCCCCTCCGATCGGCGCATACGCCCGGCCCGGTTGCCGGTCCCGATCGGTCCCGCCCCCCGCCGTTCGTACCGCCGGCCCGGCCCCTCGCACCGCACATCGGGTCGGCGCCACCAAGGATCTGACCGTTCGATGACCGCTGAGACCGACGCCCCGGCCGAAACCATCGACTACCGCTCGACCGTCTTCCTGCCCAAGACCGATTTCCCGATGCGGGCCGGGCTGCCCAAGAAGGAACCCGGGATCCTGGAGCGGTGGCGGGCCGAGGGCCTGTACCGGCGCCTGCGCGAGCAGGCGAAGGGCCGGCCGCGCTTCCTGCTGCACGACGGCCCGCCCTACGCCAACGGCAACATCCATATCGGCACGGCCGTCAATAAGATCCTCAAGGACTTGATCAACCGGTCCTTCCAGATGCTCGGCTACGACGCCAACTACGTCCCCGGCTGGGACTGCCACGGTCTGCCCATCGAATGGAAGATCGAGGAGAAGTACCGTGCGGCCGGCAAGGACAAGGACGAGGTACCGATCCTGGAGCTGCGGGCGGAATGCCGGGAGTTCGCCCAGCACTGGCTCGACGTCCAGTCCCGGGAGTTCCAGCGCCTCGGCGTGATCGGCGACTGGGACCGGCCCTACACGACCATGACCTTTCCCGCCGAAGCCCAGATCGTGCGGGAGATCCACAAATTCGTCGGCAATGGCGGGCTCTATCGCGGGCTCAAGCCGGTGATGTGGTCGGTGGTGGAGAAGACCGCCCTGGCCGAGGCCGAGATCGAGTATCACGACGTCACCTCCGATACGGTGTTCATCCGCTTCCCGGTCCGGACCCCGTCGATACCGGCGGTCGAGGGCGCGAGCCTGGTGATCTGGACCACGACGCCCTGGACCCTGCCGTCCAACCGTGCCGTCGCCTTCGGCCCGGCGGTGCATTACGGCGTGTGGGTGGTCGAGGAGGTGGCCGAGGACGCGCTCGCCCGGGTCGGGGAGCGGATCGTCTGCGCGGTCGATCTGTGGGAGGGGCTGCGGCAGAAGGCCGGGATCACCGGCGACAGGAAGGAAATCGTCCTGCTCGGCTCCGACCTCGACGGCACGGTCTGCCGTCACCCGCTGTCCGAACACGGCTACACCTTCGACGTACCGGCCCTGCCGGCAGCGTTCGTGACCACCGAGCAAGGCACGGGGATCGTCCACATCGCCCCGTCGCACGGCGAGGACGATTTCGACCTCGGCCAGCAGCACGGCCTGCCGATGACCGAGAACGTCACCGACGACGGCCGCTTCGCCGATCACGTACCGCTGTTCGCGGGCCGGGCGATCTACCGCCAGAACGGCAAGAAGGGCGACGCCAACAAGGCGGTGACCGAGGCGATGCAGGCGGCCGGGGCGCTGATCGGCCGGGACACCCTGTACCATTCCTACCCGCATTCCTGGCGGTCGAAGGCGCCGGTGATCTTCCGGGCGACCCCGCAATGGTTCATCTCGATGGAGACCAACGGGCTGAGGGAGACGGCGTTGAAGTCTCTCGCCGAGACCCGGTTCGTGCCGGAACGGGGCTACACCCGGCTGTCCTCAATGATCGAGAACCGGCCGGACTGGTGCATCAGCCGCCAGCGTGCCTGGGGCGTGCCGATCGCGATCTTCGTCGACAAGAAGACCAACGAGGTCCTGGCCGATGCGGCGGTGCTGACCCGGATCGCCGACATCGTCGAACGGGAAGGCTCGGACGCCTGGTTCGCCCGCGACCCGCAGGACTTCCTGGGCAACCTCTACGATGCGGCCGACTACGACCAGGTGTTCGACATCGTCGACGTCTGGTTCGAAAGCGGGTCCACCCACGCCTTCGTGCTCGAGCAGCGGGAGGATCTGCACTGGCCCGCGACCCTCTATCTCGAAGGCTCCGACCAGCATCGGGGCTGGTTCCAGTCGAGCCTGCTGGAGAGCTGCGGCACCCGCGGCCGCGCGCCTTACGACGTCGTGCTGACCCACGGGTTCACGATGGACGAGAAGGGGCGGAAGATGTCGAAATCGCTCGGCAACACCATCGCCCCGCAATCCGTGGTCGATGAGCTGGGGGCCGACATCCTGCGGCTGTGGATCGTGTCCTCGGACTACACCGAGGATCATCGGATCGGCAAAGAGATCCTGAAATATCAGGTCGATGCCTATCGCCGGGTGCGCAACACCCTGCGCTATCTGCTGGGCGCGCTGGACGGGTTCACCGAGGCCGAGCGGGTGACCGATCCGGCCCGGATGCCCGAGCTCGAACGCTGGATGCTGCACCGCATCCGGGCGATGGACCAGTCCGTCCGGGACGCCATCCAGGACTACCGGTTCCAGGAGCTCACCCAAGACCTGGTGCAGTTCTGCAACCAGGACCTGTCGGCCTTCTATTTCGATGTCCGCAAGGACAGCCTGTACTGCGACCGGCCGGACAGCCTGCGCCGCCGGTCGGCCCGGTCGGTCATGGACCTCCTGTTCGACTGCCTGACGGCGTGGTTCGCGCCGATCCTGGTCTTCACCACCGAAGAAGCCTGGACCACCCGCAAGGGCAAGGCCGCGGGCTCGGTGCACGAGCGGCTGTTCCCCCCGACCGAGGCCGGCTGGGCCGACGACGCCCTGGCGGCCAAGTGGGACACCATCCGCACGGTGCGGCGGGTGATCACCGGCGCGCTGGAGCGGGAGCGGGCGGAAAAGCGCATCGGCGCCTCTCTCGAAGCCGCACCGGTGGTGTATGTCACGGCCGCGACCGCCGCGATCCTCGACGGGATGGCGATGGAGGAGATCGCGATCACCTCCGGCCTGACCCTGAAGACCTTCGACGGGGACGCCGATGGCCTGATCACCGGCCTGGGCCGGGGGTTCCGTCTGCCGGACGTCGACGGGGTGGTGGTCGACCCCGCCCCGGCCTACGGGACCAAGTGCCAGCGCTGCTGGAAGGTCCTGCCGGAGGTCGGGCGCCACGATCACGCCCCGAACACATGCGACCGATGCGCCGATGCGGTCGCCTGGGCTCGGGCCGAGGCGGCTTGAGCCGCCGTCCGTCCCGGCACCACCGTCGACCGTCCCGCTTGCGCATGACCGATCGTCTTCCCCCTGCCCCCGTCCCCGCCGGCCCGGTCCGCTGGCGCCTGGCGCTGGGGATCGCGCTGGCCGTCTTCGTGGCCGATCAACTGGTCAAGGCGGGGATCCTGTACGGGCTGTTCGGCTTCGCCGTGCCGGCCGGCATGGGCCGCTGGCATCCGCCGATCGAGGTGACGCCGTTCTTCAACCTGGTGATGGTGTGGAACACCGGGGTCAGCTTCGGGCTGTTCGCCAGCGACAGCGAGGCCGGCCGGTGGGCCCTGATCGCGCTGGCCTGCGCCATCTCGGCCGGGCTCGCCTGGTGGGTGCGGACGGTGACGACCCCCCTTCTGGCCGGGTCGATCGGCGCGGTCGTCGGCGGGGCGATCGGCAATGTGGTCGACCGGCTGGTCTACGGGGCGGTCGCGGACTTTTTCGATGTCCACGCCTTCGGCTATCACTGGCCGGCCTTCAACATCGCCGACTCGGCGATCGTGGTGGGGGTGGGACTGATCCTGTATGATGGGATGTTCGGTGCATCGGCCCGGCAAGCCAGGGCCGACGCCGGCATACGACGGAAGGAACGGCAATCGTGAGTGGACGGTACGGTCGCGTCGAGGGGCGCTGGGGCCGCGGTCTGGCCTTGGCGCTGGCGGTGGTCGCTCTGGCGGCGTGCGAGAGTTCCCGGCAGACGTTCCTGTTCGACCGTTCCACGCCGGACGAGTTCGCGGTGGTCTCCCGGGCGCCGCTGTCGGTACCGCCGGAATACGCCCTGCGGCCCCCCGAGCCGGGCGCCCCCCGGCCCCAGGAAGGCACCGCCGCCGAACGGGGACAGGTCGCTGTGTTCGGCGGCGACCGCCAGGTGCTGCAGCCGACCGGCGACCTGACCGCCGGCCAGGTGGCGCTGCTGCGCGCCGCCGGGGCGGAGGCGGCCGATCCCGAGATCCGGACCACCCTGGCCCGCGAAACCGGCGGCTATCGCACCGGGGACGAAGGCTTCGTCGACGCGTTGATGTTCTGGAACCGCCCGCCGCAGGGCGTGGTGCTGGATGCCCGGGCGGAGGCGCGCCGACTGGCCGAAGCGCAAGCGCTCGGCGCACCCTTGAGCGGCAGCGGGGTACCGACCATCGAACGGCTGGGCAGCGTGCCCGTCACCGGCATCGCGCAGTGATCGCGCGCGGGCACGGCCGGCCCGGGCCCGTTTTCGGAACCGAGGACCCGACCGGATGATCGACCGGCTGCTGTTGATCGGGTGCGGCAAAATGGGCGGGGCGCTGCTCGACGGCTGGCTCGCCGGCCATGCGGCCAGCACCTTCGACGTGGTGGAGCCCGGCCCCGCACCAGTGCCCCAGGATGCCCGGGTGCGCCGGTATCGCACCGTCGACGCCGTCCCGGCCGCGCCGGACGTCGTCGTGCTGGCGGTCAAGCCGCAATCCATGGATCAGGTGCTGCCGGAGGTCGCGCGCCTCGCCGGCCCCCGGCCGCTGGTGCTGTCGATCGCCGCGGGCACGCCGCTCGCCCGGTTCGCCGCGGCCTTCGGGGCGGACACGCCGGTCGTCCGGGCGATGCCGAACACGCCCGCGGCGATCGGCCGAGGGGCGAGCGTGCTGGTCGCCAACGCCCATGCCGATGCGGCCGCACGGGACCGCGCGACCGGCCTGATGGCGGTGGCCGGAACCGTCGACTGGGTCGAGGACGAGGGCCTGATCGACGCGGTGACGGCCGTCTCCGGCGGCGGGCCGGCTTACGTGTTCCTGCTGATCGAGGTCCTGGCCGAGGCCGGGGCGGCCGCGGGCCTGCCGGCGGATCTCGCCGGACGGATCGCCCGCCAGACCGTCATCGGCGCCGGGGCGCTGGCCGCCGCCTCGGAGGAGGGGGCGGCCCGGCTCCGCCGCAACGTCACCAGCCCCAACGGCACCACCGAACGGGCGCTGGCCGTGCTGATGGCCAAGGACGGCCTGCAGCCGCTGTTCGACCGGGCGATCGCCGCGGCGGCCGCGCGCAGCCGGGAGCTCGCCGGCTGATACCGGTTTGCGCCGAGGGAGCCTGATCTCCCATCGACCTTTGCGGTCAAGCACCCCGCCAGGCTGGATCGAGCTGGGTTCATATGGACTCATCTGAACGCAGATAAAGTGATCTCCTTCAAAGAGTGAGAGCATCCCCGCGTCCGTCCGGACGTGAGGATGCTCCGGCCTCGCACACGCTCGGGCGCGCCGTCCCGCCCGCCACGTCGCGATGAGGCTCGCTCGTCGCACCCTGGCATGAGCCCCGCGTCCCGAGCGCGGCGAGCGGTCGCCTTCACCGCCCTGTCAGTTGCGCGTGACCGGCGACCGCGCCACATCGGACCCCATGAACCCGCTCGTCGAAACCCTGCTCCAGTTCAAGCTGCTGGCCGTCGGCCTGTGGTTCGCGCTGTTCTTCGTGCTGGAACGGCTGCGCCCGTCGGCCCCGCAGCGGCTCGACCCGGCCACGCCGGCCGGACCCCGGGCCAAGCGGGACCGGTTGAGCCGCAACGCCGGCCTGTGGCTGACCACGGCCGTCCTGTCGCCGCTGATGGTGGTGCCGGTCTCGATCTGGGCGACCGGGGTCGATCTGGGCTGGAGTGCGCTGGACTGGCGGGCCGCGGCCGGCCTCGCCCAGCCGGCCGGTGGCGCCTTCTGGCTCGGCCTGGCGATCGACATCCTGCTGCTCGACCTGTTCATCTACTGGTGGCACCGGGCCAATCACGAGATCCCGCTGCTGTGGCGGTTCCACGAGGTCCACCATCTCGACCGGCATCTCGACACCACGACGGCCGTGCGGTTCCATTGGGGGGAGGTGCTGCTGTCCGCCGGGGTGCGGGCGGTGGTGATCATCGCCCTGGACATCCCGCTGGCCTCGGTGCTGGTGTTCGAAACGTTCGTGCTGATCGGCTCGATCTTCCACCACTCCAACGTCAAGCTGCCCCGGGGGCTGGAGCGGGCGGTCGGGCTAGTCTTCATCACCCCGGCGATCCACTGGGTGCACCATCACGCCATCCGGCGGGACACCGACAGCAATTACGGCACCTTGTTCAGTTTCTGGGACCTGCTGTTCCGCTCCCGCAGCCGGACGGTGCGCACCCCGACGATGGAGATCGGCACCCAGGGCCGCCCGGAAAAGCGGTTCTGGCGCCTGATGATCGCCCCCTTCGGCAAACAGGGGTGAGGGCGGAGCCAGGATTGCCGCAGCGGCCGGCCCCGAACGGCCTACGGAACGGGGACGAGAACCGACCCCGACCGGCGCCGAGGCGACCTCATCTCACATCGCCCTTGCGTCGACGCGCCATGCGGGGCTTTGCCTCGCACACGCTCGGGCGCCGCCGTGCTTGCGACGTCGCGACGGGGCCCGCTCACCGCACCTCGGTCCTACTCCCGCACGGCCGGGGATCCCGAATAGTACGGTGCCTCGGCGACCGCCGGCCGGACCGTTCGGTGGGCGACCATGCGGGCGTGGAGGTCCCTGATGATCCCGCTCCCCGTGGTGGTGAACAGGAACGGCAGCAGGGCGTGGACGAAACAGGCTCCAGCAGCGCGCAGGAGGTGCCAGCCGAAGCCGGCGGACATCCGCATATGCTGGAAGTAGGTCTCGTTGACCGAGGCCGGATGGTCGGTGAACAGGGCGCTGATCCGTTTCATGCCGACCAGGATGCCGCAGGCGAGGGGAAACTCGGTCCTTTTCTGTGCGTACTGCAGGTCATGTGATGGTACACTGTTCTACGATACAGTCTCGTTGGAGAACGGAACCGCCATGGACCGGATCGACCGGCAAATCCTGGACCTGCTGCAGCAGGATGCGGAACGGCCGATGGCCGAGATCGCCGAGACGGTCGGGCTGTCCAAGACGCCGTGCTGGCGGCGGATCAAGGCGCTGGAAGCGGCGGGCTACATCCGCCGGCGGGTCGCTCTCCTCGACCGCGACCGGCTCAATCTCGGGGTGACCGCCTTCGTCGCCATCCGGGCCGCCCGGCACGATGCCGACTGGCTCAGGCGCTTTCACGAGGCGGTGGCACCGATGCCGGAGGTGACCGAGTTCTACCGGATGAGCGGCGATGTCGATTACCTGTTGCGCGTCGTCGTTCCGGACATCCCGGCCTACGACGCCTTCTACCGACGGCTGATCGGCCGGATCGAGCTGACCGACGTCTCCTCCTCCTTCGCGATGGAGGAGATCAAGAACACCACGGCGCTGCCATTGAGCTACGCGCGGGCGCGCTGACGGGGCCGTATCCGCCAGAGCGGGATGGCATTGCGAGCGATCGCGTTTGCGGTCGCCCGTGATGTCTGAATCCCGCTCTGACACTCATCTTTGAGAGCGTCCTGCGTCCGGTCGGACGCAGGACGAGAGGCTCTCCCTCCTTTAGTCTGCGGTCAGACGGGCTCATCCGAACGCAGGTCAGGCTAGATCATCCTGCGTTCAGATGGACTCATCCGAACGCAGATAAGATGATCTAGTTTAAAGAGTTAGAGCATCTTATCTGCGTCCGTTCGGACGCAG
>JANQKE010000086.1 GCA_028281265.1 Alphaproteobacteria bacterium | reverse complement strand
ACCTGCGTTCAGATGGACTCATCTGAACGCAGATAAGTTGATCTATTTCAAAGATTTAGAGCATCTTATCTGCGTCCGTTAGGACGCAGGATGCTCTAGACATCCGCAATCCACCGCCTGACGACGCGGCGGCAAGTCCGCCCGTAACGGTTGACCGGCAACCGCCATCGCGAGCGCGGGCACACGGGCACCCCCATCGGCTGCGGTCGGATGCCTCGACCACCCGGATACCGACCACCCGGATACCGGCCGACCGGCGCCCGGATCGGCGCTCGATGGGCTCTACCCCTTCGTCTTCAGGAATTTCAGTTCCGGCGCCGTTTCTTCGGCGTTTTGCAAGTGCCAGGCGTTGCGGGCCAGGAACACCGGGCTGCCGTCATGGTCGTCGGCCAAGGCCGACTGGTTGCCGTCGGCGAAGGTCTTGAGGTCGGCCGCCGACCCCTCGATCCAGCGGGCCGTGTACAAGGCCGTCGGCTCGAAACGCACCGGGATACCGTATTCGGTGCGGATGCGGTCGGCCAGCACCTCGAACTGAAGCGGACCGACCACGCCGACGATCCAGTTGGCATCCATCCGCGGCTTGAACACCCGGGCCGCCCCTTCCTCGGCGAGCTGCTCCAGGGCACGGCCGAGATGCTTGGCCTTCATCGGGTCATCGGGGCGGGCGCGCTGCAGCAGTTCGGGCGCGAAGCTGGGGATGCCGCGGAAGACGATGTCCTCGCCCTCGGTCAGCGCGTCGCCGATGCGCAAACTGCCATGGTTGGGGATGCCCAGGATGTCGCCGGCCCAGGCCTCCTGCGCCAGCTCCCGGTCCTGGGCCAGGAACAGGACCGGGTTGTGCATGGTGAGCTGCTTGCCCGAGCGGACATGTTTCAACTTCATCCCCCGGCGGAAATGCCCCGAGGCCAGGCGGACGAAGGCGATCCGGTCGCGGTGCTTGGGATCCATATTGGCCTGGACCTTGAAGACGAAGCCCGAGACCGCGCCCTCGCCGGGGTCGACATCCCGCGCCTGGGCCGGCTGCGGCCGCGGGCCGGGGGCGAACTCGGCCAGGCCCTGCAAGAGCTCCCGCACCCCGAAGCTGTTGATCGCCGAGCCGAAGAACACCGGCGTCAGATGCCCTTCGCGATAGGATTGCAGGTCGAAGGGCGGGCACAGGCCGCGGGCCATCTCCACCTGCTCCCGCAGGGTGGCGACCGCGTGCCCGGGCAGGAGGCGGTCGAGTTTGGGGTCGTCGATCCCGGCACAGCGCTCACCCTCGGCCGGCAGTTCTGACCGGCTCTTGCGGTCCATCAGGACGAGCTGGTCGCGCAGCAGGTCGTAGCAGCCCAGGAACCCCTGGCCCGAGCCGATCGGCCAGCTCGCCGGGGTGACGTCCAGGGCCAGGGTCTGCTCGATCTCGTCCAGCAGGTCGAACGGGTCGCGCGCCTCCCGGTCCATCTTGTTGACGAAGGTGGCGATCGGCACGTCGCGCAGCCGGCAGACTTCGAACAGCTTGCGGGTCTGGGCCTCGATGCCCTTGGCGGCGTCGATCACCATGACGGCGCTGTCGACGGCCGTCAGCGTCCGGTAGGTGTCCTCGGAGAAGTCCTCGTGCCCCGGCGTGTCGAGCAGGTTGAAGGTGCGGCCCTCGAAGGCGTAGGTCATCACCGAGGAGGCGACCGAGATCCCGCGCTCGCGCTCCACCTTCATCCAGTCCGACCGGGCCCGGCGCTGCTCGCCGCGGGCCTTCACGGCCCCGGCCGCCTGGATCGCGCCGCCGAACAGCAGCAGCTTTTCGGTCAGCGTGGTCTTGCCGGCGTCCGGGTGCGAGATGATCGCGAAGGTCCGCCGGTTGGCGATGGTCGGGGTCAGGGTCACGTCGCGGGGGCTCATGAGCCGCGATGTGGGGCGGTGGGGCCGGCGCCGTCAACCGGAGCCGGCGGGATGGGTGGGTTTCTCCGTCCCCCGATGGGGCCGAGACCCGGGGCCCCGAGCGGCGTAACCCAACGATCCTTTCCTCGGCCCGGGCCGCACTGAAGCCTGCAGCCCTATCCTTAGTAATAAGCCCAGGGCTGGCGGTTGGGGTCCGAGGCACGGCGGTCCGTCTTGAGGCCCGCGGGTGACGGGGTGTCCGGGAGCGGAGAGCCGGGGCCGGCATCGCCCGAGCCTCGTTGAAACGCCGGCATACCTCTTTCTGAAAGGGAGTCGCACCGGATTGTCCGCGGATAGGGGCTGTTTCCAGGCGTTGGAGACGTCAGGGTTGAAGCGCGGTGCCGTGGCTTCGCCCTTGGCGTCTCCAACGCCTGGAAAAGACCGGCCCTGAGGAGTAGAGCGCAGCGAAACCCAGCCTGGTACGGGCGCCGTACCGGGTTTCGCTGCGCTCTCCCCAGCTTGCTCTTGATCGACGACCTATCAGACCTGCCTGGGCCATCATGTCGGGCGACACCCTGTCGAAAGCCCATATCTACGACACCCGCCCCCGAAACGGTGCAGATAGGAGGCTCTCACGTCTTAGGTTGATCTATCCCGGATATCTCACGGACTGACATCGATGCTGAACAGACTAGAGCGTTTTCAGGGATTATCGGGTGGATCTGCCGAGGCGGATGGGCCCTGATGCCAGGAGCGAGGAGGAAGGACATGCCGGGGCCTATTCGACGACGAGCGACGCCGCAGCGGGGCCCATCCGCCCGGCCCTTCGGGTTGGCGTGTGCCGGCCGCCCGCTGCGTTGCGCCGCTTGCCCGA
>JANQKE010000043.1 GCA_028281265.1 Alphaproteobacteria bacterium | reverse complement strand
GATCGATCCGGCACACGCCAACAGATCGACCCGATACTCCCTGAAAACGCTCTAGCACACACCGAAGACGGGAAGGACAGGATGGAACGGACATTGCCGGACGGCGCGACCTACACCGTGATCGGGGCCGGGATCCACGGCCTGTCGACGGCCTGGCACCTGGCCATGGCGCTGGAGCGCACCGGCAAGGGGTCCGGCACGGACATCATCGTGCTGGACAAGACCGGCCCGGGCGCGGGCGCGTCGGGCATCGCCTGCGGCTGCGTGCGCAACCTCTATATGACCGAACCGCTGCACGCGATCCTGCGCCATTCGGTCGATGTCTGGATGCACGATCCAGTGGCGTTCGGGTTTCAGCAGGTCGGCTACGTCTCCGCCGGGGAAGCGAACCAGGCCGAGGAGTACGACAGGATGACCGCATCCCAGAACGCGGTCGGCTACCCGTCGACCGTCTATCACGGCCGGGAGGCGCGGGACTTCCTGACCACCCTGTGGCCCGACTTCAAGACCGACCGGATCGAGGTGGTCATCCACGAGCATCTGTCGGGCTACGCCGGCACCCTTCAGGCGATCGCCGGCCTGGCGGAGAAATGCCGGCAGCACGGCGTGCGCATCTTCGCCGGCGTCGAGGTGACGGGATACGACCGCCAAGGCCGCCGGGTGTCGGCCGTGGAAACCGACCACGGCACGGTCAGGACCGATGCGGTCCTGCTCTGCGCCGGGGCGTGGATGCCGAACCACTGGGCCCTGTTCGACCTGCCGGACACCCTGGATGTCGGCTACCGCGACGGCAGCTTCGTCGCCGGCAAGGATATGTGGACGTTCTGGCGGCTTCTGGAAGGGGAGGTCTATCACGACCGGGCTTACGTCACCGCCGGCGGCCACAACCCGCCCGTCCTGCATGTGGAGTTGATGAACACGCCGGTGGTCAACGAAGAGACCGGGCAGGAGATCCAGGACAACACTTACGTCTACTGGAAGAACGGCAACGAACGGATGGACCGCCCGGGCCTGCAGGGCGGCACCATGCCGATCAGGATCGGACCGAAGGCCGCCCTGGAGCCCTACGGCCACGCCAACGACGCCTACCAGGCCGATCCCTGGTTCTCGGCCTATCTGCCGTCGGCCATGGGCGCGCTGATGGGCCGGTTCGAAGGGCACATGCCGCAGTTCCGGGAGCGCCGCAACGGTGGCATCGGCGCCTTCACCCCGGACAACGTCCCGGTCTTCGATTGGATCCAGGACAATGTCTACATGATCGCCGACAGCAATCACGGCTTCAAGATGACCGGGGTCGGCAAGCTCGTCGCCGAAGAGATGGTCGGCGGGGAGACCCCGGCCGACCTGAAGCCATTCGGCATGGCCCGCTTTGCGGCCGGACAGGCCTACGGCTCCGGCGTGACCAACTGTCCTTGGGTGTAGCGGACGGGCATCGGTCGGCGTGCCGAGACGACGGCAGATGCCCTCCCGGTCGGCGACCGGGACGGCCGGAGCCCTGTGGCAAGACCGGACCGCGGCCGCACTGCCGCCGAGCGGATCTCTCCAGGTTTGCGATCTCCAGCGCCCGGCAGAAGTAAAGCAGGGTCTGTGAGATATCGCGTATCGGCTCGGGGAGACGCTTGGCAGACCCGGCCCCGGTTTTCAATGTGCGTATTGCTCGTTTCGGTTGATGTTTCTATTCTTCTATCTCCGCACTCCATAACGGAATGGGAGGTCGTCCGATGCGTATCCGTTCCTTCACGCGCCGCTCCGTCATGCAATCGCTCGCCGTGTTGGGGGGTATGGCTGGCATCGCCGGGCTGGGCGGGACGGCACGGGCCGACAGCCTGCCGGTCCTGCCCGACGGCATCGGCCGAGGCCGGACGGTGGGCATCGTCGGGGCCGGGCTCGCCGGGCTGACGGCGGCCTATCTGCTGGCGGACAAGGGCTTCCGGGTCGTGGTGTTCGAGGGCGACAGCCGGTACGGCGGCCGCAGCCTGACCGTTCGGCCGAGCGATCCGGCCTACCGGCAATGGTGGTTCAACCGCTACAACCCCCAAGCCCTGTTCGCGGAGATGTACGTCTCTTCCTACCGGGAGAATCCGGCGAGCAGCCCCGTGCCGGAGGAACAGACCTGCCGGTTCCGGGACCGGCGATGGGAACCGGGCGAGGAGGACGGGCCGGTCGAGCTGTTCTTCAACGCCGGCCCCGGGCGCATCCCCAGCAACCACTACCGGCTGATCGACCTGTGCCAGGCGCTCGGCGTGGAGATGGAGCCGTACATCTTCCTGTCCGAATCCAACCTGCTGCAGAGCGCCGCGTTCGACTCCGGCCGGCCGATCGCCTTCCGCCAGGTCAATTACAGCCTCCTGGGCCAGCTTTCCGCCGCCGTCGCGCAATTCGTCATCGACGGCCACGCGCTGGGCCAGATCTCCGCCGGGCAGCGGGACGAGGTTCTGCAGATGCTCAAGGAACTGGGCAATCTGCAGAGCGATTTCAGCTTCTCGGCCACGCCGGAGCTGGGCTACTCGGTCCAGCCGGGCGGCTGGCGGCGGTCGGGCGTGGTCAACCCGGTCGTGCCGATCGACGAGATCCTGTCCTCCGGCTTCATCGGCGGCGGCAATCCCGAGTTCTCCCCCGGCTCGTTCCTGTTCAACTCGAACCGGATCATCTGGCAGCCGACCCTGATGCAGCCGGTCGGCGGCATGGACCGGATCTGGCAGCAGCTTCTGCTCAGCCCGATCGGTGCGGAGGCGCTGACGGATTACGGCACCGGCGGCGCCCGGGGCCAGGCGCTGGCCGATCGCGGGGGCGAGGCGCTGTATCTGGGGGACCTGGTCCATCTCGGCCATCAGGTCACCCGGATCGAACAGACCGATGCCGAGGGCATCACCATCGGTTTCCGCGCCGCCGACCCGGACGGCACGGTCAGCGAACGGTCCGAGCGCTTCGACTACTGCATCTGCACGATGGCCCCCAATCTGCTGGCCGAGATCCCGACCACGCTGTCGGAGCGGTTCCGCACGGCCTTGCGCAACGTGCCCAAGACCCCGGCGATCAAGGTCGGCTTCCAGGGCAAGACCCGGTTCTGGGAGGAGGAAGACCAGATCTACGGCGGCATCAGCTGGACCGACCATATCATCGGCCAGATCTGGTATCCGTCGGAGGATTTCACCGCCCATACCGGGGTGCTGACCGCGGCCTACAATCGCGGCCCGATGGCCGCGGTGTTCGGGGAGTACGATCAGGCGACCCGGATCTCGACCGCCCTCGAAGGCGGGGAGAGGCTGCACGCCGGCTACACCAACAAGGTCTATGCCGATCAGGGGCTGTCGATCGCCTGGCAGCATATGCCCAACCAGGTGGCCGGCTGGCCGGGCGACACCGCCGGCAGCTATCCCGACATCTACCGCACCATCACGACCCAGCCCCAGGGCCGGCTCTATCTCGCCGGTGACGCCTACAGCTACCTGCCCGGCTGGCAGGAAGGCTCGGTCGACGCGGTGTTCCAGGCGGTCACGGCCCTGGCCTTCAACCTCGACGTCGACACTCTGCGCGCCGTGCAGTAGCCGCGGAACCACCGGTACGGGCGGCCGGATCCGGATCGGCCGTGCGGTCCGCCCCCGCCTTGTCGTCGACCACGGTCTTGGCGACCCGGTAGCTGAAGCCCGCCCGGGCGAACACGGCGAGGTCGTGATCCGGATCGGCCGCAGGATCGCGCCGGTAGGGGCCGAGCCGCCGGCGTTTCGCAAAGGCGTGGGCAGCGGTCAGATCCGGATCGTCCGCCGTCACCTCGGACAACCCTGCCATGGCCCGGTCGATGACGGCCGCGGGCAGCCCGCGGCTGGCGAGATCGTCGCGGATCGCCGTGGACGGCTTGCCGCGGCCCAGCAGGCGGCGCGCCCGCGCGTCCGCCCAGGCCTGATCGTCGACCAGCCCCGCCGCCGCACAGCGCTCGACCACCACCACCACCACACCCGCCCGGACCGCGTCCGGCAGGGCCGGCCCGTAGGTCCGGGCACGCCGGGACAGGACGGCCGCCAGCGCGGCCCGGTGGCCGCCGAACCGGGCCAGATAGGCCAATGCCGAGCGATGCAGGCGGTCGGCAAGCGCCGTTTCGGTGTCGACCGTCGGGACCGGCCGCCCCGGATGCAGTCCCCGGTCACGGGGCCGGAAGGCGGCGGCCGAGCCCTTCCCGCCCGGTCTCTGCCCAGCAGCCATGAGCACGCTCCCCGTTTGCGGCCCCGCCGCCGCGCCCTAGATCAACCTGCGTTCAGATGGACTCATCTGAACGCAGATAAGTTGATCTAATTTAAAGATTTAGAGCATCTTATCTGCGTCCGTTCGGACGCAGGATGCTCTAGGTAGAAGTCCGCAAGCGCGGAAGGGGTTCCTGGCGTCCCCGCCCGCGCCATCCCCGATCCGTCTGCCGCCCGGCCCTGATGACACCCACCGCCCAACCGCCCTCGACCGGCCCGCGCATGATGGGCCGGGTCAACTGGATCGGCCTCAAGACCCTCTATCTCAAGGAAGTGTTCCGCTTCCTCAAGGTCTTTACCCAGACCGTCGCGGCCCCGGTGGTCACCACGTTGCTGTTCTACGCGATCTTCGCCCTCGCCCTGGGCGGCATCGTGCGGCAGGCCGGCTCGGTGCCGTTTCTGGAGTTCCTGGCCCCGGGTCTGGTGATGATGTCGATGGTCCAGAACGCGTTTGCGAACACATCGTCGTCGGTGGTGATCTCCAAGGTCCAGGGCAATATCGTCGACGTGCTGATGCCGCCGCTGACCCCGGCGGAACTGGCCGTCGCCTATGTGGGCGGCGGCATCACCCGCGGGATCCTCGTCGGGCTCGTGACCTTCGTGGCCATCGCGCTGTTCGTCGATGTGGGCATCCACGATCCGCTGTTCATCCTGTTCCACGGCATCGCGGCGAGCATGATGCTGTCCCTGCTGGGCGTGATCGGCGGCATCTGGTCGGAGAAGTTCGACCATATCGCGGCGGTGACCAATTTCGTCGTCACCCCGTTCGCCTTTCTGTCCGGAACCTTCTACACCATCGACCGGCTGCCGGAGACCTGGCAGTTCATCGCCCATCTGAACCCGTTCTTCTACATGATCGACGGGTTCCGCTACGGCTTCATCGGCCAGTCCGACGGGACCTTGGGCATCGGCGTGGCGGTGATGACGCTGGCCAATATCGGGCTGTGGGCCCTGCTGCTGCGCATGCTGAGCACCGGCTACAAGCTCAAGGCCTGAGCCCGGCACCCATCAACCGGGTGGCGTGGGCGGCGACGCAGTCCGCCAGGGCGCCGATGGCGTATCCGCCTTCCAGCACGGAGACCACCCGGCCACCGCACAGCCGATCGGCCGCAGCACAGATCACGTCGGTCACCCAGGCGAAATCCGCAACCTCCAGGCACAGGTCGGCCAAGGGATCGGCCCGATGGGCGTCGAACCCGGCGGACAGCAGGATCAGCTCGGGGGCGAACGCCTCCAGCGCCGGCAGCACGTCGTCTGCGATCGCCGCGCGGAACGCCGCCGATCCCGCACCCGGCGCCAGCGGCCGGTTGACGACGACCCCACGCCCGCCGGTCTCACCAGCCGCGCCGGTGCCGGGGTAGAGCGGCATCTGGTGGGTCGAGGCGTAGAACAGGCCGGGCACGTCCCAGAAGCAGTCTTGCGTGCCGTTGCCGTGATGGACGTCGACATCGACCACGGCGACGCGGCGAAGGCCTCGGGACGCCTGGGCGTGCCGGGCGGCGATCGCGACATGGTTGGTCAGGCAGAAGCCCATCGGCCGATGCCGTTCGGCATGGTGACCGGGCGGCCGGGTGGCGACGAACGCGTTGCGCCCCTGCCCGGCCAGGACGGCATCCACGGCCGCACAAGCGGCCCCGCTGGCGGCCAGGGCCGCGATCAGGGAGCGCGGCCCCGTCATGGTATCCCCGTCATGGCCATGGAGCCCCCAGTCCGGTACGGTCGCCCGGAGCCGGTCGTGAAAGCTGGGCTGATGGGCCCGGTCGACCTGCTCGGCCGTGGCCAGGGGCGCCTGCCGCCGGTCCAGACCGGCGAAGGCCGGGCCGGCCAGCGTTGCCGTCACCGCCCGGATCCGGGCCGGCGCCTCGGGATGGGCGTAGCCGGTATCGTGCCCGGCGGCGGCGGGGTGGTCGAAATACAGTGTCGTCACGTCCGGATCACCTGGCGGTGCGTCGGTCGACCCTGCCTTTTCCGATCGGCCGGCGAAAGGGGCCGATCGATCGCGGCCGGGCGATCGCCCGCAGGTTTTCATGCAGCAAGGATAGTAAGGCGGTTCACAGTTTCCGCGCCGAGTGCATGGCACGCTGGCCGGCACGGCGGTTGACGCCACCGGCGATTCATCAATCTGTCTGGCGGTCGCGGGCCCTGAGGCCCCGATCGCCCCCTGATCACCGATGGACAGGAACCTGCCCCATGCGCCCGCTGTACCGCCATGGTCATGCGTTCGTTCTGACCCTGGTCCTGGCCCTGAGCCTGGTGCCGACACAGGCCGGCGCGCAAGAGGGCCCCGCCGGCGTGCGGGTCGATCCGGTGATCGAGGAGGTGATGCGCCAGACCACCCCCGTCCTGGGCCGGGTGATCGCCCGGGACAGTGTGATCGCCACACAGGTCGAAGGGGTGGTGCAGACCGTCTTCGCCGATATCGGCATGCGGGTCGGCCGCGGCGATCCGATCATCCAGATCGACACCGCCCGGCTGGAATCCGCCGTGGCCCGGTTCGAGGCCTCCCGTGCCGAGGCGCAGGCCAGCGTGTCGATCGCGCAGGAGGCGCTCGACCGGCTGCAAGGGCTGTCCGGCAGTGCCGCGTTCAACCAGGCCCGGTTCGATGAGGCGCGCCAGCAGGTGCGCGCCGCCCGGGCCCGGCTGACCCGAGCCGAGGCCGATCTGGCGGAAGCTCAGCTCGACCTGGACGACGCGACGATCACGGCGCCGTTCGGCGGTGTGATCTCCAACCGCGCGGCCCATGTCGGCGAGTATCTCCGGGTCGGCGATCCGGTGGTCACCCTGGTCAATGACGGCGACCTGGAGGTCGAAGCCTCGATCCCGTCCGAGCGGTTCGAAGGGCTGGCCGACGGCATGCTGGTGACCGTCGAACTGGACGACGGCACGGTCCACGAGGCGGTGATGCGGGCCGCGATCCCGGTCGAGGACCCGTTGACCCGAACCCGGGTGACCCGCTTCACCCCCGTCTTCGGGGATACCAGCAAGCCGATCGCCGGCAACCAGACCGCCACCGTGCTGATCCCGGTGGGTGAGGAGCGCGAGATCGTGTCCGTCCACAAGGACGCGGTGATCAACGGCCCGCAGGGTGCCATCGTCTACGTCGCCGCCACCGACGGTACCGCCCAGATCCGGCCGGTGACCCTGGGCCTTGCCGTGGGCAACCGGTTCGAGGTGCTGTCCGGTCTGGAACCCGGCACGCTAGTGGTGGTGCGCGGCAACGAGCGGCTGCGCCCGGGCCAGCCGATCAGCTTCCCCGATCGGTCCGCTCCGGATGCCGTGCCCGCCGGCGACGGCCCGCCGCAGGCCGACGCCGGCGTGCCGCCGACCAGCGGCTAGAGCGTTTTCAGGGACTACCGGGCCGATCTGCCGAGGGGGATGGGCCCTGCCGGGGCCTATTCGACGACGAGCGACGCCGCAGCAGGGCCCATCCGCCCGGCCCTTCGGGTTGGCGTGTGCCGGCATTCCCTGAAAACGCTCTAGCCGCAAGAGGACACCGATCCATGACAGGGGACAGCCTGCGCCCTCCCCAGCCGACCAAGCGAGACCTGATCGAAACGCTGTCGCTGTTCGACGGCTTACCGGACGGCCTCAAGGCCAGGATCGTCGCGATGGCGGTGACCTGCCGGCTGGAGACCGAGGAGCTGCTGTTCAGCAAGGGCGATCCCGGGGATGCCCTGTACGGTATCCTGTCCGGCGCGGTGCGGATCTCGATCACCTCGGCCGACGGCAAGGAGGTGGTGCTCAACATCGCCGGCCCCGGCGAGGTGTTCGGGGAGATCGCCCTGCTCGACGGCCAGGCCCGCTCGGCGGATGCCACCGCCACCATGGCGACCGAACTGGTCATGGTCCGACGGTCGGAGTTCCAGGAATATCTGCGTGCCGAACCGCAGCTCTCCCAGCATCTGCTGACCTTGCTGTGTCAGCGGCTGCGATCGTCCAACGAGCAGATCGAGGATGTGGCGTTCCTGTCGCTTCCGGCCCGGCTCGCCAAGAAGCTGCTCAGCCTGACCAGCGGCATCGGCAATCCCGAGGCCGAGATCAAGCTGCCGCAGCACAAGATCGCCCAGATGGTCGGCGGCACGCGGGAAAGCGTGAACAAGCATCTGCAGCGCTGGCGCCGGGAGGGCTGGATCGATCTGCGCCGCAGCACGATCGTGGTGCTCGACCCCGAGGCTCTGCGCGACGTCGTGGAAGGTGACGTGGCTCTGTGAGGCGGTGATCCGGCGGCCCCGGTTCTGCGGTACCGGTATCGTGGCCGCTCGATCAACCTGCGTTCAGATGGGATCATCCGAACGTCGATGAGGTGATCGACTGCAAAGAGGGAGAGCCTCTTATCTGCGCCCGTTCGGACCCAGGAGGCTCTATCGCGCTGGTTTGAGAGGTAGGGTCACCGTCACCGTCGTGCCGACATCGACCCTGCTGTCGATGCTCAACCGGCCGCCTTGGGCCTCGACCAGCCCGTGTACGACCGCCAAGCCCAGACCGGTCCCGGCGTGGCTGGAGTCGACCCGATTGTCGATACGCTCGAACGGCTGGATCACAGTTGCCAGCCGGTCTTCGGGGATGCCGCAGCCCTCGTCGGCGACGGTGAGGGTCAGGGTGCCGTTGCCTGCATCCGCCGCAATGGCGACGGCATCGCCGACATCGCTGTACTGGATGGCGTTGGACACCAGGTTGATCATCACCTGTTCCAGGGCGCGGGGGTTGGTGACGGCATGAAGCACGCCGGGATCGACCGAGTTGGTCACCGTGACGCCGCCCCGCCGCGCCTTCAGGCGCAAGGTCGAAACGACATTGGCGACCACCTCGCCGACATCGACCTCCTCAGCCGTCAGATCGAACCGCCCGGACTCGATCTTCGACAGGTCCAGGATGTCGTTGACCAGGTTGAGCAGCAGCGTGCCGCTGCGGTGGATGTCTCCGGCATAGGTGCGATAGCGCTGGTTCTCGATCGGCCCGAGGACACCGTCGCGGATCATTTCGGCGAAACCGATGATGGCGTTGAGCGGTGTGCGTAGCTCATGGCTCATCAAGGCCAGGAAGTTCGACTTGGCGCGGCTGGCCCGCTCGGCGGTGTCCTTGGCTTCGCGCAGTTGGGATTCGGCACGGATCTCGTCGGTGACCTCGCGGAACACGCCGTAGACCGATCGCGGTATCCCGGTCTCGTCGGTGTCCACACAGCCGGCACAGGACACGTAGCGCAGCCGGCCATCGGCACCCACAAGCCGCTTGACGAAGGAGAACTCTTCTCCGGCGTCGATGGCGTGTTCGATGATGGCGGCGACGGCGGCACGGTCTTCGGGATGATAGAACCCGATGGCCCGGTCGATACCCGGTGCCCGCGGCGACGGGTCGAGCCCGTGGATCCGGAACACCTCCGGCGACCATTCGAGATGGTAGTCCGGCAGGTGAAGCACCCAATGGCCGAGACCCGCCAGACCCTCACCCAGTTCGAGCAGCCGCGTGCGGGTGCGTAGGCGGATGTCCCGTTCGACCCGGTCGGTCACATCGCGCGCGGTCGCATAGATCAGGTTGTCGGCCTCGCGCACCGACCATTCCAACCAGCGGTGACCGCCCGGCTTGGTCCGGCAGCGGTTGGTGAAACAGCCGATGTCGTCGCCGGCCCGGGTCAGGCCGACGACCGATGACACGGTCCGGTTCAGATCGTCTCCATGGATCAGGTCCGCTGCGTTTCGGCCCAGCATGTCCGGGAGCGACCAGCCGAGCACCCGCGGCCAGTTCTCGCTTAGCCAGACGAAGGTCCCGTCAGGCGAGATCACCGCGAACAGATCCAAGGGCGATGCAAGGAACTGGCTCAGATTCATATCCGGCACAGCCTCGGCGCCTTTCGCTATGCTGTGATCCGCCTGAACGCAAGACCATCCCATATGGCTGGCGAGAGGTGCAGGATAGGCACGTGCCATGGTGCAGCCGTGCCGATCGGCACGGCTGCGATCGCAAGCGGGAGTTATGGCGGCAGACCATTTCATCGCCTCATAATTGACACGTATTTCTTAGCGATCCGTTAACCGATGTTAACGTGCACAGCAGATCCAAGGGTTCGCAGACCGGGATGACCGGTGATGCAACCGGATGTGCAGGGGCCACCCCGTTCGACAGGCGGACCGGCGTGTTTCGCCCCGCCCTGCAAACCGGTCCCGGAGCACCCTGCGCCGGAAACGGCGCAGATGACACCGGCTTGTGCTGAGGGAACCTCATCTCAAAGGGTCCTGCCTTCAAGCACCATGCGAGGCGAGGCTCGCACAAGCGCCGGCGCGGACCGTACTTGCCAGGTCGTGATGAGCCTTGTTCAGCATATTCTGGTATGAGGTGTCTCACCACATCTCAGGATCGATCCTGTTTCCGTATCCTGAGGAAGCCTTTCAAAGACGGGATGCGTCAGACACGGTCGGCCGGGACGACGAAGCTGTCCATGACCCGCTTCTCTCCGGCCTGATCGAAGTCGATGGTGAGCTTGCCGGCATCCGCCGTGCGCACGGTCCCGTAGCCGAACTTCTGATGAAACACGCGGGCACCGGCCGCATATTCCTGATCCGGACGCGACCGCGGCGCCACGGTGTAGGGGGCGTCGTCGATCACCGGCGGCCGGCGGCTCGCGAACCCGGCCGCCCGACTGCGCAACCGCTCCCAATCCAGCCGAGCGCCCGAGCCGCCGGTGCGGTAGCCGAACCCGGCCTCGGCGAGACCGCTGCCCCCTCCTCCTTGGATCGACGATTTGACCTCGTGGTGGGGTTCCGGCAACTCGTCGACGAAACGACTGGGCAGGGATGATTGCCACTGCCCGCGGATCTGCCGGTTGGCGGCGTGCAGCACGGTCGCATGCCGCCGCGCGCGGGTCAGACCGACATAGGCCAGACGGCGCTCCTCCTCCAACCCGGCGACACCGGTCTCGTCCATGGCGCGCTGGTTGGGAAAGACCCCTTCCTCCCACCCCGGCAGGAAGACGTTGTCGAATTCGAGTCCCTTGGCCGCATGCAGGGTCATCAGGGTGATCTTGTCGCCATCGGCCTGTTCGTTGGCGTCCATCACCAAGGAGACATGCTCGAGAAACCCGCCCAGGCTGTCGAACGCGCCCATCGCGGTGACCAGCTCCTTGAGGTTCTCGAGCCGACCTTGGGCCTCGGGGCTCTTGTCCGCCTGCCACATGCCGGTGTAGCCACTTTCGTCCAGGACCTGCCCGGCAAGGTCGGGATGCGGACCGGTGGCGGCGAGATCCCGCCAGCGGACGAAATCGGCCAGCAGGCTTCGCAGGGCCGTGCGCGGCTTCGGCTTCAACTCGTCGCTGTCGACCAACTCGGCGATGGCGACGGTAAGCGGCACGCCCCGTGCCCGCGCCACCTGGTTGACCAGCTTGAGGGTCGCCGCACCCAGCCCGCGCTTGGGCACGTTGACGATCCGTTCGAAGGCGAGATCGTCGTCGGGCTGGTGGATCACCCGCAGATAGGCGAGCGCGTCGCGAATCTCCGCCCGTTCGTAGAAGCGCGGACCGCCGATCACCCGGTACGGCAGACCCAAGGTGATGAAGCGCTCCTCGAAGGCACGCATCTGGAAGCCGGCCCGTACCAGCACGGCAATCTGGTTGAGCGGTGCGCCGCGTCGCTGCAGATCCTCGATCTCCTCGCCGACGGTACGGGCTTCCTCCTCCGAATCCCATACGCCGTGGACGGAGATCGGCTCGCCCTGGTCGGCGTCGGTGAACAGGGTCTTGCCCAGCCGACCCTGGTTGTGCGCGATCATGCCGCTGGCCGCAGCCAGGATGTGGCCGGTGGACCGGTAATTGTGCTCCAGCCGGACGACGACGGCGCCGGGGAAGTCGGTCTCGAACCGCAGGATGTTGCCGACCTCCGCCCCTCGCCAGGAGTAGATCGACTGGTCGTCGTCGCCGACGCAAGCGATGTTCCGATGCTTTGCCGCCAGAGCCCGTAACCACAGATACTGAGCGACGTTGGTGTCCTGATACTCGTCGACCAGAAGGTAGCGGAACCGCGCCTGCAGCGCCTCGAGCACCGGATAGCGTTTGCCGTCCGGGGTTTCTTCGACATGCTTGAACAGGGTCAGATTGTGCAGGAGCAGATCCCCGAAGTCGCACGCGTTCAGCGTGCGCAACCGATCCTGATACCGCCGGTACAGGGTGACCAGCCGGCCCCCGGCGATGTCGCCGGCATCCTCGGGCTTGAGCTGATCGGGGGTCAGGCCGCGGTCCTTCCAACGCTCGATCGTCGACAGGATCAGCCGCGCAGGCCAGCTTTTTCCGTCGACCGATTCGGCTTCCATCACCTGCTTCAGCAGGCGGATCTGGTCGTCGGTGTCGAGGATCGAGAAGTTGGACTTCAGCCCGACCAACTCCGCGTAACGGCGCAGCACGCGCGCCGCCAGCGCATGGAACGTGCCCAGCCACCAGCCCTCCACCGGCTGGCCGAGCAGGCTTGCGACCCGCTCCCGCATCTCCCGGGCGGCCTTGTTGGTGAAGGTGACGGCCAGGATCTGGTTCGGAAAGGCGCGCCGGGTGTTGAGCAGATGGGCCAGGCGTGTCGTCAGTACCCGGGTCTTGCCGGTACCCGCGCCGGCCAGCACCAGTACCGGCCCGTCCAACGTCTCCACCGCCTGACGCTGCTGCGGGTTGAGTGCATCGAGATAGGCGAAGCGGGCACCCGCGCCGGCCGGCGCGGGCGGTGCGTCGAGCGGATCGATCCAGTGTTGTTCCATGGCTCAAGGTATATCTCAGTCCGGGGGTGCGGGAAAACCGGCGCGATGCGGGTCGTCGCGGGACGCGGGTTGCGAGGGGACCGCACCGGCCGCACAGTGACGGTGTCGAGAGGCACGCCGCCATGGCGGTGAAGAGACAAGGGACGCCCATGATCCGTCGCCGCTGGCGCTGGCTGTTGATCGGGTTCATCGGGCTTGTGGCGCTCGGCGGCGTGGGGGTGGTCGGCTTCTGGCGCGGCTGGCATGTCGAGCCGTTGCTACCGGAACAGCTTTCCGATCGGCTGCGACCCCATGATCGGATCGTCGTTCCGGAGGGCGAGGGTCCGTTCCCGACGGTGATCCTGTTTCACGGCTGCGGCGGGCTGAAGGACGCGATGCCCCGCTGGCAGGCCTTCTTCCACGAACTCGGCTACGCCTCGGTCGCGGTTGACAGCCTGGCCCCGCGCGGCTGGGACAACCGGCGCGACAGCCAGCCGGTGTGCATGGGCCTGCGTTTGACCGGACGGCAGCGGGCCGGCGATGTCCTCGTGTCGTTCGAGGACGTCAAGCGGATGCCGTTCGCGGACCCCGAGCGCATCGTATTGGCCGGCTGGTCCCATGGCGGTTGGGCGATCATGGACATGTTGGCGCTCGATCCGCCGCGGGATCTGCCGATCGGCCTGCGCACCGCCTACCCTTCGACCATCCGCCGCGGCCTGGAAGGGCTCGAGGCGGTGATGCTGGTGTACCCCTATTGCGGCTTCGGCAATCTCGCTCGGAACCGGGGATGGCCGTCGGAGGTTCCGACCCTGATGCTGCTCGCCGGCGAAGACAGCATCGTGCCGACCGGGGAGTGCCTCGGCACCGCCGGACGGCTCGCCGCCGATGGCCGGCCCATCACCGTCCATGTCTTTGCCGGCATCGATCACGGGTTCGACGAGCAGGAGCGCGGCAACGCATCCTGGTTGGAGTTCGACCCCGAAACCACCGCCGATGCGATGAGCCGGGCAGCCGCGTTCCTGGCGACCGCCGCCCCCTGACCGGGTTCCCGGGGGCACCGGCGGCAGTTCCTTCTCGCAGAAGGACCAACGGAGCCATAAGGTAAAGATGAGCGGTCTCAGGCTGCCGTGTCGTCCCGACAAGGTTCGGAATCGAGGCTTGTGATCTTGGCGAGCAGTGCCGGCACCGGATCGTCGGGGTCGAACGGCACGACCCAGTCGGCATCGACGCGCCCGACCGCCTCCGCCTGCGCACCCAGATCGAAGCACAGCACCGGCAAACCGGTCGCGAGCGCTTCATGGGTGGTGAAGGAGAAGGTCTCGGGCCAGACCGACGGGATCAGCCAATGGGTGACCCCATGATGTTCGGCCAATGCCGAGAGCTCCGCCACCTGGTATGGACCCAGCACCGGGCTGTCCGGATGCAGGCGATAGACCGGATCGATCTCACCGATATGGATGAGACGGCGGGCGGGGTCTTCCGCCAGGGCTTCGGACAGCGACGCCACCACGGCCGCTCCCTTGTCCCGGCTGAGATTGCCCAGCGAGGCGACGACGACGGAATGCCGTGGCCGTGCAACCGGAGGGGGACGGACCGTCAGACGGTGCGGCTTGACGCGGATGCGGTCGGCGAACGCCGGATAGGCCTGGAGCACGAGATCCCGGCTAGCGCGGGAGAACACCGTCAGCCGGTCCGCCACCGCCAGCAAGGCGCGCCAATGATCCTGCCAGACCGCCAGCGGGATCGGCTCGATCCGGCCGCTGTCATCGTACCGATGGGCCGGATCGTTCGTGTCGACATCCGGCACCCCGCGATGGACGCCATCCCCATCGACCAGGGTGTAGCTGGGCGACACGGCGAAATAGTCGTGGAACAGGACCTCGAGCCGGGTCCCGGCGACCGCGGCCAGCCTCGCCAGGTGATCGCACAGGGCCAGGGGCCGGTCGGCGCCGACAAGGCAGGACACGATCAGCGTCCGCCGAGGGAGCAACGCCGCCAGATACTCGACCTCCTCGACCGCATCCACCCAGCCCGTCAGCAGGGTACCGGCATGATGGAACTCGATCGACAGCCCTTTCAATCCCCCGACGCGGATGACCAGAGCGGGCCGTCCGATCCGGGCCAGCCGGGCGATCCGGCTCTGCAAATAGATCTCCGCCCCGCCACCCCAGGAGTGGCCGACATAGATCGGTATCGGACGGGCCTGGGTGGCTCCCGCCCAGGCCACCGCAAGGATGATGCGGGCCGTCCGCAGCGGGTCGCGCAGGATGAACTCCTGAACCTCGCTATCGTAGCGGCGGTACCGCCGGGAGATGATGCGACCATTGGCTTGCAACAGGGACCGCTTGGCCGCATCCCCGAACGACGCCCCGCCGACATGACCGACGAACAGATTGCCGATGCCGACATGACGGCCGCCGCGCCGGCGGACCCTCTGCGCCCAGTCCACCTCCTCGCCGTACCCCCGTCCGAACGCGGTATCGAACTGCGGCACCCGGCGCAGGAAGGCGATGTTCATCGCCATGCAGAAACCGACTCCGGTCGGGGCGTCGGCCTGAACCGCACCGCCGTCGATGGGGCGGACGACCGCGTCGATGACGTCGATATGCCGGCCGTCGAGATTCTGGCGGCGGCAGATGATCGGCGCGGAGAAGATCTCCGCGTCATTGGACATCGGCGTCACGCTGGCGACGCCGGCATCGGCCTCGATGGGGGCGAGCAGCCTGGAGAGCCAGTTCGGCGGCACGAACGCATCCGTGTTGAGAAGGACGACGTGGCCGGGTCGATCGGCGGCGATCCTGAGCGCTTCGTTGACGCTGACCACGAACCCCCTATTGACCGGGTTCTCGATGACCGTCATGCGGTCTCCCAGTCGGCGGGCGGCGGATCGTAGGGTCTCCCGAACGGCGGGATCCGGCGAGGCGTCGTCGATGGCGACCAGATGCCACGGACGATCGGTGTGTGCCTCGATGCGGCGGAGGCATTCGTCGAGCAGGTCGACGCCGTTATAGATCGGCACGACGATCGTGGCCGCAGCGACCGGCGAGGCGGATCCCGGACCGGCGGCAGGCGCCGCACCGGCGGTCCCGTGCTGGGCCGAGGTCGCATGAGCG
>JANQKE010000019.1 GCA_028281265.1 Alphaproteobacteria bacterium | reverse complement strand
GGGAACTCCTTGATCGCTGGTAACTCGTTCTCACAAAACAAGTTTCTCAGTTCTCAAGCCCCAATGCACCTAATCCTTTGAGATTTCCAGGCTAGATCTTTGAATACATGAGGTCGGATAGGGGCGGGGCGAGCCTTCGGTTCCCGCTCTTCCCGCCTGGGCCGTCACACCCGCATCAAGGTGTAGTCGAAGCCGGTGGAGGACCGCCAGATGACCGTCCCGCCGGCGATCGGCAATGGCCGGTCGGAAGCGATCAGGCCACGCGGCGCCACCAGGGCGGCGATAGGGGCGGCAAGCGCCTCCGCCAATGCACGGTCCCGTCCGGGATCTTCGGTGCCGAAGTCGCAATGAACCAGGCAGGCCGGGACCAGCCGGCCGCGGGCCGCAACCAAGGTCTCCCGGAAGTCACCCAGAACCAGCCGGTCGGCGGGCGGCCGGGCAGCGGGCGGGGCGTGTAGGGAGCCGTCGAAGCACCAGATCTCCCGCCCCGGCAGCAAGGTGCGCAGATGATCGTAGGTCCGCCCCTTGCCCAGGCCGACCTCCAGGACCGGCCCCGTCCGGTGACGGACCAGCGCGCAGGCACGGTCCAACGCCTCGGCTTGGGCCTCGAGCCGCGCGATCATCCGTTCCAGCCGGGACGGGGGGTGCTCGCGGGGTGTACCAGCCGCCCTCGGACGGGAAGTATCGGCAACCATCTATCGGGCTCTTACACCGACTGCGCGCTGAGGTGACCTCACCTCAAACCGTCCTTAGAGAGGATCTTATCCACGTTCAGATGAGTCCATCTGAACGCAGGTCGATCTAGAGCATCCTGCGTCCTAACGGACGCAGGATGCTCTAGATCTTTGAAATAGATCAACTTATCTGCGTTCAGATGAATCCATCTGAACGCAGGTTGATCTAGCGTTCAAGCGCCCCGTGGGGCTTGCCTCACACCTGCTCGGGCGCGCCGTCGCGCTTGCCTCGTCCCGATGAGCCTTGCTCATCGCACCTTGGTATCCCCTTCGACGCCATCGCGCTTGCGCCGTTCCGATCTCCCTATAGAAAGCCCGGCGGGTGGTCGAGACCCTTTCCCCCACTGGGTCCCTCCCGCCCGCCGGGCACGGTGGAGCACGTCCACCCGACAAAGACCGTAACATAGGACGGGCCTTCGGCGTTGAGGAAAATCAATCCTGTTAGACAGCATGTGATGTCAATTCCAATTGACAGTGCGATGGCTGTCGTGAGCCCGGACGTTCACCGCCTGCTCCGGACCGGGACTCTCCGAGAGGTGTCAAGGTGTTGAGGGCGCGAGGCGGAGGGGACGCGTGACGGCGGGGGTCGCAGCGGGCCATCTGGCCACCGCGGACTCGGCGGCCGAGATTCTGGCCGATGGCGGCAATGCCGCGGATGCGGCCTTGGCCGGGCTGTTGGCGGCGTGCGTGGCGGAACCGGTGCTCTGCGGGCCGGGCGGGGGAGGGTTCCTGCTCACCCGGGCGCCGGAGGGACCGGCCGAGATCCTGGACTTTTTCTGCCAGACGCCCCGAGTCCGGGCGTTTCCCCACCACCAGGACGATGTCGAGCCGGCGATCGCGGATTACGGCCCGAAGACGCAGACCTTCCATATCGGGCACGGGACGACCGCGACGCCGGGGTTCCTGCCGGGCCTCTTCGAAGCCCATCGGCGTCATTGCCGTCTCCCCTTCGGTCGGCTGGTCGAGCCGGCGGTCCGCCTGGCACGGGCGGGCGTGCCGATGAGTGCGCTGCAGGCGCATATCCTGGAGATCGTCGCGCCGATCTACCTGGCCACGCCGGAGACCCGGGCCCTGTTCGAAAGCCAGTGCGTCCCGGGGACCACGCTGCGGCCCGGGGAGTGCGTGCCGAACCCGGCCCTGGCCGACTGCTTCGAGGCGTTGGGGCGCGACGGCGAGGCCCTGTACCGCCATGGGGAGATCGGGCGGCGCCTGGTGGCCCCGTGCCGGGAGTCGGGCGGACATCTGTCAATGGACGACGTGGTCGCCTACCGCCCCGAAATCCGGCGGGCCCTGGCGATCGACCATGCCGGCGCCCGGATCTGGACCAATCCGCCGCCGTCGACCGGCGGGCTGCTCATCGCCTTCGGGCTGGAGATGCTCAAGGTGCTGGCAGCCGAACCGATGGGGACGGAGCCGCACCCTCCGCCCGGATGGGCGGCACGGATCGCCCGGGCGCTGCGGCTTACCGATGAGGCGCGACGGGCGATCGAAGAGGAACCGCACGCTCCACAGGCACTGGAAGGTCTGCTCGATCCCGACCGGCTCGCCCGCTGGCGCGCCGCCTGCGGCCAGGGTCGGCCGGTCTGTCACCGCGGGACCAGCCATCTCAGCATCGTCGACCATCAGGGCGGCGTGGCCACCGCCACCGTGTCCAATGGCGAAGGGGCCGGGCGGCTGGATCCGGTGTTGGGCTTCATGCCCAACAACATGCTGGGGGAGGAGGACATCAACCCCGCCGGCATCGGCAAGTGGCAGCCGGACACCCGGATGGGCTCGATGATGGCGCCGACTGCCATATGCTGGCCGGACGGTCGCATCGCCGCTTTGGGGAGTGGCGGGGCCAATCGCATCCGCTCGGCCATTCTCCAGGTTCTCGTCAATCTGACCGACGCCGGTCTCGCCGCCGAGGCGGCGGTGCAGGCGCCGCGGCTGCATCTGGCTGGCGGCCACCTGGACATCGAGCCGGGATGGAGCGATGCCGCGGTGGCAGCGGCGGAGGCGGAAGCGACCTCGTCCGACCGGTGGCCGCACCGGAGCATGTATTTCGGCGGAGTCCATCTGGTCTGTCGGCACGCCGACGGGGCGATGGCGGCCGTCGGTGACCCGCGCCGGGGCGGTGTCGGGCGGATCGTGCCGGTTGCGGGGAGCACCGCCCGAACCCCTGCTTCACTCAAGGGTGACGGGGCTTGAACGGACGGAGCGGCGGTCCCGCTTTAGAGCGTTTTCAGGGAATACCGGGTCGATCTGCCGAGGCGGATGGGCCCTGATGCCAGGAGCGAGGAGGAAGGACATGCCCGGGCATATTCGACGACG
>JANQKE010000124.1 GCA_028281265.1 Alphaproteobacteria bacterium | reverse complement strand
CGTCGGAGCCGTCGTCGTCATCGTCCCCGTCGTCATCGTCGTCGGAGCCGTCGTCGTCATCGTCCCCGTCGTCATCATCGTCGGAGCCGTCGTCGTCATCGTCCCCGTCGTCATCGTCGTCGGAGCCGTCGTCGTCATCGTCGGAACTATCCGCCGGATCCACATCGCCGGCTTCCGTCTCCTCGCCGGCGGCAAAGATCGCTTCGATCTCCTCGTCGGCGAGTTGCTCGTCGAACAAGGCTGCGCGCGCGATCTCTCCTTCGAAGAACTTCTTCAGGTGGTCGGCGGCGAGGTCACCGCTGTTGGTCTGCTCGGCACCGAACACCCACGGTTCGTGGTTGGGCGCGATGTCCGTCGTGGTCGAGGTGCTGTCGACTTCCTGGCCATCGACCCACAGTGAGAAACCCTGGTCACCAAAACTGATGGCGACGTGATGCCACTCCCCCCCCTGGAGGTCACCGCCGTTCAGATTGTACGAATGGTCCTCGGACTGCAGCCGGACCTTAACGTCCCCGTTCTTGATCCTGACCGTCAGGTGCCCGCCATCATCGAAACCGGACGAATCCTTGGAGACCAAGCCCTGCTCGCTCGCGACCTCCGCCGCCTTGAACCAGAAGCTCAGGGTACCGTTTTCGATCTCGTAGAGCGGGTCATGATTCAGGACTACGCTGTCGTCGATCCCGTCATAGGTACGGGTCGTCGAACCGAACGTGCTAAGCGGAGTGAGGGTTCCGGGCATCTCTGGACCTCCAGGTTCTTGGCAGTCGGATGCACCGACCGCGTTCCGTGAGGTCCAAGGGCAATGCCCGTGCCGCCAGCCGTTACACCAAACGGCTAGCGGCACGGGGGGCCGCCAAACTCCCTAAAATTCAACGAATTCTCGGCCTATCGAGCGACAGCGCCGGGGCCGGGAACGGTTAACGCCCCGACAAGACCCGGCAGGCGGCTCTATACGAACGCAGGTGCTCCCTCCGTCAGCCACGCAGGATCATTCGCAAAATGCAAAGCGCTTCCTAAAATGCGAACTGGTATCCACCCACCGAATACATCCGTTCGCATGGATTTGGCCTGCGATAGTAGGGTCGTCGGGCAATATGTTGCTTGAACAACTGTCATGGCCTGTCGGACGGCATCACCAGTATGGCGCCACCGTTGATGCGGCGTCAGCTGGGCTGCGGGACCGTGCGATCCGGTCGGCGGCACCATCCCCGTGCCACCGCCGACCCGCACGGGCTCCGATCGTGACAGGAGGGTCAGGCCTGCTTGGCCTCGATGATGCTGCGCCGGATGCTGCGGGTCTTGATGAACCAGTCCTGCAGCCTGGCACCGTCGCCCCGGCGGATCGCCTTTTGCAGCGCGGTCAGATCCTCGGTGAAGCGCTGGATGATCTCCAGCGTCGCTTCTTTGTTGTTCAGGAACACATCCCGCCACATCACCGGATCGGAGGCCGCAATCCGGGTGAAATCCCGGAAGCCCGAGGCGGAGAAGCGGATAACCTCCTGCTTTATGTCCTCTTCCAGCTCGGCCGCGGTGCCAACGATCGTATAGGCGATCAGATGCGGCAGGTGGCTGGTGATCGCCAGCACCCGGTCATGATGATCCGCGCTCATCACCTCCACCGTCGACCCCACGCCTTCCCAGAACGCGGTGAGGCGGGCGAGCGCGGCCGGATCGGCGGCACCGGGCGGGGTCAGCACGCAGTACCGCCCGTCGAACAGCTCGGCAAAGCCGGCATCGGGGCCGGAGAACTCCGTTCCGGCGATCGGATGACCGGGAATGAAATGCACACCCGGCGGCACATGCGGACCGACGTCGCGAACCACACACCCCTTGACCGAGCCGACATCGGTCAACACGGCCCCCGGCATCAGGCTGTCGGCGATCTCCACGATCGCCGGCGCACAAGCGCCCACCGGGATCGCCAGCACCACGCAATCGGCCCCGGAGACCGCATCCCGGGCCGTATCGGCGACGCGATCGACGAAGCCGATCTGCCGCACCCGCTCGCCAACCCCGGCATCGCGGTCGTAGCCTACGATCGCGTTGGCCAGGACATGCTTGCGGGCCGCCCGCGCCACTGAACCGCCGATCAAGCCGAGCCCCAGGATCGCGACCCGGTCGAAGACCGGCAGCGCGGGGGGTATCGTCCGGTCATCCCTCGAAGGCTGTACGGTCATCCCAGTATCTCCGCCATCGCATCGGTCAGGGCCGCCATCTCCTGCTCGAGGCCGATGGAGATCCGCAAGCACCGGGGGAGCCCGTAGCGCGCCACCCGACGGACCAGGATCCCACGGTCCCTCAGACCGTCCGTGGCGGCGACGGCCGTCACATCGGACCGCCCGCCGAAATCGGCCAGAACGAAGTTCCCGGCCGAAGGATGGACGATCAGGCCAAGGCTGGCGAGCCGAGCCGCCAGCCAGTCCCGCCAGATCTCGTTGTGCCGGCGGCAGCGGTCGACGAAGTCGGTATCCTCGATCGCCGCCAGGCCGGCCCGTTGAGCGGCCAGCGAGACGTTGAACGGGTCCCGGATACGGTTCAGCGCATCGACCACGGGCGCCGGCGCGTAGCCCCAGCCAAGCCGCAACGCCGCCAGGCCATGGATCTTCGAGAACGTCCGGGTCATCACGACGTTCGGGCAGCTCTCCACCAGGCCGATCCCCGGATCGTAGTCGTTGCGGTTGACGTACTCCGCATACGCACCGTCCAGCACCAGCACGACCGGCGGCGGCAGGCCCGCCTGCAGCCGCTGCACGTCGTCCAAGGGCAGCACACTGCCGGTCGGGTTGTTCGGGTTGGCCAGGAACACCAGACGCGTGCGCGGCGTGACCGCCGCTAAGATGGCGTCGATATCGGCGGTCAGGTTCCGCTCCGGCACGGCAACCGGCGTCGCCCCTGCCGCCAGCGCGCTGATCCTGTACATCAGGAAGCCGTGCGCCGAATGCACCACCTCGTCTCCCGGCCCGGCATAGGCCCGGATCAGATTGGCGATCAGCTCATCCGAGCCGTGGCCGACCACCACCCGGTCGGCCTCCAGCCCGTGCACCCGGGCGATGGCGGCACGCAGGTCGGCCGAAGCACCGTCGGGATAGCGGTGGAGATCCTCGGCCACCGGCAGATAGGCGGCCCTGGCCGACGGACTCGGTCCGAACGCGCCTTCGTTCGAGGCCAGCCGAACCGTCCGGCCCAGGCTGGCATGCGGCACGGCCCGGCTTTCCCCGCCGACATAGAGATCGATATCAAGCACGCCGGGGCGCGGGGTCGGACGATCGGCCATGGTCTTGGGGGCGGCAGTAGGGGGCAAGAACGGGCAACGACAGGCACGGGTCGCCCGGCAGCGATCTCGGGCTTGGGTCCGGATCGGCCCCAAGCGGTCCGAGGATCGATCCCGTCAGGCGTCCGCAACGGTCAGCGGCGTGGCGTAGCCGCCGATCGGCACCAGCCGGGCATCGGCATCGCCGAACCGGCCGGCGAGGTCCGACAGACGGGGATCCGCCCGATGCAGCGCCCCCGTCACTTCCAGCAGGTGCAGGGAGACCGGCTCGCCGGGGCGGGGTGTGGACCACATGGCGGTCACCGGCCAGCCTGCGGCCTCGAAGACCGACTTCAGCCGGCTGCGGCTGGTATCGCGGTCGACCTCGACCGCGATCAGGCTGCGGTCGTCCACGGTCGTCTCCGGCAGGATGCGGGCGACGGCGAACGCGCTGATCCCATCCGGCCGGCTCAGGAAGGGCAGCCGCGCGATCACGTTGGGGGGCGACGGGCCACCGGCCATCAGCATCGGCCACCAGCTTTGCGGATCGCCGTCCTCAGGCAACGGCAGAACCGCAACCGCGGCCCGGTTCTCCATCACCGCCCGCAAGGCGGCGTTGGCCTTGTCCACACCCAGCACCGGGGTGATGCAGCCGTAATAGTCCCGCGCGATATCCCACAGCACCCGGCGATCGTCGTCGCATACCGCCGCCACCGAGAACGGCGCCTGCATCTGCGTGAAGCCCCCCACCATCTCCCGCCAGATACGCAGCAGCACGGCCACCGGCAGACCGCCATCGTGGCGCGCCACCAGCCGTCGCAGGATCGCGGCTTCCCGGCCCGGCCGCATGTAGACCGCGCCCGATTCGTCGTGCGAGGGCCGGCCCTTGGCGTCGGCCACCTGCTCCACCACGGTGGAGCGCTCGATCAGCAGGTCGTGGATGTGGGTATCGATCTGGTCGATGCGCTCGCGCAGCCGTACCAATTGCGGGCCATCGGCGGGTCCGGGGGCCGAACCGACGCTGTCGGTGCTGGGCATCGAGGAACGGGCTCACTGCTCGGGGCGGGACGGGCACCCCGGCCGCGGCAAGCGGGGACGGGCGTGGGTCCCTGGTTTAGTGCGCGCCATAAGCGATGGCAAAGAAAACTGGCGTGGGGGTGGACAGCCGCGCCTGCCGCACGTAGCTCCCCGACACGACAACGGTCATCCAGACCGACGTGGAAACGCTTGAGAGAACACCTCATGACCCAGCAGGAAATGGCCAAACTGCAAAGCTACCTGCAGCGTACCTTCGGCAATGACGGCATCGTCCTGCGGCGGGGCATGCATAAGGACGGCACGGTCGAGGTCTATATCGACGACGAGTTCATCGGCCTGATGGCCAAGGATGTGGAGGACGGCGAGACCTCCTACCAGTTCCAGATGGCGATCCTGGAGGAAGACGTCTGACCCTCGAGGGTCCGGGGACGGTATCCGACCCCCGCTACCGACCGAGACGCCGTCAGTCTTGGGTCTTGGGTTGGGCCGTCTTGGCCGGCCCTTTGCGGGCCGTTCCTGCGCGGGGACGCGGGGCGGCCTTTCGAGCCACGGTCACCGTTTTCAAGGCCGTCTCCAGCTCGTCGATCCTGGTTTCGAGAGCGGCGACCCGCTCGGCCAGCACTTCCTGCTCCGCTCGGGCGTTGGCGGCGAGGTCTCGGACGGCCTCGAAATCCTCCCGCGTCACCAGATCCATCCGGCTCAGCGCCGACTGCAGCCGCGCCCGCATCCGCGTCTCGACCTCGTCGCGCATTCCGAACGCCGTCCCCATCGCACTGGAAACGACCTTGGCGACATCGTCGAGCATGCGGGGATCGGCGGCCATCGGTTCTCGTCCTCGGCGGGGGCAAAAGGGGAGGACCGGTGAACGGATGCCGGTCCGACCCGACTATGGGTGCCGTGTCCGCGCGTTGCAACGGGGTGCGGCGACCCGATATCACGCCTGCGATCCGCCGTCCCGCGTCCAGGAAACAGCATGGCCCCGTTTGCGATCCCCTTCCCGACCATCGATCCGGTCGCGCTGTCGATCGGGCCGGTCGATCTGCACTGGTATGCCCTGGCCTACATCGCCGGGTTCCTGCTGGGCTGGCGATACGCGATGGCTCTGGCCGAGCGGGGGCCCGATCGGCCGAGCCGGCAGGACATGGACGCCTTCCTGACCTGGGCGATCGTCGCGGTCATCGTCGGCGGGCGTCTGGGCTTCGTCCTGTTCTACAACCTGCCCTACTATCTCCAACACCCGGTCGAGATCCTGTTCACCTGGCAGGGCGGGATGAGCTTTCACGGCGGCTTGCTCGGCATCATCGTCGCGGTTTTCGCCTTCGGCCTCGCCCGCAAGATCCACCCGCTCGCGGTCGGCGACATCGTCGCGGCGGTGGCGCCCATCGGGATCTTCCTTGGCCGTGTCGCCAACTTCGTCAACGCCGAACTCTACGGTCGGGTGACCGATGCCCCCTGGGGTGTGGTCTTCCCTACCGGCGGGCCGGCGCCCCGGCATCCCAGCCAGCTCTACGAGGCGGTGGCGGAGGGGCTGATCCTGTTCCTGATCCTGGCGATCCTGGCTAGGCGGGAGGCGATCCGCCGCCGCCCCGGCGTGATCGCCGGCGTGTTCCTGGCCGGCTACGGCGCCGGTCGGTTCCTGATCGAGTTCGTCCGCGAGCCGGATCCCCAGCTCGGCTTCCTGTGGCTGGGCGCCACCATGGGGCAACTGTTGAGCATGCCGATGATCGTCGGCGGGGTGGCCCTGGCCATGTGGGCCTGGCGCCAGGCACCGCGGCCGGCGGCCACATGACCGGGGCTGGCGGCGGGACGGACGGGGCTCGCCTCCGGCACGCTCTGGCCCGGCGGATCCGGCAGACGGGGCCGCTGACGGTCGCCGAATACATGCAAGAGGCCCTGCAGCACCCGCGTTACGGCTATTATCGGTGCCGGGATCCGTTCGGTCGCGGTGGCGATTTCGTCACCGCCCCGGAGATCAGCCAGATGTTCGGAGAGCTGCTGGGCCTGTGGGCGGCCGACTGGTGGGCCCGGGCGGGCCGGCCGCCTGGGATCGCGCTGGTCGAACTGGGCCCCGGCCGCGGCACGCTGATGGCCGATGCGCTGCGGGCGGCCCGCGTGCTGCCGGCGTTTCACCAGGCCGTGTCGGTCCACCTGGTCGAAAGCAGCCCCCGCCTGAGGGATCGGCAGCGGGCCGCCTTGGCCGGTGCGGGCGTCCCACTGACCTGGCACGACACGGTGGCCGAATTGCCGGTCGACCGGCCGTTGATCGTGTTCGCCAACGAGTTCTTCGACGCCTTGCCCATCCGCCAGTTCGTGCGGACGGACACGGGCTGGGCCGAGCGGGTGGTGGCGCTCGGCGCGGATGGCGAGACCCTGGCTTTCGGGTTGAGCCCGGTCGGCACGGTCGCGGTGGCCGGTCTGCGCGGCCAGGATGAAACCGCCCTTCCGGCCGGCAGCCTCGTCGAGGCCTGTCCGGCCGGCACGGCCATCATGGACATGCTGGCCGCCCGGATCGCCGCGGCCGGCGGCGGCGCTCTCATCATCGACTACGGCCATGTCGGCCCCGCCGCCGGCGATACGCTGCAGGCGGTCGCCGGCCACCGCCCCGTCGATCCGCTGGCCCGGCCCGGTGAGGCCGACCTCACCGCCCATGTCGATTTCACCGCCCTTGGCCGGGTGGCCCGAGACCGAGGGCTCCGGGTGCAAGGACCGGTCGAGCAGGGACCGTTTCTGTCCGCACTCGGCCTCCAGACCCGGACCGAGCGGCTGAAGACACGCGCCGACGCCGTCCAGCAGCGGGACATCGACGCCGCCGCAGCCCGACTGACCGATCCGCGGCCCACGGGTATGGGCTGCCTGTTCAAGGTGTTGGCCGTCACGGAAGCCGGCGGTCCGGCCGCTGCGGGGATGCCGGCATGATCCGACCGCCCGGGCGGTGTCGTCCCGCTTGGAACAGGGTGGCCGGTGCGCTATCTGCGCCAGCGGAATGCGGGACAACACCGCCACGGGGGGCCCGACACATGATCACCTTGGGAAACTTCAACGAGGTGTCCAGGCTCAGGCACGGCTTCTTCACCCGTGCCGGCGGCGTCAGCGACGGTCTCTACGCCTCCAAGAACTGCGGCTTCGGTTCGGCGGACGCTCGGGAGAACGTCGCCCGCAACCGCACCATCTGCCTCCAGCAGATGGCCTCCCCCACCGCGGCCCTGATCACCGCCCATCAGGTCCACAGCGCCACGGTGGTGACGGTGACCGACGCATGGGCACCCGATGACGCGCCCCGAGCCGACGCCCTGGTCACCAACCGGCCGGGCCTTGCGCTGGGCGTCCTGGCGGCGGACTGCGCACCGGTCCTGATGGCCGACCCGAAGGCCGGGGTCGTCGGTGCGGCCCATGCCGGCTGGAAGGGGGCACTGGCCGGCGTCGTCGAAGCCACGATCGGCGCCATGGAAGCGCTGGGCGCTCGGCGCAGCCGGCTGATGGCCGGGATCGGCCCGCGGATCGCCCAGCGCAGCTACGAGGTCGGCCCCGAGTTCAAGGACCGGTTCACGGCCGCGGATGCGGGCAATGCCGTCCACTTCTCTCTCGCACCGGCCGGGGACCGGCAGTTCTTCGACCTGGGCGCCTACATCGCGGCCCGCTTGCTGGCCACCGGAGTGACGGATGTCGCGGTGGCGCCCAACGACACGATGCAGGAGGAAGCCCGGTTCTTCAGCTATCGTCGCGCCCGTCTCCGGGGTGAACCCGATTACGGCCGCAATCTCAGCGCCATCGTGATCACCGATTGAACCCGAGCCGGGCGATCGATGTCTGGTCGGTCGAGCCGCGACACGCCACGGCAGCACCGATGACGGATCCGCGATGCCCTATATCCTGACCATGATGTTCGTGCTGGTGCTGGGGCTGATGGTGTCCTGCATCGCGACATGAAGCATCCGCCCGCCGTCCCACCGCGCCCGTATGCCGGTTCCGCCCCCGGTATCTTAACCATGCGGTGCTTGCGTATGACAGTCCTGTTTCAGCGATTGCCAGTGTTGAGACGGCACTGATATATCCGCGCGCGTCTCGCGGGCTCGTGTCGACGGGCGAGCGTCACCGACAGCGCCAAAGGGCCTCCGCGTCATGAAGATCATCGCCGGCAACAGCAATCGGCCGTTGTGCGAGGCCATTACCGCATTCCTGAAGGCACCCCTGACCAAGGCCACGATCCGCCGGTTCGCCGATCAGGAGGTGTTCGTCGAGATCATGGAGAACGTCCGCGGCGAGGACGTCTTCGTCATCCAGTCGACCTGCTACCCGGCAAACGACAATCTGATGGAGCTGCTGGTGTCGGTCGACGCGCTCAAGCGCGGATCGGCCAAGCGCATCACCGCCGTGATGCCCTATTACGGCTACGCCAGGCAGGACCGGAAGACCGGACCGCGCACGCCGATCTCGGCCAAACTCGTCGCCAACCTGATTACCGAAGCCGGGGCCGACCGGGTCCTGACCCTGGATCTGCACGCCGGTCAGATCCAGGGCTTCTTCGACATTCCGCTCGACAACCTCGCCGCCGCGCCGGTGTTCAGCCGGGACATCAAGCGCACGACCGAGGCCGGTGCGGATCTGGTGATCGTCTCCCCCGATGTCGGCGGGGTGGTGCGGGCCCGGTCTCTCGCCAAGCGGGTGGACGCGGACCTCGCGATCATCGACAAGCGGCGGGAACGCGCCGGCGTGTCCGAGGTGATGAACATCATCGGCGATGTCGAGAACCGCCACTGCATCCTGCTGGACGACATCGCCGACAGTGCCGGGACCCTGTGCAACGCGGCCAGAGCCCTGTCCGAGGCCGGCGCGACGTCGGTGCGGGCATACGTCACCCATGGGGTCCTGTCCGGCGGCGCCGTCGCACGGGTCGCCGACTCCCCGCTCAAGGAGCTGGTCATCACCGACAGCATCCCCGGGACCGAAGCCGTGCGGATCTCCCAGAACATCCGGCAGCTTTCGATCGCCGAGTTGATAGGGGAAGCGATGCTCCGCATTTCGGAAGAGCGGTCGGTGTCGAGCCTGTTCGTCTGACCGGGCATCCGCCGCACCGTCGACGCGATCGGCCGGCCGGCTTGCCCGTCGCCAACGCGGCGCGAGGCGGCTCGATCCCTCCCTTGTCCGATCCGACAAGCCGGCGCGATAGCGGAGGTTCCGGCCAGCGCCGACCGCGTCGGCCCAGCCGGCACGCGCCCCACCGCCGCATGCCGGCGGCGATCCGATCCTCCGCGCCACACCGCCCCCCCGTAAGGGTGCCCTGCGGTCGGCCGGGCTTGTCACGCCCCGACCGCAAGCCTAGACAGCACCCCTTCGGCGATCCGCCGAAAAGCGCCGGCACCCCTGGAGGCCGGCGCTGTCGTTTCACGGCCGGCCGGGACGCCACCGGGCCGGCGAGCCAAGGAGTGACGGTCAGATGGCACAACCCATCGTCATCGACGCCGAACCCCGCGATCGGGCCGGTAAGGGGGCAGCCCGGGCGGCGCGGCGGGCCGGGATGATCCCCGGCGTGATCTACGGCGGCAAGGAGCCGCCGGTATTGATCAACCTTCCCGAGATCGCCTTCAATCGCGTGCTGCGCGACCCGGCGTTCTTTACCCATCTCTACGACGTCAAGGTCGGTGAGAAGGGCCATCAGGTCATCGCTCGGGACGTCCAGCTCGACCCGGTGATGGATTTCCCGATCCATGTCGACTTCCTGCGGGTGAGCAGGGCCACCAAGATCGCCGTCATGGTGCCGGTGATCTTCATCAACGAAGACAAATGCCCGGGGCTCAAGGTCGGCGGCGTGCTCAACGTCGTCCGCCACGAGGTCGAACTCAACTGTCCGGCAGCCGATATTCCCGACCACATCACGGTCGACCTGGCCGGCTTCGGCGTCGGTGAGACGATCCATATCAGTGCGGTCACCTTGCCGCCGAACATCACCCCCACCATCACCGACCGCGACTTCACCGTCGCCACCATCGCCGCCCCGTCCGGTGGCGTGAAGGCGGCGGCCGAACCGGCCGAAGGGGACGGCGACGCCGGAGGCTGATCCGTGCCATCGGCCCGGGAGGGCGCTGTCTGCACCCTCCCGGCCGTCCGGGCACCCGGCACCAGGCAAAGCGGTCGCTGACCGGAGCGGTTTCGTGCTAAGGCGTGGTGGCATGGCGGCACGGACGACCGTTACCGCCACCACCCCCGTCCCCGTGCAGGAGCTGCGCGGCCATGCAGATCCTCGTCGGTCTGGGCAATCCCGGTTCCCGTTATGCCGGGCACCGGCACAATGTCGGGTTCATGGCGATCGACCGGATCGCCGAACGCCACGGCATCGGGCCATTCCGCAAGAAGTTCAACGCGGAGATCGCCGACGGCCATATCGCCGGTACGCGGGTGCTGCTGGTCAAACCGCAGACCTTCATGAACCGTTCGGGCCTGGCCGTGGGGGAGGCGGGGCGCTTCCACAAGCTCGGCGCCGGCGCCATCACCGTCTTTCACGACGAGTTGGACCTGCCGCCGGGCAAGGTCCGCGTCAAACGCGGCGGCGGGCATGGCGGCCATAACGGCCTGCGCGACATCGATCCCGTCATCGGCAAGGACTACCAGCGGGTACGGATCGGCATCGGGCATCCCGGCCATAAGGACCGGGTACACGGCCATGTGCTCAGCGATTTCGCCAAGGCCGATGCCGACTGGCTCGACCCGCTGCTCGACGCCATGGCGGACGCGATCAGCCTGTTGCTGAGCGGCGGGCCCGACAAGTTCATGACCCGGATCGCGCCGACCCCACCGTCGACCCCGGCACGGCGCCCGCCCGTCGACGGGCCCCGGCGGGCCGTCGCCGAGGCCCCTGCACCGGCCGAGCCCGGTACGTCCTCCGACGCGCCGGCGTGGAAACGGGCCTTGGGAGCGCTGACCGGTCGCCGGACGCCCTGACCCCGGCGCGTGGAAACATGGTGATCTGTGCTGCCGCGATCCGTGTCAGACCCAGGATACACGTGCAATAGACGGACAGGTCTGCGAGGGTCCGCGACCGGGATCGGGGGAGCGGGCGGCCTCCCCCATCGGAACACACCGTTCGGATGGGAATGAGCATGACCAAGGGCAGCGCCGGGCAAAGCCAGTCGACCGATATCCGCGAGGCCGCACTCGATTATCACCGGGGTCCGACGCCCGGGAAGATCGCCGTAACCCCGACCAAGCCGCTGACCACCCAGCGGGACCTTGCCCTGGCCTATTCACCGGGCGTCGCGGCGGCCTGTGAGGCGATCGTCGCCGACCCGATGGCCGCATCGGCGATGACCAGCCGCGCCAATCTGGTCGCCGTGATCACCAACGGCACGGCCGTGCTGGGCCTGGGCGCGATCGGCCCGCTCGCCTCCAAGCCGGTGATGGAAGGCAAAGGGGTCCTGTTCAAGAAGTTCGCCGGCATCGACGTGTTCGACATCGAGGTCGATGCCAACGATCCGGCCCGGTTCATCGACGTCGTCTCGGCGCTGGAACCCACCTTCGGCGGCATCAATCTCGAGGACATCAAGGCACCGGAATGCTTCGAGATCGAAGCGGCCCTGCGGCGGAAGATGACGATCCCGGTGTTCCACGACGATCAGCACGGCACCGCCATCATCGTCGCCGCGGCGATCACCAACGCGCTCAAGGTGGTCGGCAAGACCCTGGAACATGTCCGCCTGGTCACCGCCGGGGCCGGGGCCGCGGCGATCGCGTGCCTGGACCTGTTGGTCGACATGGGCCTGCCGGTCGATCACGTCACCGTCACCGACCTTGCCGGCGTGGTCTACGAGGGCCGGGTCGAACTGATGGACCCGCGCAAGGCGCGCTACGCCAAACGGACCGAGGCCCGGACGCTGGCGGAGGCCATCGACGGCGCCGACATCTTTGTCGGCCTTTCGGCCCCCGACGTTCTCAAGCCGGACTATCTCGCCAGGATGGCCGACAAGCCGGTCGTCCTGGCATTGGCCAATCCCACGCCGGAGATCATGCCGGATGCCGCACGGGCGGTCCGCCCCGACGCGCTGATCGCCACCGGCCGGTCGGATTTCCCCAACCAGGTCAATAACGTCCTGTGCTTTCCGTTCATCTTCCGCGGCGCGTTGGACGTCGGCGCCACCGAGATCAACGAGGCGATGAAGATCGCTTGCGTCCATGCGATCGCCGATCTCGCCCTGCAGGAAGGTTCGGACCTGGTGGCCAACGCCTATGGCGATCAGTCGCTGCAGTTCGGCCCGGACTATCTGATCCCCAAGCCGTTCGATCCCCGGCTGATCGTCGAGATCGCCCCCGCCGTGGCCAAGGCCGCCATGGAGACCGGTGTCGCCACTCGGCCGATCGATGATCTCGACGTCTACCGCCAGCAGTTGGAGCAGTTCGTCTACCGGTCCGGCCTGGCGATGAGACCGGTGTTCGCCCGGGCCCGGGAGGTCGGCAAGCGGATCGTCTACGCCGAGGGGGAGGATGAGCGGGTCCTGCGCGCCGTTCAGGTGGTCGCCGACGAACAGTTGGCCCGGCCCATCCTGATCGGCCGGCGGGCGGTCGTGGGCTCGCGGATCGGGCGGCTCGGCCTGAGGCTCGCCGAAGGCCAGGATTTCGAGCTGTGCGATCCCGAAGACGATCCGCGCTACCACGACTACTGGACCTGCTATCACGATCTCCTGGCCCGCCGCGGTATCAGCCCCGACCGGGCGCGCGTGATGGTGCGCACCAACACCACGGTGATCGGCGCGCTGATGGTGCAGCGGCAGGAAGCCGATGCCATGGTCTGCGGCAGCTTCGGGCCGTTCCGCGAGCATCTGCGTCACGCGCTCAGCATCATCGGGCTCAAGCCCGGGGTGTCGATGCCGGCCGCCCTGTCGGCCCTGATCCTGCCGCGCGGCCTGGTGTTCATGGCGGACACCTATGTCCATCCCGACCCGACGCCGGCGCATATGGCGGAGACGGCCGCACTGGCGGCCGAAGAGATCCGCCGGTTCGGCATCACACCACGGGCGGCCCTGCTGTCCGCCTCGAACTTCGGCACCTTGGACCTGCCCAGCGCGACCAAGGCCCGGGACGCCTTGCGGCTGATCCGCGAACGGGTCCCGGATCTCGAGATCGACGGGGAAATGCATGCCGATGCGGCCTTGTCGGACGAGATCCGGCGCCGCATCTTCCCGGCGTCGAGGCTGACCGGTCCGGCCAACCTGCTGCTGATGCCGAGCCTGGATGCCGCCAACATCGCCTTCAACATGGTCAAGATACTGGATGAGGCGGTCTCGATCGGTCCGCTGCTGTTGGGCATGGCCCGGCCGGCCCATGTCGTGACCCCGTCGGTGACGGTCCGCGGGCTGGTCAATGTCACGGCCCTGGCCAGCGTCGATGCGGCGATGGCGGGGGACGTCTGTCCGATGGATCCGGCAGCGCGTCTGGCCACCCTGCAGGCGTTGGAGGAGCTCGAATCGTGAGCGACGGTCGCACCGACCCCGCCGAACCGGCGTCCGACGCCCCGCCGCCGGCGGACCCGCGGCCTGCGACCGACACCGACGCCGTGACCACCGAACACTCCCACCGCCTCGACCCCGAGGTGGTGGATGCGGTGGAAACCGCGATCGATGATGCCCGGCTGGAGACGGTCGAGAAGATCGTCGCGACCCTGCACACGGCCGACCTGGCCGACCTCCTGACCCAGTTGCACCCCGATGACCGGCATACGGTGGTCGCCGTCATCCGGCCGAGCCTGCGGATCGACGGGGAGGTGCTGACCTATCTCGATGCGGATGTACGGGACGATATGCTGGGTCTCCTGGACGCCGACGAGATCGCCGGCGCGCTCAAGGAACTGGATACCGACGACGCGCTCGGCCTGATCACCGATCTCGATGCGGACAAGCGCCAGGCGATCCTGTCGAACCTGCCGGTCGCTGCGCGCCGCCTGCTGCAGGAGGGGCTGTCGTTCCCGGAGTACTCCGCCGGGCGGCTGATGCAGCGGGAGTTCGTCGCCCTGCCGATGTTCTGGACCGTCGGCAAGGCGATCGACTTCCTGCGGCAGACCGACGATCTGCCGGACGACTTCTACCAGCTGTTCCTGGTCGACCCGACGTTCCGGCCGGTGGTCGGCCTGTCGCTGAGCCGGTTCCTGCGCTCCAAACGGTCGGTGCGGCTGGCCGACCTGATCGCCGAGGAGGAGGATCTGCGCACCATCCCGGCCACCCTCGACCAGGAGGAGGTCGCGTTGATCTTCCGCCGTTACGGTCTGGTGTCGGCCCCGGTCGTGGACGAGGCGGGCCGGTTGATCGGCGTGATCACCTTCGACGACGTGGTCGAAGTGATCGACGAGGAGGCCGAGGACGACCTGCTCAAGATGGGCGGCGTGCAAGAGGACGATCTCGGCAGTGCGGTCTGGACGACCACCCGCAGCCGGTTCCCGTGGCTGGCCGTCAACCTGCTGACCGCGATCGTGGCATCGCTGGTGATCTCGATCTTCGATGCGACCATCGAGCAGGTGGTCGCCCTGGCGGTGCTGATGCCGATCGTCGCCAGCATGGGCGGCAATGCCGGCACGCAAGCGCTCACCGTAACGGTGCGCGGGCTCGCGACCAAGGAGATCACCGGTCGCCGCGCCCGCAAGGCGGTGTTCAAGGAGTCGGCGGTAGGTGTGCTCAACGGCCTCGCCTTCGCCGCGATCGGGAGCCTCGTCGCCGCGGCCTGGTTCCAGGACGTTCTGATCGGCGGCGTCATCGGGCTTGCCATGATCGTCACCCTGGTGGTGGCAGGGCTCAGCGGGACGCTGATCCCCTTGGCCCTCGACCGGATGAAGGTGGACCCGGCGGTCGCCTCCAGCGTGTTCCTGACGACCGTGACCGACGTGGTCGGGTTCATGAGCTTTCTCGGCCTGGCCACCTGGATCCTGCTGTAGCGGCTTGGGATGTCGGCAGACCACCGACCGCCACCGTCATCCGGCGCGCAGGCCGAGCCCGGCGCCGGCCCCGCCGACCGGGATCGCCCGGCCGGCCGGGCGGGGACGCTCCGACCGACGCCCGTCGCCATGCAACCGTCACATGACTTCAATAATGGTGCCGGTTGATGTATATTGATCGGATGGGCGGTGGATTGCGTCGGTTGCCGGGAGATGCGGCCCGACCGTCGACTGTCGGAACCGGGTGCACTCACCCAAGCCACCATCCCGTGGGAGAGGATCAAGCTCGATCCCATGCCTAGCTCGAAGCGTCGACGATTAGACAGCCTTCCGCGGGATGCAGGCGCACGGGGTGCCATCGGGTCGTTCGTCTTGAGTATGTGAACTGGCATGGCCACCCGGACCGTCTGACCATACGCTCAGCGATCTGGAACCGTCCTTCGTCGCGATGGTGATGATCGGCGGGCTGTTGGCCGTTGCCGCAACAGGTGGGGACTAACCTTGGCAAACTCTGCAGCGAATCTCGACTACAGCGTCGGTGACTACGTGGTCTATCCGGCCCACGGCGTCGGCCGGATCGAGAGCTTGGAGCAGCATACGGTCAGCGGCATTACGGTGGAACTGTACGCCATCAGTTTCGAAAAGGAGCGCATGACGCTCAAGGTCCCCGTCACCAAGGCGCGCACCTCCGGTCTGCGCAAGCTCAGCTCCAAGGACCGGTTCAAGGGTGCGATGGAGACCCTGAAGGGGCCGAGCAAGGTCAAGCGGACCATGTGGTCGCGCCGCGCCCAGGAATACGAAGCGAAAATCAACTCCGGCGACCCGGTCGCCGTCGCCGAGGTCGTGCGCGACCTGTTCCGTCCCGCCGAAGCCCCGGAGCAGTCCTATAGCGAGCGGCAGATCTATCAGCAGGCCCTGGAGCGCCTGGCCCGCGAACTGGCCGCGGTGGAGAGCTGTGACGAGGCCAAGGCGATCGAGAAAATCGAGGCCGTGCTCAACAAATCCCACAGACTGGCGGCGTGACGGTCGGATAGCAGTCGATCGCGCGCCGCTTGACGGCGTAACCGGGTGAATGCGGCGGGCAGGGTGATGACACAACCTGCCCGTTTCTCCATGTCATAGGGTTGTATGGCGATCGCAGTCCAGAACCCGCCTTCCGCTGGTCTGAAGGGTCGATCGGCCGAAGCCATGCATGATCTGTGATCCGGCCAAACCGAGGCGGCTCGACCGTTCAGCCGTTCTCCGTAACGATGCGATCGGCAATGGGGCGGTGGCGATGGCCGGGATCACCGCCACGGGCCGGCCGGACGTTCTGGTCGCCGGCGCGAGGGCGGGGTCGCTTCCGTATTCTGCCATCCAGATCATCCGCCACGCTCTGGAAGAACTCCGCCAGCCCCCGCTCACCCGTGCGCCGCAACCGGCGGCATAGACCTGGTCCGGGATTGTCGTCGCGCTGCTTGGCAATCCGAACGCCGAGGCGACGACGCGACACCGGGCGTTCGTTCCTCCATGTATGCGGAACGGTGTATTTCCGAGGAGCCTCGATGCCGGATCGGGGCTCGCTGCCCCGATCCGGCACAGAGCCCGATACCGCGGGCGAACCCTACATGCGCATCAGACTCTCGTTTACCCTCACCGCTGCGCACCGATTCCGCGACGAGCACCCGTTCGTCGTCGCTGCTTCGATCGTCGTGATGGCGATCACCGTGGGGTCGTTGCTGCTACCGCGCCTGACTTTCACCGGTGACGAAACACGGTACCTTTTCGCCAGCATCTCGATCTGGCTGCGGGGTGATCTCCAGCTACCGCAGGCCGAGTGGGACGTGTGGCTGGCCGATCTGGGCATCCGAGGCCTGTCGGCCGGCCATGGCATTCACTCGGTGTTCCATGCCGCCTTGATCGCGCCGTTTGCCGGTCTGTTTCAACTCGACGGTGCCCGGTTCGCGCATGTGCTCGTCGGCCTGGTCGGCGCCGTCGCCTTGGTTTCCGCCCTACGGAACCTCGCATTGCCGCTCCGCTCGGCCGTGTGGGTGATCGTCTTCTGCCTGACGATCCCAACGATCTTCTATCTCGAACTCATCTTCGCCGAGATCTGGCTGTTCAGCCTGTTTGCGATCGGGTTGGCCGTGCTGTCCCGGCCGCGGCTTGAGCCTACGGCAGTGATCGTGATCTTCATCGTGCTTTGCCTGCTACCCTTCATCCACTTGCGTAGTGTGGGCATCGTGATCGTCTTAGGACTGGCAACAGCCTACCGAGTGCTGCGGGAACGTCCTCTACGCCTGTGGCAACAGGCGGTGCTGTTGGCGATCCTGGGGGTGGTCGTCTTCGTGTTCGCCCAATACCAGTACGCCGTATCGGGGAGCTTGCTGGGGAGTTCGCGGGCAACCGTTAGGGTGTCATGGGATGATCTCGGGGACCGGCTGGCGGTTCAACTCCTCGGCTACAGGCATGGGTTAATTCTCTACAACCCGCTGGCTCTATTGGGTCTCGCAGGTCTCATCGCCGGGACCATCCGGGGCAATGCCATCTTGTCGATTGGCCTTCTGGCCGTCGTCGCTTATCTGGCCACGATGATGTGGGGCACTGCATCGGAATCCCATACAGCGCGCTTCTGGGTCGCCGTTGTGCCGGCCATCGTCATCGGGGCGGCCTACTGGTGGCATCATGGCGCACCGATCTGGAAAGCCGCCGCAACCTTGCCCTTGGCCGCCATCACGGCGCTGAACGCTTTTTATGTGTTTCTGCGGCCGAATGACTTCCTGACCAATCGCTTCCATTCGGCCACGTACGACACCCTACATCATCATCTGAACTTGCCCTTGAACCCATCACTTTGGGCGATGTGGGACCGGTTCACCCTTCGCAATGTCATGGTCTTCGATGATGGTCGGGCGCTGCACCTGCTGCTGTGGTGCGCTTGCGTGCTGCTGGGTCTGGTGGTGCTTTGCCTGGGGAGACGGGCGCTGACGCATATGGCCGCGACGGTGTTCTTCGCGGCGGCGCTTGCCTTTGCCGCCTACCACAGCCGCCTATCCGTCATGGAGGAAGGTGTCGCCTACACAATGCTCTCCGCCCAACCGGCTGGTGGACAAGCGGTTCAGGTTGAGTTCAATGACACGCGACGTGTTCGCGGCTTCAAGATTGGCCGCATCAGCGCTATTCCGTTATGGGGTATCGAGGACTACCCGCGATACTTCACCATCCGCGCGTTCGATGCGGATGGCGCTGGTCTTCTGGAGATGAGGGTTGGCGGTCGACAACTGAACCTGTTCAGACCCCCGATCTCAGCCAGCCGTCTGGTGATCCACGGCCATGGTGCAACCGCCGACAGCCGGTGGCCTGCGGACTGGCTCCGCGTCTTTTAACGTGGTCGCATAACCCCAGTGGAGCGCGACACGCCCAGTACAGCAGATGCGCCGCTGCAGAACCCAGCCGGAACGCAACGACTATCTTCAGCACTCGGGGTCACCGGAGCGGAGCGGACACCGCCAATCCGATCCGGACCGGAGGGAGGTCCGCCCCCGTTTCCCAAGGGACGGTGACGGGGGCCAGAGGGACGAACTGCCGGCCCGTCCGACCGAGCCAATCGGGCAGAGCGGTGTCTTCCTGCCACTCCCACCGGATCCACCAGACCGCGAGGATACCGCCACCGGCAAGGGCCGCGTCGGGGACCCAGGGGCTGAGGGCCGGATCGCCGTTCAGAAGGACCGGCGGGCGACCGGTGCCGTAGAAGGCCACCGCGCCGGCGCTCCACATCGGCCCGGTCACGATGTCGATCGGAGCCTCACCCATCCGGCGGTGCCAAGCCCGCTCTGCGGCATCGGCCACCGCGACGGCCGGCCAGTTGACCCGGTCGCCGCGCCCGGTCACGTGGGTCCCGAACAGAGTGCCGGCCACCATGGCCGCCAGCAAGCAGACGGTCAGACCCACCCAGCCGACCGTGAACCGGCGCAGCGACGATCCGGTCAGCGGACCGGCACCGACGGTCAGCATCAGGGCGATGCCCACCGTCGGCCACATCGGCGCCCCCCACATGCTGCGCGCCTCCTGACCCGTCAGGGCGGAGCCGATCATGGTGATCAGCAACGGCCCACCTGTCATCGCGAGCACGTAGCGCCGGTCGAACCGATCCACCGGGCACGCCGGCAGGGCGGGAGAGGCCCGGCTAGAGCATCTCGCGTCCGAACGGACGCAGATAGGAGGCTCTAACTCTTCAGAACAGATCAGCTTACCGCGTTCAGATGAGTCCATCCGAACGCGGTAAGCTGATCCAGGCAGCCGCAGCAGGCCGACCAGCAGCAGCGCACCCAGCAGCGCGAGGATCTGTGCTGCGGCGAAGTTGAGGGGGAACAGGATGTGATCGGTCCAGCCATCCGCATTCACCGCTCGGGACGCGGCGTAGCGCAGCGGGGCGAACTCGCTCCGCCACAGCGCCCACAGATGCGGACCGGTCACCAGCAGCCCGAGCATGGCGCCGAGATAGGGGCCCGGGCGACGCCAGACCCGGCGCGCCACCGGATCGGCCAGGGCGATCAGCAGCAGCATCCCCACCGGCAGGAGGATGGCGTATTTGGCATAGACGCCGACCGCCGCGCACAATGCCGCCAGTAGCCAGGATCCGGTCGCCCCCCGCTTCAGCGCGTGATGGCCGAAGACGATCACGCCGGCCCAGAACGGGTACAGCGCGACGTTGTGATTGAACTCAGCGGCGAAGACCGTGAAGTAGAGGATGCCGGTAAACACCGCCACCGCGGCAAGCGCACGGACCGGATCCAGCAGCCGGATCGCCAATCGCCACACGATCAGCATCGTCACGCCGACGAACAGCGGGCCCAGCGCCATCAGCATCCAATCGCGCCGGCCGACGACGGTGATCAGGGCCTCGGCCATCCAGGCCGGCAAGGGGGGATGCTTGTAGTAGACGAGTTGCCACCCCGGCCCCCAAGCGGTCGCCTCCATCATGTCCAACGGCAGGGTCGCCTGGGTCATGGCCGCGGCCGCCCACCATGCCAGGAACTGACCCAGCGCCAGCAGCGCGAGCGACAGGCGGGGGCGAGCCCGGACACCGCCGAGCAGACGCCCGATCACGGCACCCCCACCCGGGCCGCACGGTCGGACGAGCGGTGCGAGAACACCGGCATCGCAATCGGCGCCGTCACCGGGCCTGCCGATCGGCTCCGGGCATCGCCGTAGGCCTGGACACGGCAAAGGCCCAGTGCCGCGCGCCCAGATAGGTCAAGGGCGGTGCCACCAGCGCACCGGCCAGAACCGCTGCCTGCGCCGGCGCGCCGAGATAGCCCAGACAGGCCACCATGGCGACGTTGATCCCCATCCCGAAGGCGGAGACCACCAGATGGCGCCAGGCACCGTCGATCACCGAGCGCTGCGTTTCGCGGAACGTCCAGAGCCGATGACCCAGATAGGAAACGCCGTTGGCGGCCAGGAAGCCGATGACCGCGGCCACCACGGGGCCGACGACCGCCAGGACGGCGAAGGCCACGGCGACATGGACCACCGTCGCGACGACACCGACGATGCCGAACCGGGCAACGCGGCCGACTTCCCGCCGGAGGCGTCCGCCCGGCATCACCGGTCGCCCGCCTCGGCGGCGGGGAGGCCGACGGTCTCGCTGACGATGTAGATCGGGCGGGCTTGGGTTTCCGTCAGGATACGGCCGACATATTCGCCGACCAGGGCGATCGCCGCGATCTGCATGCCGCCCAGGAACAACAACGCCGTCATCAGGGACGCATAGCCGGCGACGTCGATCCCGAAGATCAAGGTGCGCGCCACCAGCCAGGCGCCATAGGCAAAGGCCAGCAGAGTCATGATCAGCCCGACCAGCAGCATGATCCGCAGCGGAACGGGTGAGAAGCCGAAGATCCCGTCCATCGCCAGACCGACAAGCCGCAACGTCGACCATTTCGACGCCCCGTCGCGCCGCGCCGGTCGCTGGTAATCGACCGTCGTCATGGCAAAGCCCACCCAGGCAAAGATGCCCTTCATGAAGCGGTTACGTTCGCGGATGCTGCGCAGCGTATCCACCACCCGCCGATCCAGCAGACGGAAATCGCCGACGTCGGGGATCAGCTTCACGGTCGGCGACAGGATGTTGAACGTCGCATAGAACAGCCGGGCGGTGCTGCGCTTCACCCAGCCGTCACCCGATCGGTCGGCACGTCGCGCGTTGACCACATCGAACCCGTCGCGCCAGCGCTCGATCATCTCGGGCACGAGCGCGGGCGGGTCTTGCAGGTCGACATCCATGGGGATGACGGCATCGCCCCGCGCATGATCGAGACCCGCGGTCAGCGCGGCCTCCTTACCGTGGTTCCGGGCCAGGCGCAGACATCGGAGGCGGTCATCCGACCCGGCGGCCCGGCGGATCACCGACCATGTCTCATCCGAGCTGCCATCGTCGACGAAGATGATCTCGCATCGGACCGGCAGGTCGCGCAAGGCGGCGTCCACGGCACCGATGAACCGGTCGATCGCGGTGCATTCGTTGAGCACCGGGACGACCAGACTGATCAGCGGGCGGGCGGGCCGCGGCATCCGGGGCGGTGATGCGATCACGGCCGCCGGCGGTGCCGGTGCCGAAGGATGTTGAGGAGATGGAGGCGGCACGGAGTCCATGGCGCCCCTCACTACCGCCCGGCGCGATGGCCGTCACCACCATTATGGGGAGGCGGCACAGCGCCTCTGGCATTAAAGCGGTGGTGAGGGACGCCCGGGGACCCTTCCTCCTCACCCCGCGACGGCTTGGGTCTCGACGGCTTCCAGGTCGAAGGCGGCCTTGATCAGGGCGCGGGTATAGGGGTGTTCGGGGGCGTCGAAGATCTGGTCGCCCGAGCCGCGCTCGATCACCTGGCCGTCCTTCATCACGATCACCTCGTCGGACAGCGCACGCACCACCTTCAGATCGTGGCTGATGAACAGGTAGGCGAGCCGGTGCTTGGCCTGTAGGTCGCGCAGCAGATCGACGATCTGGGCCTGGACCGACATGTCCAAGGCCGAGGTCGGCTCGTCGAGCACCACGAAACGGGGCTTGAGCACCATCGCCCGGGCGATCGCGATCCGCTGGCGCTGGCCGCCGGAGAACTCGTGCGGATAGCGGTGGCGGCTGTCGGGGTCGAGGCCGACCTCCGTCAGCGCCTGGACCACCATCGCCTCCCGCTCCTCCCGGCCATCGCCCAGACCGTGGACGTCGAGACCCTCGCCGATGATCTCGGCGACCGACATGCGCGGGCTCAAGCTGCCATAGGGGTCCTGGAAGACGACCTGCATCTCCCGTCTCAGCGGGCGCATGTCCTTGAACTGCAGTCCCTGGATCGGCTTGCCGTCGAACGCGATCGACCCCTGGCTGCCGATCAGACGCAGCAGCGCCAGCCCCAGCGTGGTCTTGCCGGAACCGGATTCGCCCACCACGCCGACCGTGTGGCCGGGGCGCACCGTGACGTCGATGCCGTCAACCGCCCGGACATGGTCGACCGTGCGCCGGAACAGACCGGCCTTGATCGGGAACCAGACCTTGACCGCGTCCCCGACCAGGATCGGCGCCCCGTCGACCGGCGGGGTGTTGGGCCTACCCTTGGGCTCAGCGGCGAGCAGGCGCTTGGTGTAGGGGTGCCGGGGGTCGGTGAACAGGGTCTTGGCCGGAGCGGACTCCACGATTTCACCCTGGTTCATCACGCAGACCTGGTCGGCCATCTTCCGGACCACGCCCAGATCGTGGGTGATCAGCAACAGCCCCATGCCGAACCGGGCCTGAAGCTGGTGCAACAACTCCAGGATCTGCGCCTGGATGGTGACGTCCAGCGCCGTGGTCGGCTCATCGGCGATCAGCAGATCCGGCTCGTTGGCCAGGGCCATCGCGATCATCACCCGCTGGCGCTGGCCGCCCGACAGCTCGTGCGGGAAGGCGGTCAGCCGCCGGTCCGGATTGGGCAGGCCGACCAGGCGCAGCAGCTCCAGGCACCGGGTGCGGGCGGCGGCCTTGCTGAGCCCCTTGTGCACGAACAGCACTTCGGAGACCTGCTTCTCCACCGTGTGCAACGGGTTGAGCGAGGTCATCGGCTCCTGGAACACCATGGCGATCCGATTGCCGCGGATGCTGCGCAAGGCCTTGTCGTCGGCCCCCAGCATCTCCTGGCCGCGGAACCGGATCGACCCGGCCGGGTGGTGGGCGGTCGGATAGGGCAAGAGCTGGAGGATCGACAGGGCCGACACCGACTTGCCGGAGCCGGACTCCCCGACCAGAGCCAGTGTCTCCCCCTTGCGGAGGTCGAAGGACACGCCCTGGACCGCCGGAACGTCGCCATTGGGCAGGCGGAAACCCACATGGAGATTGCGCACCGACAGGAGCGGCGCGCCGCTCTCCGCCTCGGTCTGGATGGGAGCGGCGACGGTGGACACGGGACGCTCGGTCATTCGGCGGCGGCCTTGGAGGAACGGGACTCTGTGGTCGCGACGGGCTTGACCGGGGCCGGGGCCCCGGTCCCGGCCGGCAGGCCAGCCACCGCCCCGACGGCTTTGCGCGGGTCGAAGGCGTCGCGCAGGGCTTCGCCGATGAACACCAGGAGCGACAGCAGGATCGCCAAGGAGAAGAACGCGGTGAAACCGAGCCACGGCGCTTGGATGTTGTTCTTGCCCTGCTGCACCATCTCCCCCATCGACGGGCTGCCCGGCGGCATGCCGAGCCCGAGGAAGTCGAGCCCGGTCAACGCGGTGATCGACGCGGTCAGGGTGAACGGCAGGAAGGTGATGGTCGCCACCATGGCGTTGGGCAGCACGTGCTTGAACATGATCACCCGGTCGGGCTGGCCGAGCGCCCGGGCGGCCCGGATGTAGTCGAAGTTCCGCGCGCGCAGGAACTCCGCCCGCACCACCCCGACATTGCCGATCCAGGAGAACAGCAACAGGATCCCCAGCAGGGTCCAGAAGCCCGGTACCAGGATGCTCGCCAGGATGATCAGGACAAAGAAGGACGGCATCGCCGACCAGATCTCGATGATCCGCTGGAAGACGAGGTCGACCCAGCCGCCGAAATACCCCTGCACCGCGCCTGCGATCACCCCGATGACCGTGGCCAGGACCGTCAGGGTCAGGCCGAACAGGATCGAGATCCGCAAGCCGTAGATCAGCCGGGCCATCACGTCCCTGGCCTGGTCGTCGGTGCCCAGCCAGTTGGTCGGACTGGGCGGTGAGGGGGCCGGCTGGTCGAGATCGTAGTTGATGGTGTCGTAGGAGAACCGGATCGGCGGCCACAGCATCCAGCCGCGCGGGCACTCGGCCGGATCGGCCGCCGCACACCCCTCGACGAAGCCGTCGCCATCGACGTCCCGGCCCAGGATCAGCTCCTGGACGAACGGGTCGCGGTACTCGGCCTCGGTCGGGAACTCGCCGTTGAACCGGGTCTCCGGATAGGCGACCAGGACGGGGACGAAGAGCTGGCCGTCGAAGCCGACCAAGAGCGGCTTGTCGTTGGCGATGAACTCCGCCGACAGGGTGATCAGGAACACCGCCAGGAAGAAATAGAGCGACCACAGCCCGCGCTTATTGGCACGGAAGTTGTAAAGCCGGCGCCGGGTGATCGGCGAAAGCCGGAGACCCAGGAACAGATGGTCGCGATCGGCGGGGGCGGCGGCCATGCTCATACCCTCCGCGCTTCGAAATCGATCCGCGGATCGATGAACATGTAGGTGATGTCCCCGATCAGGTTCAGCAGCAGCCCGATCAACCCGAAGATGAACAGGGTGCCGAAGAACACTGGGTAGTCTCGGTTCATCACCGCCTCGAAGCCGAGCAGGCCGAGCCCATCGAGGCTGAAGATCACCTCGATGAACAGCGAGCCGGTGAACAGGATGCCGATGAAGGCGGCCGGAAACCCGGCGATCACCAACAGCATCGCGTTGCGGAAGATGTGGCCGTACAGCACCCGCGCCTCGGTCAGCCCCTTGGCCCGGGCGGTCAGCACGTACATCTTGCCGATCTCATCGAGAAAGCTGTTCTTGGTCAGCATGGTCAGCGTGGCAAAGCCGCTGATCACCATGGCCGTCACCGGCAGCGCGATGTGCCAGAAATAGTCCAGGATCTGCCGCCACCAGGGAAACGTCTCCCAATCGTCGGAGACCAGACCGCGCAAGGGGAAGATGTCGAAATACCGGCCGCCGGCGAACAGCACGATCAGCAGCACCGCGAACAGGAAGTTCGGCACCGCATAGCCGACCACGATCACCCCGCTGGAATAGACATCGAAACGGGAACCGTCCTTGACCGCCTTGCGGATGCCCAGGGGGATCGAGATCAGATAGACCAGCAGCGTGGTCCACAGGCCCAGGGAGATCGACACCGGCAGCTTGTCGATCACCAGGTCGACCACCGCGACGTCACGGAAATAGCTCTCCCCGAAATCGAACTGGAGATAGTTCCCCAGCATGTGCAGGAACCGCTCCAGCGGCGGCTTGTCGAACCCGAACTGGCGTTCGAGCTCGGCGATGAACTCGGGATCGAGCCCCTGGGCGCCGCGATAGCCGCTGGTCGTCGTCCCTTCGGTGCCGATCTCCAGGCTCTCCAGGGTCTGGCCTTCGCCTTCGAAATCCCCGCCGCCGCCGGTCACCCGGGCGGTGGCGTCGGTCGCCAGACCCTGGAGCTGGGCGATCACCTGCTCGACCGGGCCGCCGGGGGCGAACTGAACGATGACGAAGTTCAGCACCATGATCCCCAGCAGCGTGGGGACGATCAGCAGCAGACGGCGGATGATGTAAGCGAGCATCGGGGGCTTTCGGTCGCCGGATGTCGGCAGGCGGTTCGAAACAGCCTAGAGCGGTTTCGGGACTACCGGGCGTCGCGCGTGGCCGCCGGATTGTCCGGCTGGTACCACCAGGTTGTGGGGAAACCGAGGCTGAAGCGGGGCTTGACCTCGGGCCGGCCGAACATGTCCCAATACGCGATCCGATACGTGTCGTCGTAGTAGAGCGGGATGCTGACGAAGTTCCACAGCACGTAGCGGTCGAGCGCATGGGCCGCGCTGCGCACGGCCGGCAGGCTGTCGGCTTCGACGACGTATTCGATGAGCTGATCCAGCACCGGATCCTGGATGCCGGAGAAGTTCTCCCCACCCAGGATCCCGGCCTGTTCGGACCCCCAGAGGCCCCGCAACGCCGCCCCGGGCGGGTAGAACTGCACCAGGCCCAGCATGATGAGATCGTAGTCGAACTCGTCCAGCCGCCGGGTGAACTGGGCCGGATCGGCCAAGCGCAGATTGAGGCTGATGCCGGCCCGTTCCATCGCCTGCTGGATCGGCAACAGGACCCGGTCGAGATTGGGAGAGCGATAGAGGACTTCCAGCTCCATCGCCTCTCCGGTGGCGGTGTCGGTCATCACGCCGTCGACGACCTCCCACCCGGCCTGGCGCATCAGGCCCAGCGCCGTGCGCAGATTGCGGCGAATGTTGCCCGATCCATCGGTGGTGGGCGGGCTGGGAACCTCGGTGAAGATCCGCTCCCGTACCCGATCGGGCATCTGGTCGCGGTAGCGTTCGAGCAGCGCCAACTCGTCCCCCTCGGGCAGGCCGCTCGACGCCATGTCGGCGTTGGGGAAGTAGCTGTTCACCCGGGTGAACAGGCCGTAGTGGATCGTCCGCCGGGCGGTTTCGAAATCGTAGAAATACGTCAGCGCCTCCCTCACCCGTGGGTCCTGCATCTCCGGCCGACGCAGGTTCATCATCAGCCCGAACCAGCTTTCCGGCTCGTCCGACGGGATCTGCTCCATAATGATCCGCCCGTCCAGGATCGGCGGTGCGTCCCCGAACCGGGTCGCCCAGTCGACCGACTGGATCGTGGTCATGAAGTCGTACTCGCCGCCGATGAAGGCCTCGTCCATCACGTCGGGATCGCGGTAGTAGTCGTAGCGTATACGGTCGAAGTTGAACTGGCCGATATTCTGCGGCAGGTCCGCCGCCCAATAGTCTTCGACCCGCTCATAGACGATCCAGCGGTTGGAGTCGAAGTCGGCGATCCGGTACGGGCCGGAACCCAGCGGCGCCTCCAGGGAGGTGGCGCCGAACTCCCGCCCCGCCCACCAATGGGCGGGGAAGATCGGGAAGGTGGCGATCTGGAAGATCACCTTGGTGTTCAATGGGTTGGACACTTCGATCCGAACCGTGTGATCGTCGATCGCCTCGACCGAGGCGATATCGTCGTAGAACCGGTCGCGGAACCGCGGTGCCCCCTGGTCCCGCAACGTCTCGTGGGTGAAGACGACGTCCTCGGCCGTGATCGGATGGCCGTCGTGGAACCGCGCCTCGGGCCGCATGTGGAAGATCGCCCAGGTGCGTGCCTCGTTGTGCTCGATCGTGTGCGCGAGATCGGCGTAGTAGGCGAGCAGCCCTTCGTCGGCGTTGGAGGAGATCAGGCTGTCGTAGATCAACGAGACGCCGGCCGCCGGCGTCCCGCCGATGATGTAGCTGTTGAAGCTGTCGAACCCGCCGAACGCCGACAACCGCAACTCACCCCCTTTGGACGCATCCGGGTCGACGTAGTTCCAGTGCGGGAAGTCGGCCGGATACAGCGGCGGGTCGCCGTAGTCGGTCACGGCATGGGTGGTGATCACGACCTCGTCGGCTGTCGCCGGCTGCACGAGCGCCGCGCCGGCCGAGACCCCGACCGCCAGGGTGATGGCCAAGGCCGCAAACCGGGTTTCGACCGTCATCATCACCGCCTCTCCTCGAGCGCCGCATCACGCACCGGATCGACCCACCAGGTGGGCTGGAAGCCGATCTCATTGGGGAAGGAATAGTCTGCCAGAAGCAGGTCGGTCTCCGGCCAGCCGAACCTGTCCCAATAGGCCAGCCACGCCGCATCGTTGTACCAGGCCGGCACCACGTAATGGCCGGCCAGCAGCACCCGGTCGAGCGCCCGGGTCAGCGCTTCCTTGTCCGCCAGGGTCGGGGCGACCACGATCCGGTCGATCAGCGCATCGACCACCGGATCCCGGACCCCGAGCCAATTGGCCGATCCCGGCTGCTCGGCGGCTTCGCTGCCGAAGCGGCTGCGCAGTTCGGGCCCCGGCGGCGGGAAGAACGTGTAGGCAAGCGGTATCGCGTCGAAATCGAACGCATCGAGCAGCCGCGCCGCGTTGGCGCTGTCGACCAACCGGATATCGGCCTGAATGCCGATCTGCTCCAGCTCCCGCAGCCAGGGCTGGGTGTGCGGCTCCAACAGGTTGGTGCGCAACAGGACCGTGAAGGTGAAGGGCTCGCCGGTCTCCGCATCGACCAGCACGCCGTCGCGCACCTCGAACCCCGCTTCCCCCAGCAGGCGGAGCGCCAAGCGGCGGTTGGCCCGCTCCACCCCGCGGGGGCCGTTGGCCGGCGACGCCACCGGCGCACCGAACACCTCCGGCGGCAGTCGATCCCGGAACGGCTCCAGCGCGGCCAGTTCGATCCCTTCCGGCAGCCCGCGCGCGGCGTATTCGGACCCCGGGAAGTAGCTGTCGACCCGCTGATAGAGACCGTACATCACGTTGGCCTGCACCCATTCGAACGGGTACAGCATCGCCACCGCCCGGCGCGCCCGGATATCGGCGAACGCAGCCCGGCGGGTGTTGAGGAAGAAGCCGTACACGCCACGATAGTCGATCTGCGGCTGCGCCCGCTGCCGGATCAGCCGATCGGCCACCGCTTGCGTGTCATAGCCGGTCGACCAACGGCGGGAGCTGTTCTCCCACCGGAAATCGTACTCGCCAGCCAGGAACGCTTCGAAGGCGACATCGGCATCGCGGATGTAGATGTAGCGGATGCGGTCGAAGTTGAACGTGCCGACGAAAGCCGGCAGATCCACCGCCCACCAATCGGGTTTGCGCTGGTAGGTGATCGACCGGCCCTCGTCGATATCCACGATCTCGTACGGGCCGGCCCCCGGCCAATCCTCGAAGGTCTGCCGGGTCGGGTCACGGTCCTCGTCGGCCTCCCACCAATGGCGGGGATAGATCGGCAGGTTGAGCGCCACCCGCATCACCGGCTGCATCACCCCCGTGGTGTCGAAGGTGAACCGGACGGTGAGGTCATCGACGATCTCGGCCGAGACGACGTCCTCGAAGGCCGCCCGCAGGAACGGCCGGGCGCCTGACTTGACCGCCTCGAAGGTGAAGACGACGTCATCGGCCCGCACCGGCTCTCCGTCGCCGAACCGGGCGTCCTCCCGCAGCACGAACTGCGCCCAGGACACGTCGTCGGCGATCTCGACGGTCTCGGCGAGATAGCCGTAGGCCGAGGACAGTTCGTCCTGGCTCTGGGCCATCAGGGTCGCGTCGTGCAGGCCGGGAGCCTCGGTCGCCCACTCGCCGTCGGCGATGGTGTTGATGCCTTCGAAGGTCTGGCGCGCGCCCCGTAACGTCACGAACCCGCCCTTGGGCGCGTCGGGGTTCACGTAATCGAAATAGGGAAAGTCGGGACCGTACTTGACCTCGCCGAACTCGGCCACCGCATGCAGCGGCCCGGTGGAGCCGGTCTGCGCACCCGAAAAGGCCGGCCAGGCGGCAAGAACGACAACCGCAAACGCGAGTACTCGGCGTATGGCCACGGGCACGTCCCTGTTCCGGTCAACGGAGGGCCGAGGCGAAGGCGGCCCGTTTCGATGTCCCGACACATTTCTTCCGAACGCGCCGGCATTCAAGACCGATCGACCGTGCAACCAGCGGCATCGCGCAGCTTCGTGATGCGGCCGTGACCGTTGGTGCGGCCGCGGCGTCACGAAAACGCCGGCCTACGCTCCCGCAAGGGCCCGCACCGCCTCGGCGTGTACGGCCCGGTCACCGGCGGCAAGCACCCGGCCGTCGCCGCCATCGGCCAGGGCCCGGCCGCCCCAATCGGTGATCATCCCGCCGGCCCCGGCAACGACCGGCACCAGGGCGGCATAGTCATAGAGCTTCATCGACGCTTCGATCACCACGTCCAGAAACCCTCCGGCCAGGAGCCCGTAGCTGTAGCAGTCGCCGCCATAGGTCATCAGCGAACACGCGTCCGCCGCGCGCCGGAACGCCGGCCGGTCGGCACCGGTGAACATGTCCGGGCTCGTTGCGGCACCGACCGCGCGGCCCAGTTCCGGACAGGGCCGCGTGCGTGCAGGCCGTCCGTTGAACAGCGTCGGGTGCCCCACGGCACCGATCCAGCGATCGTGAATAACGGGCTGATCGATGATACCCAGGACCGGCGCACCGTCCCGCAGGAGGGCGATCAGGGTGCCGAACAGCGGCCGGCCGGTGATGAACGCCCTGGTTCCGTCGATCGGGTCGATGACCCAGACATGGCTGGCGCTTTCGCGCTCGCGGCCGAACTCCTCGCCGATGATGCCGTCATGCGGTCGTTCGGCCGCCAGGATCGCCCGAATCGCCCGTTCCGCCCCCCGATCGGCCTCGGTCACCGGGCTGCTGTCGGCCTTCTCGTCGACCTCGATCGGCTGCCGGAACAGCGGCCGGATCACCTCGCCGGCCGCATCGGCGAGGCGCCCGGCCAGCTCGATCAGGGCGGGCTCGACGACCGGTTGCGGGCTTGCCGATGTCATCGACGGTCCTCGGGTTCGTCGGCGGTCACCATCGTCCGGGCGGGACAGGGCGGCGGGCGAAGCGGCCTGCCGGCCCGTCCCGCCCGGACGATGCGGGTCGTTCGGTATCGCTATTGCGGCAGCGGCACGGGATCGTCGGACAGGCTGCGGAGATAGGCGACCAAGTCGGCGCGGTCCTCGATGTTCCGGAGACCGGCGAAGCTCATCGAGGTACCCGGGGTCCAGCCGCGCGGGTTGGCGAGGAACCCGTTGAGCTCCTCGAATCCCCAGACACCGCCGGCGTCGGCCTGGGCCTGCAACGCATCGGAGTAGTTGAACCCGTCGAGATGTGCCTTCGGACCGCCGACGACGTCCCAGAGGTTAGGGCCGACGCCGTTGCGACCGCCCTGGTCGACCGTGTGACAGGCAGAGCATTGCCGGAAGACGCTCTGGCCGGCGCTGGGGTCGGCGGTCGCCAGCAAGGCCAGAAAGTCCTGGGCGGGCTCCTCGGCGAGGGCAACCGTCGTCTCCGGTTCCGTCTCGACGTCGACGAAGATGACCGCCTCGTCGAGTTCGTCCACCGGCAGCAGCAATTCGGCGAGGAAACCGCTGCCCATCGCGATGACGCCCGCGAGCAGCACCGCCGCGAAGATCTTATTCAGTTCCATGCCGCCCATGGGGGCCTCGACCTCGTCAACCCGTTCACTTCGTACGCCGCAGGCACGGCGCCCAACTCACCCCACGTCGCAGCTCAGCGCCCGTGGCTCGCCGCGGGTTCTAGTGCCAAGGACCGGACCGGGCAAGGGCGACGGTCATCGGTGCTCTTGCGACTTGACGCCCCATGAACGCCGGGTCATGGCACCGTCCACCCCCCGATCGCAACCGCGGTATCATGAGCCTTCCGATCATCGTCATCCCCACCCGCATGGCCTCGACCCGGCTGCCGGGCAAGCCGTTGGCGACGATCAACGGCGTGCCGATGATCGTACACGTCCTGCACCGCGCGCAGGAGGCCGACCTTGGTCCAGTGCTGGTGGCGGCCGCGGACGCCGAAATCGCCACGTGCATCGCGGATCATGGCGGCCAGGCCATCCTGACCGACCCGGACCACGCCAGCGGTTCCGACCGGATCGTCGAAGCGATCGAACGGTTCGATCCCGACGGACGGTTCGGCCCGGTCGTCAACGTCCAAGGCGACCTGCCGACGATCGCCCCGGCGGCGATCCGCGCGGCCCTCGCCCCCCTCGACGACGCGTCGGTCGCCATCGGCACCCTGGCCGCGGTGATCACCCGGGCGGCGGAACGCACCGATCCCAACGTGGTCAAGGCGGTGATCGAGCCGTCGGCCGTGCATCGGGACCGCGGGCGCGCCCTGTACTTCACCCGCGCGACGGCACCGACCGGGGACGGGCCGCTCTATCATCACATCGGCCTGTACGCCTACCGACGGGCGGCGCTGGAGCGGTTCGTCGTCGCACCACCGGCAGCCCTCGAACACCGCGAAAGACTGGAGCAACTGCGCGCGCTGGCGCTCGGCATGCGGATCGACGTCGCCATCGTCGACGAGGTGCCGCTGGGCGTCGACACACCGGAAGACCTCCCCCGCGCAGCCGCCCTGTTGGCCGCCCGCGCCGGTCATGCGTAGGCTGGGGGCTCCGCCGTCCAACTGTCGGTGCTTACATCCATGTCCATGACCATCGCCTATCAAGGCGTGCCCGGCGCCAACTCGCACCAAGCCTGCGGCCGCGTCTATCCCGAGCGTGACAGCCTGCCCTGCCTGAGCTTCGAGGACACGTTCGCCGCCGTGCACGACCGCCGGGCGGAGCTGGGGATGATCCCGATCGAGAACTCCGTGGCCGGGCGGGTCGCCGACATCCACTCCCTGCTGCCGCATTCCGGCCTGCACATCATCGGGGAGTACTTCCACCGGGTGAACCATCAGCTCGTCGCCGTGCCCGGCACCGAGCTCGACGCCGTCCGGGAGGTGCACAGTCATGTCCAGGCGCTGGGCCAATGCAAGCAATGGCTGCGGGCCCGCGGCATGACACCGGTCGTCGCTGCCGATACCGCCGGTGCGGCCCAGATGGTCGCCGCGCGCGGCGACCCGGCCGTCGCGGCCATCGCCTCGACGCTGGCGGCGGATCTCTACGGGCTCGACATCATCGCGCACGACATCGAGGACGCCGAGCACAACACGACCCGGTTCGTGATCATGGCGCGGGAGGCTCGGCGGCCGGCACCCGGTACCGGACCGATCCTGACCAGCTTCGTGTTCGAGGTCCGGTCCGTACCGGCGGCCCTGTACAAGGCCCTGGGCGGTTTCGCCACCAACGGCGTCAACATCACCAAGCTCGAGAGCTACATGGTCGGCGGTCGCTTCCAGCAGGCCCAGTTCTATGCGGACGTGGAAGGTCATCCCGACGACCGGGCGCTCGGTCTGGCCTTGGAGGAGTTGGAGTTCTTCTCCCGCCCCGGCAGCCTCAAGGTTCTCGGGGTCTACCCGGCCAGCCCGTTCCGCACCGATCCGAGCCAACTGGTCGACGCGGAATAGCGCCGCCTGGAGCAAGCAGCGCCGGAACCGGCGCAGGCTGCTATAATTGCTTAGAATCGATCATCTTTGTGTGGTCAGAGTCGAGCACTCAAGACTATGGCCGCTCTGACTCTTGCTCTAAGGCAACGTTCCCGCCAACCAGCCGTCGACGAGACGGCGGGCGATGCTGTCCCGTCGGGGCAGGGCGAACGCACCGGTCCCGACCGACCGGTCGGCGGAGATCGCCAACAGGTCTTCCCGGCGGTACCAACCCCCCTCCTCCAGCTCCTCGGGATCGAGGCGCAAATCGGTGGTGACCGCCCGGGCGGTGAAACCGAGCATCAGCGACTGCGGAAACGGCCAGGGTTGCGAGGCGACGTAGCGGATGTCATCGACCTCGATCCCCGCCTCCTCCCGGATCTCCCGCCGAACGGTGTCCTCGAGGCTTTCGCCGACCTCCACGAAGCCGGCCAGAACCGAGTGCATCCCGGGCGGAAAGCGCGGGCTGCGGGCGAGCAGGATGCTGGCCCCGGCCGTGACCAGCACGATCACCGCCGGGTCCATGCGGGGGAACACCGTCGCACCGCAGCCGGTGTCCCGGCAGCGCCGAGCGTGGCCGGCCTCGATCATCTCGGTGGCACCACCGCACACCCCGCAGAACCGGTGTCGCTGGTGGAACCACACCAGACCGCGCGCCTGTACGGCCAGCGCCCCTTGCGCCCCAGGCAACAGCGGACCGACCGTCCGCAAGTCGACCAGGGGGCCGAAACCGCAAACACGGTCGTCCACCGTCGGATCGTCCACCGCGCCGAGATCGGCCGCGAGCCACAGTACCGTGCCGTCGGTCCCGAGCAGGATCGGCTGCGCGCCCAGCGCCTCCCACGGCACGCTTCGGGCCGAAACCGCGTTCAGGGCCGGGGCCTCGCGCGGGCCGGTGACGGCGTGCTTGCCATGCCAGACCGGCAGCACGCGGGCGGTCGCTTCGGTCTTGAGGGACGCCCACCAGTCGGTATCGCGGCGACGCTCGGCCAGCCGGTCGAAACCGGGCGGCTCCTGGTAGAGAGGGGCAGGCAGACTCATGACGGCGCGGACCCTGGCATGACCGGCGGAGCCGGTCCAGCGCGTCTCAGAAGCCCTTGCACGACCCGGCCCGGTGATCAATATTGACCGGTGGAAGGCTGGCGTGGACGTGCCCCTCGCCAACCCGGTCAGGTCCGGAAGGAAGCAGCCGTAACGAGCCCGGCGCGGGTCATCGTCCAGCCTTCTGCTTGTCCCCTTTCGATGGATCCGGTCCTGCAAGCCGCTTCGGCGCCGGGGGTCTTGCGCAGGAGGGGTTGGGCTTTGCGCCGCCTCCGCCTACGATCCCCGGTCATGGACGACGCCCTCGATCTGCCAGAGACGCCGCAGCCGCGCGACACCCGGGCGCCGGCCTACCGGGTGCTGGCGCGGAAGTACCGGCCGCAGACTTTCAAGGACCTGCGCGGCCAGGACGCGCTGGTCAGAACGCTGACCAACGCGATCACCGCCGGCCGCGTGGCCCAGGCCTTCATCCTCACCGGCGTCCGCGGGGTGGGCAAGACCACCACGGCACGGATCGTCGCCCGTGCCCTCAACTGCATCGGTCCCGACGGCACCGGCGGCATGACCACGGAGCCGTGCGGGGTCTGCGCGAACTGCACGGCCATCGCCGCAGACCGGCATGTCGATGTGATCGAGATGGATGCCGCCTCCCGCACCGGGGTCGACGACATCCGGGAGATCATCGAGGGCGTGCGCTACACCCCGGTGCAGGCGCGCTACAAGGTCTACATCATCGACGAGGTGCACATGCTGTCGCGCAACGCGTTCAACGCGTTGCTCAAGACGCTGGAGGAACCGCCGCCGCACGTGAAGTTCATCTTCGCCACCACCGAGATCCGCAAGGTCCCGGTGACGGTCCTCAGCCGCTGCCAGCGCTTCGACCTCAAACGGATCGAGGCGCGCGTGCTGCACGGGCTGTTCACCGACGTCCTGGCCGCCGAGACCGTGGTGGCGGAGCCGGACTCCGTCGCCCTGATCGCGCGGGCGGCCGACGGCTCGGCCCGGGACGGGCTGTCCCTGCTCGACCAGGCGATTGCGATGTCGGCTACCGGGGACGGGCCGGTCCGGGTGGAGACGGCCGTCGTCCAGTCGATGCTCGGCATGACCGACCGGACCCGGGTGATCGACCTGTTCGCGGCCATGGCGAAGGGCGACCCGACGACGGCACTCGGCATCCTGGATGATCTGATCCGCGGCGGCGGAGACCCGGTTGCGATCCTCAACGACCTGCTCGACTTCACCCATCTGATCACCCGCGGCAAACTGCTCCCCGACGTGCTGGCCGATACGAGCTTGCCGGAGGCCGAGCGCACGACCGGCAAGGAACTGGCCGAAAGCCTGCCGATGCCGGTGCTGTCGCGGGTGTGGCAGATGCTGCTGAAGGGGGTGAGCGAGGTGCAGTCGGCCCCTCGGGCGGAAACGGCATTGGAGATGGTGCTGATCCGGCTCATGCACGCGGCACATCTGCCGCCGCCCGGGGAGATCATCGCCAAGCTGGAGAAGGGCGGGATCCCGGCAGCGGCCGGAAGCCAAGACGCGGCTTCACCGGGCCGGTCGGCGACATCCGCCCGAGCGGATGTCGCGCCGGGCCTACGGCCCGCACCACCGGCCCCGGGTCCGGCCTACGCACCGACGACCGCCCCGGCCGGCGGGGCCCCTGCCGCCGTGAGTCTCGCGCCCCTCGCGCCGAGCGCACCGCCGGCGCGCGCGGTCAACGACACCGGCTTTGCGGCGACCGCCGGCGCGACCGATCCTGCCCCCGACCTCGACGGGCCACCGCCATCCCCGCCCCTGCTCGATCCGGAAGGCGAACCGCCGCAGCTCGAACCGATGCCGACGGGCTTCCGCCCGCTGGTCACTCTGTTCAGGGACCGCGGTGAGCCGCTGGTCTACGATTTCCTGTACCGGAGCAGTCACCTGGTAGCCTATCAGCCCGGCCGGATCGAGCTGCGGCTGGACGGCAATCCGCCCCCGGACTTCGTCCAGAAGGTCATGGCGAGCCTGCAGGACTGGACCGGGCATCGCTGGGTGGTGACCGTGTCGGGTGAGCCGGGAGATCCCCCGCTGCGCGCCCAGGACCGGGCGGAGGAAGAGGCACGATTAGCCCGGGCGCGGGCCAACCCAGTCGTCCAAGCGGCGATGGCGCGCTTTCCGGACGCCCGGATCCTGTCGGTCCGCAACCCGCTGGCCGACGCGGCCGCTCTTGACAGCACCGGGGCCGCACAGCAGGAGAGCGGTCTCGACGACGGGGCCGTACCCGGCGACGGCCCGACCGTCCCCGACCCCGATGAACTGCCCGATGACGCGGACGATCTGCTGTGATGGTCCGACAGGTAGCCAGGAGTGCTCCATGAAGAACCTCGGCAACATGCTCAAGCAGGCCCAGGAGATGCAGGCCAAGGTCGAGGAGATGCAGCGCAAGCTCGAAGAGCTGGAGGTCGACGGCACCGCCGGCGCGGGCCTGGTGACCGTCACCATGTCGGGAAAGGGTCATCTGAAATCGGTGAAGATCGATCCCAGCCTGGTCGACCCGTCGGAGATCGAAGTCCTGGAAGACCTGATCGTTGCCGCCGTCAACGATGCCAAGAGCAAGATCGAGGCGACCCTCCAAGAGAAGACCCAGGAGATGATGGGTGGCCTGTCGCTGCCCCCCGGGATGAAGCTGCCGTTCTAGGCGCCTGGCCCGGCTGCCCGCTCGCCGTGTTTCGACCGCTCTGTGTGCCCCGATGACCGGGGGCCGGGAGATCGAGGCGCTGATCAAGCTGTTGGCCAAGCTGCCGGGGCTGGGACCGCGCTCGGCCCGGCGGGCGGCGCTGCACATGCTGCGCCACAGGGAAACCCTGCTGCGTCCGCTGGCCCACGCACTGGCGACCGCCGCCGAGACGGTCACCCCGTGCAGCCAGTGCGGCAATCTCGACACGGTCGATCCATGCGGCATCTGCCGTGATCCCAAGCGCGATCCCCGCCTGATCTGCGTGGTGGAACAGGTCGCCGATCTCTGGGCCCTCGAACGCACGCGCGCCTTTGCCGGCCGCTATCACGTGCTCGGCGGGACCTTGTCCGCGCTCGACGATGTCGGGCCCGAGGCCCTGCACATCCCCGCCCTGATCGACCGCGTGCGGGCCGACGCCGTGACCGAGGTGATTCTAGCCCTCAACGCCACGGTCGAGGGGCAGACCACCGCGCATTACATCGCCGATCATCTCGATCCCACCGGCGTCGCGATCACCCGCCTTGCGCACGGTGTTCCGGTCGGGGGGGAGCTCGACTATCTCGACCCAGGCACCCTGACGGCCGCCCTGACCAGCCGCCGGCGGTAGCCGCCGGGGAGCCCTTATCCCGGTTTGCGCCGAGGTGATCTCCTCTCCATGCGCCCTCCGCGTTCAGGCCCCCCCGCGAGGCTTGCCTCGCAGAAGCTCAAGCGCGCCGGTTGCGTCTTGGCATTATCCGTCCGCGCAGCCGGACCCACCGGCCGCAAACGTCAGCACCCCCTTGAGCAGGTCATCCCAGTCGTCGGGGGGATCGCCCGAGTCGAGCCTATCGCCGAAAACCCGGTAGGCATCTTGGCGGCTGCCATAGGCTCTCAAGCTGGTCTCGCGGCCCATACCCCCAAGGACAACCTGCGAGCGCCCGACTCGGGCTACTCTGATCATCGCATACCGCTTTGGATCCCGATCCTCCCGCCATGCCGCTCGCCCTCGATCCCTCGGCCCTGCTGGTCCTCGCCATCATCGCAATGGCGGCGGGGGGCCTCGGCTATGCGATCGCCCGGGCGCAGTCGACAGCGGCGCGGGAGCGGGCGGAAGCGCTTGCCCATGAGGTCGAGACCGAGCGGGCGGAGCGGGATCGGCTGGTGGCCGAGATCCGCGCCGAGACCCTGACGGAACGGCAGCGGCGCGAGGACGAGCACGAACGTCGGGTACGGGCAGAGACCCATGCCGCCCAGCTCGAACCGCTGCGGACCGATCTGGCCCGGACCCAAACCGCTCTGGCCGAGGCCAGAGCGGAGGCGGTGCGGCTGGACAGTGCGCTGGCCGCCGAGCGCACGGCCGCAGCCGAGAAGCTGGTGCTGCTCGAAGACGCCCGAGCCAAGCTGAGCCAGGCGTTCGAGGCTCTGTCGAAATCGGCGCTCGACCACAACAATCAGAGCTTCCTGGCCTTGGCCAAGGAGCAGTTCGCCCAGATCCACAAGGCGAGCCAGGCCGATCTCGACCACCGGCACAAGGCGATCGCGCAGATCGTCGATCCGGTGAACCGGTCGCTGGAGAAGATGGACGGCCATCTTCGGGAGCTGGAGACCAAGCGGTCGACCGCCTATGGGGAGCTTTCCCAGCAGGTCAGATCGCTGGCCGCCGGCCAGCAGGGGTTGGAGGGGGAGACCCGCAAGCTGGTGCAAGCGTTGCGCAGCTCCAACGTCCGCGGACGATGGGGCGAGATGCAGCTCCAGCGGGTGGTGGAACTCGCCGGCCTGCAGGAGCATTGCGACTTCGATCAGCAGGTCAGCGTCCAGGGCGACGACGACGAGCGGCTGCGGCCGGACATGGTGGTCCATCTGCCGGGGGGCAAGTCGATCGTGGTCGATGCCAAGGCCTCGCTCGACGGCTATCTGTCTCTGCTCAACGCCGAGGATGAAGACCAGCGGCGGCTCTATCTCGCCAAGGTCGCCACCGATGTCCGCGGGCGCGTCGCCGAGCTGTCGAAGAAGGCCTATTGGGACCGCTTCCCCAACTCGCCCGAGTTCGTGGTGCTGTTCCTGCCGGGGGAAGGGCTGTTCGCCACCGCCCTGCACCAGGATCCCACACTGTTCGAACACGGCATCGACGGCAATGTCGTGCTCGCCTCCCCCACCACCCTGATCGGCCTGCTGCGCGCGGTCGCGTTCGGCTGGCGGCAGGAGGCCCTGGCCGAGAACGCCCGGGAGATCACCGCCCTGGGCAAGGATCTCTACGGTCGTCTCGCCACGATGGGGGAGCACTTCACCAGCCTGGGCCGCAGTCTGAACAGCGCTGTCGGCCACTACAACAAGACCGTCGGGTCGTTGGAAGGCCGGGTGCTACCCAGTGCCCGCAAGTTCCGCGACCTCAAGGTCACCGGCCATGGTGACAGACTGCAGCCGCCCGAAACGATCGAGCAATCGACCCGCATGCTGACGGCGGCCGAGCTGACCGGCCCGGTGCAGATCGACGGCGAGCCGGACGGAGATGGGGCGAGCGAGGTCGCCGGCCCTGAACGGGGCGCCAATTGATCTCCGTCGCGACCCGGCCTATGTGCAAACCACGTCAGGCATTGGCACATAAGCCCGCACAGACCGCCACTGCCGTTCACCCTGCCGAGCGGACCGGCAAACAGATACGATGGCCAAGCTCGATATCCTCATCGCCCCGCACCCGACCCTGAAGACGGTCGCAAAGCCGGTTCCGGTCGTCGACGACCGCCTCTACGGCCTGTCGCAGGACATGCTGCAAAGCATGTACGACGCCAAGGGGATCGGCCTGGCGGCCCCGCAGATCGGCGTGTCGGAGCGGCTGATCGTCATGGATCTCGCCGGCAAGGACGAACCGCCCGACCCGAAGGTGATCATCAATCCCGAACTCCTGAGCCAGTCGGCCGACCTGGCCGAGTACGAGGAGGGCTGCCTGTCCTTCCCCGACCAGTTCGCCAAGGTGGTCCGGCCGGCGGCATGTACCGTCCGGTACACGACCCTCGAGCGCGAGACGGTGACCGTGGAGGCCGACGGCATCACGGCGGTCTGCCTGCAGCATGAGATCGACCACCTCAACGGTATCCTGTTCACCGACCACCTGTCCGCCCTGCGCCGCAACATGCTGATGCGCCGGCTCGCCAAATGGAAGAAAGCCAACGCAGCTTGATGCCCCTTTGCGCTTACGGCCGTCCTGAACTACGCTGACTACGATGGTAAGGTGGGAGGGATGTCACCCATGACAGCTCAGACGAGACGGTTGCTGGAGGATCTGGAACGGGAATGGGGTGCCATCGTCGTAGACGACAGTGCACGATCCGTTGGTCGTGTGACACTGATGGCAGGGTCGCAGGCTGACCGGAACGAGCGACGGCAGAAAACCGTCGAGCTCGAACACGACCCCGGCTGGAAAGCCCATCGGGTCGCGGTCGCACGCGGTCTGTGGTCGCTCTACGACCGCTTCCGTGAACATGACATTGAGGTCGCTCCACCGGCTCTGCCTCGGCCGGATGCAATCGAGCGCAAGACTTGACAATGGGATGGTTGCGCAAGGCCAAGACGGCACTGCACCTTGCCACCTCGATCGTCTCAGTCGACCGGAGAATCCGTGAACTCGAAAAGGAGCATGATCTGCTCCGCCAGCGGGTCGTCGCGCTCGAAGGCGAGATCCGCGAGATGCTTGGTTACCTCAATGCGACCGATCGGCTGATCGAAGCGCAAGTCCGAGTGGCGGTCCTAGAAAGGCTAGGTGGTGACAAGCCTAACGGCTCAGGTTAGATCAACCTGCGTTCAGATAGAGTTATCTGAACGCAGATAAGATGCTCTTACTATAACCTTGGAGAGCAAGATGACATGAGGGTGAGTCATTCTCTTGTCATCTTGCTCTAGGGGCTAACTCTTGTTGCGTCTGGCAACCCGGCGGCGCCCCCGACATGAGGCTGAGGTTCACGGGTTTCGACATCCCCTGTGGAGACGATATGCGGTTGGCGTTCATGGGCACGCCGGACTTCGCCGTGCCGACCCTCAACGCGTTGCTGGAGGCCGGGCACGACATCGCCGCGGTCTATACCCAGCCGCCGCGGCCCGCCGGCCGGGGGCACAAGGAGCGCCGCTCCCCGGTGCATCGCGTCGCCGCCGAGCAGGACCTGCCGGTCCGCACGCCGGCCAGCCTGAAGCCGGTCGAGGTGCGGGAGGCGTTCGCCGCCCTGGATCTGGATGCGGCGGTGGTCGTGGCCTACGGCTTGATCCTGCCCCGCGCGATCCTCGACGCCCCACGGCTGGGCTGCCTGAACGTCCATGCGTCCCTGCTGCCGCGCTGGCGCGGGGCCGCACCGATCCAGCGGGCGATCCTGGCCGGTGACCCCGAGACCGGGGTGACGATCATGCGGATGGCACCGGGGCTCGATACGGGCCCGATGCTCCTCACCGGATCCGTGCCGATCGGCCCGACGACGACCGCAGCCGATCTGCACGACACGCTGGCCGCGCGAGGGGCGGCGCTGATCAACCCGGCCCTCGACGGCCTGGCGGCCGGGACGCTGATCGCACGCTCCCAACCCGAAGAGGGTGTGACCTACGCCTGCAAGGTCGACAGGGAAGACGGCCGCCTGATCTGGGGCTCGGCGGCCGATGTGGACCGGCAGGTCAGGGCCTTGGTGCCCTGGCCGGGAGTCTGGTGCCCCTGGGGCGACCGGATGTTGAAGGTACACGCCGTCGAGATCCTCGATCGGGCGACGGATCAGCCGGGCGGCACCGTTGTGGATGACCGGCTGGCGGTGGCCTGCGCCGACGGGTCCGCGGTGCGCCTGACCCGGGTTCAACGGCCGGGCAAGGCCCCGATGAGGGCCGATGCCCTGTTGCGCGGCACGCCGGTTCCCGCCGGTACGCGGCTGATCTGAAGACCCGCTCCATGCCGCGCTACAAACTGACGATCGAGTATGACGGCCGACCCTTCGTCGGGTGGCAGCGGCAGAGCAACGGATTGTCCATACAGCAGTGTCTGGAGGAAGCGGTCCAGGGCTTCGCCGGGGAAGCGGTCACCGTCCACGGCGCCGGCCGGACCGATGCCGGCGTCCACGCCACCGGCCAGGTGGCCCATATCGATCTCGGCCGCCCGTTCCCCGCCGATACCGTGCGCGACGCGATCAACGCCCATCTACGCCCCGTGCCGGTCGCGGTGCTGAGGGCCGTCCCCGCATCGGACACCTTCGAGGCCCGCTTCTCGGCGGTCGAACGGCGCTACCGCTACCGCATCGTCAATCGCCGGGCGCCGCTGACCGTGGACCGGGGCCTGGCCTGGCACGTGCGCTACCCGCTCGACGTGGCGGCGATGGCCGGTGCCGCAGCCGCACTCGAAGGCCGGCACGATTTCACCAGCTTCCGGGCCAAGGAATGCCAGGCGAAATCGCCGGTGAAGACCTTGGATGAGCTGGACGTGCGCCCGGCGGGAGCGGAGATCGTGGTCACGGCCCGGGCCCGGTCGTTCCTGCACCATCAGGTCCGCACCATGGTCGGTACACTGGTCGAGATCGGTCGGGGCAGGCGCCCCCCGGACGCGATCCCGGCGATCCTCGCCGCCCGTGACCGTGCTGCTGCCGGCCCGACCTGTCCGCCCGACGGGCTGACCCTGACCCGGGTGGGCTATCCCGAAGAGCTGGCGTGAGCCCCCACATCACCGGCCGGATCCGAAGATCGCCACGTCGCCCATCACTTGAATGGTGATGCCGAGGATGAACTCGAAGAAGGCCAGCCCCAGGGCGGTGAGAGTGTCCACCTTCAAGGCCGCACGGAAGAGAACCCAATAGAAGGCCAGGGAGCCCGCGATCATGGCCAGGCTGAGAAAGTCTCTCCCCTCCGGACCCACCAGGCCCAGGAGCTGGACGACCACCAGCGGGAACAGCACGATCACCAGAACCGCCGACGCCCAGTTGTAGAGCGCGACAAACCGTGAAAACGGCGCCCCGCGGGCGATCGCCGGCAGCAGCGGGGCGATCATGACGACGAAAGCCGTCCACCGGATCACATAAAGGAACGCCTCACCGAGCAGGATGCGGGCCGCCGGGACGTCGGGCAATTCGGGCAACCGCATCACATCGATGATCAGCAGCAACGGGGCGACCACCGCCGCGGCCCAGAAGCTGCGCCAGGCCCCCGGAACGCTCTGGTCGATCCAGTCCAGCCCGCGCGTGTCCCCCCGCAGCAGCAACGCCGCCCCGGCCAGGCTACGCAACGTCTCAGACAAGGTCATCCGGCCACTCCGGGCATTTCGGACAGGACGTCCCGTCCAACGGATCAGGCGGGAAACCAGTCTATCAGGAACTGATGATAGATCGCCGCAAGATCCTGGATGTCCTTGACGCGGGCCTGCTCGTCCACTTTGTGGATGGTGGCGTTGATCAGCCCGAACTCCACCACCGGGCAATGGTCTTTGATGAAACGGGCATCCGACGTGCCCCCGGTCGTGGACAACGCCGGGGTTCGGCCGGTGACCGACCGAACGGCGTGAACCATCCGATCGGACAGCGGGCCGGGCGGTGTCAGGAAGGCCGCGCTGTTGCTTTGGACCGCAAGCTCGTAGGGGCCGCCGACGGCATCGAACAGGTCTAGGCACCCCGATTCCAGGCTCGCGGCGCTGTGCAGATCGTTGAAGCGGATGTTGAAGCGGGCGGCCGCCCGAGCCGGAATCACGTTGCCGGCAGGATTGCCGATATCGATGGTGGTGATCTCGAGGTTGCTCGGGATGAAGTACCCGGTGCCCCCGTCCAAGGGCTCGGCCAGCAACGCGGCCAGCATGCGCACCAGCCGGTGGGCCGCGTTGTCGGCCAGATTAGGGTAGGCGGTGTGGCCTTGGGTGCCGTGCACGGTCAGGTCCCCGACCAGGCTGCCGCGCCGGCCGATCTTGATCATCTCGCCCAGGGTGTCGGGGTTGGTCGGCTCCCCCACGACGCAAGCATCGGGAATGTCGCCCCGTTTGGCCAGGGTTTCGAGCATCTTGGCCGTACCGTTGATCGCCGGGCCTTCCTCGTCACCGGTGATCAGCAGGCTGATCGACCCGTCGAACCGGCCCCGCCGCGCCGCCAGGAACCGTCCCGCCGCGGCGACGAAGGCACCGATCGCTCCCTTCATGTCCGCGGTGCCGCGGCCGATCATCACGCCGTCGACGATGTCGGCGCCGAACGGATCTCGGCTCCAGGCCAGCCGATCGCCTGCAGGCACCACGTCGGTGTGACCGGCAAAGCAGATATGCGGCCGGCCGTCGCCGATGCGGGCGAACAGATTGTCGACGGGGGCCGTCCCCGCTTGGGCAAACGGCAGACGGATACAGGCGAAGCCGAGCGCCGTCAGCGCGTCGGACAGCGTATCCAGCGCCCCGGCATCCTCCGGCGTGACGCTCGGGCAGCGCACCAGGGCTTGAGTGACGGCGACCGGATCGGGGCCGACCCCGCCGTCATGAGGGTTCACGGAGACCGCCGCCACCGCTCAGTCCCGCAGCAGCTCGTTGATCGAGGTCTTCGCCCGGGTCTGCTCATCGACCCGCTTGACGATGACCGCACAGTAGAGGTTCGGCCCCGCGCTGCCGTCAGGCAGCGGCTTGCCCGGCAGAGTGCCCGGGACGACGACCGAGTAGGCCGGCACGCGGCCCCGGAACACCTCACCCGTCGTCCGGTCCACGATCTTGGTCGACGCGCCGAGATAGACCCCCATCGACAGTACCGAGCCTGCCTCGACGATCACCCCCTCGGCCACCTCCGCCCGGGCTCCGATGAAGCAGTTGTCCTCGACGATCACCGGGGCGGCCTGCAGCGGCTCCAGCACACCGCCGATCCCCGCCCCGCCGGAGATGTGACAGTTCTTGCCGATCTGCGCGCAGGAACCGACCGTCGCCCAGGTATCGACCATGGTGCCGCTGTCGACATAGGCGCCGATGTTGACGAAGGACGGCATCAGCACCACGCCCGGCGCGATATAGGCCGACCACCGCACGACCGAGGTCGGAACGGCGCGAAACCCTGCGGCCCGGAACCGGTTGGTGCCCCAGCCCTTGAACTTCGACGGCAGCTTGTCCCACCAGGTCGCCCCACCGGGGCCCCCATCGATCGGCGCCATATCGTACAGGCGGAAGGACAGCAGCACCGCCTTCTTCAGCCATTCGTTGACGGCCCAGGTGCCGTCGGCGGCCTTGCTCGCCACCCGCAGCTCACCCGCGTCGAGCCCGTTCATCACCGTTTCGATCACTTCCCGGGTCTCCCCGGTGGTGGCCGAAGTCAACTCCGCCCGCCGCTCCCACGCGGCATCGATGGCGGTATGCAGGGCGGCAACGTCTTGGGTCATGGCGGCGAGATCGCTTCGGTCACGGCAAGGGCGCACACCGGCATGCTGGACAGCCGGCGGGGGGTGGAGGGTGACGGACAGGCAGATGCCGGGCGACCGCCACGGCTGTCAACGGGGCGTCCGGCGATCGCGGGCCGCCACAAGGGCGTCGAGCCAGGGTTCGACCTTGTCGATGCGGTGATGCACATGGGGCGCGTCGTCCGGCGGATGGCCGACACCATGCCCGGTCCGCACCCAGACGGTGGTCATGCCCAGATCGTGCGCGGGCCCGAGATTGACGGCCATATCCTCCACCATCACCGCCCGGGTCGGATCGACCCCATGGCGGGCCACCAGAGCCGCATAGGGTGCCGGGTCGGGCTTCGGCACATAGCATGACGACACGATATCCTCGATCGCCGCGAAATGACGGGTGACACCGAGACGGTCGAGTACCCGCTCGGCATGGCTCACCGACCCGTTGGTGAAGACGATCTTCCGTCCCTCCAACCGGCCCAGCGACGCCTCCAGGCCGGGGCTGGGCGGCACCGCCGTGACGTCGATATCGTGCACGAACGCCAGATAGTCGGCCGGGTCGACACCGTCGACCGTCATCAGCCCGCGCAAGGTCGTCCCGTATTCCTGGAAGTAGCGCTTCTGCAACGCCCGCGCGTCCTCCCAGGTCAGGCTGAAGCGCTCGACGATGAACTGCCCCATGCGCTTGTGCACCTGGCCGAACAGGTTGCTGTCGGCCGGATAGAGCGTGTTGTCGAGATCGAATACCCAGACGTCGACATGGTCGAGCGGATCGACCTGGGGCCGGGCGGCGGTATCGGGAGCGGATGAGGACATGCCCCCAACCTGGCGTCCGGCGCCGGATCGGGCAAGGTCACCCGGGCGCAGCGGGTCGTTCCGGTGAGCCGGCCGCGATCCGCCCTTCCGCCGCCGACACCTCCGCTTGCGTGTTGAGATTGACGAACGGATCGGGGGTTCCGGACCAGGATACCGGGCAAGCATCCAAGCGTCCTGTCCAATCCCGCACCTTCCGCACGCCCTCGGCCACGATGGCCCGCTCGAGCCGATCGGCCAGACCCAGCGGCCACAACCCGATCACCGGATGGGGACCGCTGTCGGAGAGCGCGTAGGCGATCCCCGCACCGTCCCGGCCGACGGCATCCCGGAGCCGATCGACCAGGTCGGGAGGCAGGAACGGTGTGTCTGTCGGCACCGTCAGCACGTGGCTCGAACGGGGATCCAAGGCCGCAGCCCAGCGCATGGCCGCCAGGATGCCTGCCAGCGGACCGGGCCGGCCGGGCAGCGTGTCCGGCACGATCGGCAGACCGATACCCCCAATCCGGTCCCGATCGGCGGCCGGCGCGTTGACCGCGATCGGCTCGGCCTGGGCACGCAGCCGCCTCGCCACATGGGTCACCAAGGGCTCACCGGCCAAGGAGACCAGGGCCTTCTGTCCCCCACCCATGCGCCGGGCTCGGCCGCCGGCCAGGATCATCGCCGGGGAGCGCCGGGGAGCGCCGAGGGTTCGGAGAGACTGCTGCACCGACCGGTGTCCGGCTCAGGAGTGCCGACAGGACGACTTAGCCGGTCCGCAGCCGATTGCCCAGAGGGCGGAGGTTTCAGCGCTTGGTCTTCAGATTGGCGTACCGGCTCAACGCGCCCGTGCCCGACGGCCGGGAAAGACCGGACGCGGCCGGTTGCGCGCCCGTCCCTGTGGTCGCCGCCTTGCCGAACCGCCCGCCCGCCGATGTCGAACCCGCCGGACCGGTGCCTCCGAGCGGTCGCCCGCCCGGCGCCCCCGCCTGCGCCAAGGGGCGTCCGCCGACGGAGGCCGCCGAAGACGGGGCAGCAGCGGCCGGTGCCGCCGTACGCCCCGACCTTGGTCCGGCCGCCGGGCGGGCGCCTTTGCCCATGGCGAGCTGGTAGATGCCCCGCAGGCCATCGACGGGCTGGAATCGGTCGGTGATACCGAGCACGGTTTCCGCACCGCCGAGGAAGAGGTATCCGTCTTCGGGCATCTGCCGGGCGATGGCCTCCAGCACCCGGCGCTTGGTCGACTGGTCGAAATAGATCAGCACGTTGCGACAGAACACGATGTCGAAACTGCCAAGGGCGGTAAGACTGTCGAGCAGGTTGAACTCGCGCCACTGGACCATGGACCGGATATCCCGGCGAACCTGCCAGCGGTCGCCGGCTTGCTCGAAATACTTCACCAGCATCTGAATCGGCAGGCCGCGCTGGACCTCGAACTGGGAGAACTTGCCGTCGCGCGCCCTGTCGAGGATCTCCGTCGACAGATCCGTGCCCAGGATGTTGATCTGGAAGCCGTTCCAGGCCGCTTTGTTCTCCAGCAGACACATCGCGATCGAGTATGCTTCCTGCCCGCTGGAGCAGGCGGCACTCCAGACCCGCAAGGCCCGCTGGCCGCTCCGGGCCTTGACCAGGGACGGCAAGACGTGAGCGCGGAACTGCTCGAACGGCCGGCCGTCCCGGAAGAACGAGGATTCGTTGGTGGTCATCGCGTCGACCACGGCCTTTGCCAGCCGCTCGTCGCGCCCGCCACGAAGCTGCGTCACCAAAGCCGACAGATCGGTATGGCCGAACGACCGGGCGATCGGGGTCAGCCGGCTCTCCAGCAGATAGGCCTTGTCCGGCGTCACCACCAGGCCGGAGCGGGTTTTCAGCATCTGCTGAAGGAAGGTGAAATCGTCGGGACGGATCGAGGCCATAATGTCAGGACTCCACGAGACACCGCGTTACCGCGCGATCAATCGGCGCAAGAAGGGGCCGATCTCTCCGAGAGGGAGGATGGCGTTGGCGATACCGGCATGGGACACCGCTCCGGGCATGCCCCAGACGGTGCTCGTCGCCTCGTCCTGGGCGACCACCACGCCACCCTTGACGGAGACCTGACGGCACCCGCTGAGACCGTCGTGGCCCATGCCGGTGAGGATCAGGCTGAGCACCCGCCCGCCATGGAGCCTGACCAGACTGTCCATCATCGGATCGACCGCGGGCCGACAGAAGTTCACCGGTGGCGACTGGCTGAGCCGCACGATGCCGCCCGGGCCCGTCGGCTCCACCACCATGTGGTAGTCGCCCGGTGCCACATGGATGCGCCCGGGCTCGATCGGCATGCGATCGGAGGCTTCGACGGCGGGGATCCCGGTCTGCCGGGACAAGTGCTCGGCCAGGATGGTCGTAAACGTGGCCGGCATGTGCTGGGTCAGCAGGATCGGCAACCGCGGCGGGCCGCCCAGGTTGCTCAGGACCGTGAACAGGGCCTGCGGGCCGCCGGTGGAACTGCCGATCGCCAGCACCTCCGGCCGGAAGGCCGCCGGCATCGGCAGCGTCTTGACCGGACCCGCCGTGCGCAACGGGGCCCGGGTCCGTCCCATGGCGGTCGCACGCCCGGCGTCCGGACGGAACCCGGGACCGGGCTTGCGGCCGCGGGCGGCAAGACCGAGGGCTTTCACCTTGGCCAGCAGGTCGCGCTTGAAGGCGTCGGCCGAATGCAGATCCCGGGTGCTGGACGGTTTGGTGATGTAGTCCGAAGCACCGTCCCGCAGGGCACGGATGCTGACATCCGCGTTCCGCTTGGTCAGCGTGGAGGCGATGATCACCTTCGTCTTGGGCGATGCCTTGAGGATCTGCGGCAGCGCCGTCAGCCCGTCCATCACCGGCATCTCGATGTCCAGGACCACGACGTCGACCGGCTGCCGGCCGACGGCCGAGATCGCCATCTGCCCGTTGCCGACGCTGGCGACGACCGCGACCTCCGGGTCGGTCTCGAGCGCCCGGGTCAACAGGCCACGGATGACCGCGCTGTCGTCGACGACCAGGATCCGGAACGGACCGTCGGCCTCCGGCTTGACGGCCGGCTTGGAGGCCCCTTTGGCGGGCGGGGCATGGGGTCGGTACAGCGCGGACATGCGGAGCGGTTGTCTCGTCTAGAGCGTTTTCAGGGAATACCGGGTCGATCTGTTGGCGTGTGCCGGATCGATCCGCACGGCGCGACACGGCGCGCAACGCGGTGCCATCGGGCCAGCGGCGCAACGCAGCGGGCGGCCGGCACACGCCAACCCGAAGGGCCGGGCGGATGGGCCCTGCTGCGGCGTCGCTCGTCGTCG
>JANQKE010000104.1 GCA_028281265.1 Alphaproteobacteria bacterium | reverse complement strand
CCGAACGGACGCAGATAAGATGCTCTAACTCTTTAAACTAGATCATCTTATCTGCGTTCGGATGAGTCCATCTGAACGCAGGATGATCTAGAGCGTTCTCAGGGACTATCGGGCCCATCCGCCCGGCCCTTCGGGTTGGCGTGTGCCGGCCGCCCGCTGCGTTGCGCCGCTTGCTCGATGGCACCGCATCGCGCCGTGCTACGCGCCTCCACGGATCGATCCGGCAGGCGCCAACAGATCGACCCGGTACTCCCTGAAAACGGGCTAGGATGCATGCCGTCGCGCTCCCGTTGCGGAGGCGAGTTCGCTCGCCCGGCCATCGGCCTGCCGGTCCCATAAGCGTGATTGCGGGGCGTCGGTTCGGGTCTCCATCTGGGCAGACGCCTGATAAGGGGCAGCTATAAAATGTAATACAATCAATCAAGAAGGAGTGAATCAATCAAAAAGAGTCAGATGCCTGGTTGACTCTCTCTTATAGAGAGTCATATCTGGCTACGAAAGTATCGACGTAGCGGGAGGGGCTAGAATGGTTGATCTACGGGATTTCCTGGGGAGTACGAGCCAGGTCGGGCGCGAACTGATCTATGTGATCGACGGCATTCCCATGCCAGACGCAATCGGCGTGTTCAGGGACATCAATGCCGATTCAGCGGTCCTCGAGGGGCACACGATCAAGATCTTCCACGTCACCATCGCCCGGGGGACGCTTGAGCTCCAACTCCTCGATGCCACCAATGCGCGCCTGACGGTCAATTGGCAGTTCGAAGGGGGGCATCCGCAAGAACACACCATCAACGCCGTCTATCATGTCAATCCGCACAACCCCCACGAGCTGGACTTCAGGGAAACCGGCGGATCGGCGACGTTCTTCATTCGCCCGGTGGCCGGCGGGGCCGGGCAGACCAACACCGAACTGTTCTGTCGAGACGGCATCTTGCAGCTAACGGCAGTGCTGATGCCCAAGGACTGATCCCCGGCCGGCGCGGGTCGGTCGCCTGGCCGGCCTACCTCGTCGGACGTATCTTCAGATCGCCATGGCCTGATGTGCGGCGGACGTGGTCGTCACCGGCCGGGCCATGCCGGTCAAACGATCAGCTCGAACCGGTCGACGTCGACCATGCCCTTGTCGGTGATCTTGAGGTGCGGGATCACCGGCAGCGGCAGAAAGGCGAGCTGCAGGAACGGCTCGGCCAGGGTGCAGCCGATCGCGTGGGCCGCCGCGCGCAACTCGACCAGCGCGGCTTCGACCGTCTCGAGTGGCTCGAGGCTCATCAGCCCGGCCAACGGCAGGGCCAGCTCGGCCAGCACCGCGCCATCGCGCACGACCACGAAGCCGCCCTGCAGGTCGATCAGCCGGTTGACCGCGACCGCCATGTCCGCGTCGTTCACACCGATCACGCAGAGATTGTGGCTGTCGTGGCCGACGGATGAGGCGATCGCCCCCTCGTTCAGTTCGAACCCCCGCACGAAGCCGCGGCCGGTGTTGCCGTTCACGCCGTGGCGTTCCAGGACACAGACCTTGAGCAGGTCGCGGGCCGGGTCGGCCACCCGCGCCCCGTCGCGCAGCGGCACCTCGTCTTCGAGCGGTTCGGTCAGCAGGGAATGCTCGATCACCCCGATCACCGGCGTCCGCGACGCGTTGGCGCCGATCCGGAAAACCTCGGCCGTTGCCGGCTCCCGCTTCACCGAGGTGAGGCCGATCGGAGCCGGCAGGTCCCGGTCCGCGAAGCTGGCATCGGTCACCACGCGGCCCGACTTGATCACCCGCTCGACCCGGCAGCCCGCCAGGTCGCTGACCAGGACCAGATCGGCAAGGTAGCCCGGTGCCACCGCCCCCCGGTCGGTCAGCCCGAAGGCCCGGGCCGCGGACAGGCTGGCGGCCCTGTAGCTGGCGGCGACCGGTGCCCCCAGGCCGATGGCTTTGCGGATGGCGTGGTCCAGATGGCCCTCCCGCGCGATTTCCAGCGGGTTCCGGTCGTCGGTGCAGAACGCGATGAAGGGCGATGTCACCTCCGACAACAGCGGGGTCAGGGCGGCGACGTCCTTGGCCACGCTGCCTTCCCGCATCAGCACATACATGCCCTTGCGGAGCTTCTCCCTTGCCTCGTCCAGCCGGGTGCATTCGTGATCGGTGCGGATGCGGGCGGTCAGGTAGCCGTTCAGCGCCTTGCCGGTGACCAGCGGCGCGTGTCCGTCGATATGCCCGTCCTGAAACGCGATCAGCTTGTCGAGCACCGGCTCGGCGGCCGCGAGCACGCCGGGGACGTTCATCATCTCCGCCAGCCCGATCACCTTGGGGTGACGGGCGAAGGGCAGCAGGACCTCGGCCGGCAGGTCGGCCCCGGCGGTCTCCAGATGGGTCGCCGGGACGCAGGAGGAGAGCTGGATCCGCAGGTCCATCACCAGCGCTTCGGCCGCCGCCAGGAAGTAACGGATGCCCTCCAGGCCCAGGACGTTGGCGATCTCGTGCGGGTCGCAGATCGCCGTCGTCGTGCCCCGCGGCAGCACGCCCCGATCGAATTCGCCGGGCGTGATCAGGCTCGATTCAACATGGCAATGGGTGTCGATGAAGCCGGGGACGACGGTCAGACCGGTGCCGTCGAGGATCTCCCGCCCCTCATAGTCGTCATGGATGCCGACGATTCGATCGCCTGCGATCGCGACGTCTCCGGGCATCACTTCCAGGGTGAAGACGTTCAGGATGTCCGCCCCCTTGATCACCAGATCCGCCGGCTCCGCCCCCTGGCCCTGCCGGATCGCGCGGGCGAGGGCGGCTCTGGCAGCGGCGTCGGCGGCGGTCATCGCTGGCTCCTGGGGAGAGATCGGGCGGGTGGGGTGTCCTGCAGTCAGGTGAGCTTATAGATGGTTTGGGGGTGGGCGATACCCTTGAGGGGATAGGTGCCGACCGGTTCGACCGGCCGCCGGCTCTCCCTGGCGAACACGTCGGACATCAGCGGCCGGATGCCGGTCTCCCGCTCCAGCGGTTCCATCCGGAAGGCGAGGTTCACCGCCGGGCCGATCACGGTGAAGTCCATCCGGGTCGCAGAGCCGATGTTGCCATACGACACCTCACCCAGATGCAGCGCCACCCCGTAGTCGAGCACGGTGAGACCCTGGTTCCGGCGCTCGTCGTTGAGCGCCCTGACCGCCTGGTCCGCTTGCTCATACGCCGTCAGGGCCGCGATGCAGGCGACGTCGGGGGTGTCGCCTTCCCGGACCGGGAAGATCGCCATCAGACCGTCCCCGATGAACTTCAGCACCTGACCGCCGGCCGCCTCGATCCCGGCGGTCTGCGCCTCGAAATAGGTGTTGAGCATCTCCACGGTCTCGTCCCGCGGCAGGGTAGCGCTGATATCGGTGAAGTGACGCAAGTCGGAGTACCAGATCGCCGCGTAGATCGTTTCCGAGGAGCCCCGGCGGATCTGGCCGTTGAGGATGCGGTGCCCGGCGTCTCGGCCGACATACGTGTCGAGAAGCGTTTCGGCGGTCTTGCGCAAGGCCTCCCGTTCCACCAGCCGGGCCATGACGGGGGCGACGTCGGTGAACACCTTGAGGTGTTCCGCCGTGAAGCCGTCGGGATCGTCCGTCGCGAAGGACAGGGCGGTCCGCTCCCCATTGGCGAAGCTCAACGGCACGACCAGATAGTCGGTCCCCCCATCGGCCTGGATTTCGTCGATCAGGGTGTAGGTGCCGGGGATGTAGCTGCGGTTGATCCGGATGCGGACGGCGTCGTACCCGTCCTTCATCACGCCGCTGATCGGATTGTTCAGGAAGGCCGGCGTCTCCCGCACGCCGTGCTCCCCGAACCCCGTCCAGACCTCGTCCCGGTCCCGGAACCACCGATGGCCCTGGCCGACATAAAGCGGGTGCAGCACCGGAACCAGGCAGAAGCTGCGCCATAGCGGGATGCCTTGGGCCAGCAGGTTCTCCGAGAACTGCCGCAGCAGCTCCGCCGTGGACTGGATCTTCCAGCCCTCCAGGATCAGCCACTCGATGGTCGGGCTGGCGGTCCAGCCGGCGGAAGCTTCCAGGGTCGGTCCGACAGGCATGTCGGGCAAGGCGGTGTCAGGCATGCTTGACTATCACCAATATTCTAAGTGTGGAATCGTATCAGATCATCGCCGAATAGGGGCCGTTTCCAGGCGTTCGAGACGTCAGGGGTGACCCGCGGTGCCGTGGCTTCGACGCCCTCGACGTCTCGAACGCCTGGAAAAGACCGGCCCCAGCAGCGTCGGGTAGCTAGATAGGCTCGGGAGAGCGCGGGCGAAACCCAGCTTGGCACGGGCGTCTTGCCGGGGTTCGCTACGCTCCCCCCCAGCTGACTTGGCGGACGAACCATCGGACCTGCGCGCCCGGGGTGTCCCGTTGCGCGACACCGTGCTGAAGCCCTCATCTACGTAAGCACAGCCGCCCCCGGCACCAGACCCGCCCACGAAACTTTGAACCCCGGTCCGGACCCGTTGGCTGTCGGCCCCGCTATCCCCACAGCGCCGGCGCTGGGGGAGAGATCCGTACGCCGTCGATGCTCAGCGGCGGTTCGACGTCCTCGGCCAGCCACAGAGGCCCGTCCAGGTCGACGAAGCGCGCCCCTTGCGCCACCAGATGGGCCGGCGCCATCGCCAGGGACGAGGCCATCATGCAGCCGACCATGATCTCGAAGCCGCGCTCCCGGGCAGCCTTCCGCAGGGCCAGGGCCTCGGTCAGCCCGCCGGTCTTGTCCAGCTTGATGTTGACCACCCGATACTTGCCGACCAGGGCATCCAGGCTGGCCCGGTCGTGGCAGCTCTCGTCGGCACCGACGGGTACCGGGCTGTCGTAGCCGCGCAGCGCCTCGTCCCGGTCGGCGGGCAGCGGCTGCTCGACCATCGCGACGCCGAGATCCGCCAGTGCTGGCAGGAACCGGTCGAGATGCTCGGGCCGCCAGGCCTCGTTCGCATCGACGATGATCCGGGCTGCGGGGGCGTGTTCGCGCACGGCCGTGACCCGATCGAGGTCGCCGTCCCCGGTCAGTTTGAGCTTGAGCGCCGGTTTGTCGGCGTTTGCCTTGGCGGCGGTGGCCATCCGTTCGGGTGTATCGAGGCTCAGGGTATAGACCGTCTCGACCGGTTCGGGTGCCGGCAGCCCCGCCAGCTCCCACACCCGGCACCCCTGCCGCTTGGCTTCCAGATCCCACAAGGCGCAGTCGATCGCATTGCGCGCGGCACCGGCCGGCATCGACCGCTGCAGCAGAGCCCGGCCGAGGCCTTCCTCGACGGCCGGGCGGATCGCTTCGATCTGCGTACGGACGCCGTCGAGGCTTTCGCCATAGCGGGCATACGGCACGCATTCGCCCCGGCCCGTCAGACCCTCGCCGGCGATGGTCACCACCAGCGTGTCGGCCACCGTCCGGCTGCCGCGGGAAATGCTGAACGTGCCGGCCAGCCGGTATGGCGTATGGCGAACGGACAGGCGGTAGGTCATTCCGGATCCCCGACGGTCAGACCAGGCGGTCGACGATCGGGCCGACGCCGGTGCGGATCGGGTCGACCGCTGGCATGCCGTGAGCGTCCTCCAGCGCCTTGAGGGCGTCGGTGGCGCCCGCTTGGCCGAGATGCGAGGTGTTGCAGGCGATGCCGATCACACGGGCCGCCGGGTTGGTCAGCCGGGCGCAGCGTTCGTTCAGCGCGATGCAATCGCCGATGTCGGGCAGCGGATAGCCGGGCAGACCGCGCATGTGCGGCCGGCCCGGCTCGTGGCACATCACCAGGGCGTCCGGCTGGGCACCGTGCAGCAGGCCCATCGACACCCCGGCGAAGCTGGCGTGGAACAGGCTGCCCTGGCCTTCGACCAGGTCCCAATGGTCGGGCTCGTTATCCGGCGTCAGCCATTCGGTGGCGCCGGAGATGAAGTCGGCGACCACGGCGTCGACCGACACCCCGCCGCCGGCGATCAGGATGCCGGTCTGACCGGTCGCCCGGAAGCGCGCCTTCAGGCCCCGGGCCCGCATCTCCCGTTCCAGGGCGAGGGACGCGAACATCTTGCCGACCGAGCAGTCCGTGCCGACGGTCAACAGCCGCTTGCCCGACCGCTTGACGCCGTCGGCGACCTCGAACGCCTGGGTGGGATGGCGGACGTCGAACAGGCTGCGGCCTTCGAGCTTGGCCACCTCCGCGACGGCCGGCAGGTCGGCGACCTTGGTGTGCAGGCCGCTGGCGATGTCCATCCCGGCCTGCAGGGCGTCGATCATGATGTCCTGCCAGGCCGGGCCGATCCGGCCGCCGCGGTTGGCGACCCCGATGATCAGCGTCTTCGCCCCCATCTCCGCGGCTTGTGCGACGGTCAGGTCGGTCAGGCCGAGATCGGCCTGGCAGCCCGGCAGGCGGAGCTGACCCAGGCACCATTCGGGCCGCCATTGCCGAACGCCGTTGGCCGTCTTGGCGGCGAGCTGGTCGGCGGCATCGCCGAGGAACAGGAGGTAGGGGTGCTTGATGTCCACCACGGATGCCCTTCGACGATCGGGGAAGGCGAAGCGACTTGGCCGGCCGGCCGGTGGCCGCGGCCCGGTGAGCTCGCGCCGTCGCGGCGACGGTGCCGGTCGGTCCCTGCCGCCGCGGCCGCGCCATAGGCGACTCTCTAACCATGCCGGGACCCGGCCACAAGCCGGTAGGCCGAACCGTGCGTCGCGCCCGGCCTTGGAGCGAGATGAGTGTCAGAGCGGGATTCAGGCATCAGGTGCGATTGCTAACGCGATCGCACCTGATGCCATCCCGCTCTACCGTCGCGACCGTCCGCCCAGGGGCAGGATCAGCCCCGCCAGAGTGCCGGCCGCCATGCCGGCGGTCAGGCTCACCGCGGGCGGTGGCGGGAACTCCGGCCGGGGGCTGGTGGTGGCGTTGCCCAGCGGCTCGACCGCGAAGGGGCCGGGTTCCTCGATCGCCAGGGTGGCCAGCGCCAGCCGGTCGAGGTTGCGGTGGATGGCCCGGCGCTCGTCGTCCCGGGCGCTGCGTTCGGCGCGCGCTTCGAGATAGGCGACATGCCGGTCGATGGTCCGCTGCGCGAAGGCCCGTTCGGCCTCATCCATGCGTGTGCCCAGCCGGTCGAGGAGCGTTTCCGCCGCCTCGGGCACGCGGGTCACCAGGCTCAGACGCAAGACGCCGGCTTGCCGCTCGACCTGCAGGTCCTCCCCTAGATAGGCGGCGAGCCGGTCGACCGGCCCGACGCGCCGGCGCTTCCCGGTGCCCAGATCGACAAAGCTGCGGTGCAGCCAGGAGGGCTCGGTCAGCAGCGTGACCGCTTGGGGAGCCGCGGCGATCAGGGCGGCGGCGGTGTCGGTGCTGACGGCAAACGCGTCCAGCCGATCGAGCCGCGGGAGTTCGTTCTGCGGGGCGGCGACGTAGTCGCCCGATCCGGCAATCCGGTCGGTCGGCCGGAGCGCGGTGCCGGCATAGGCGCCGAACGACGGGACCGGAGCGAGCACCAGCGTCGTCCGGTAGCTCGCCGGCACGACGAGCAGGCCGACCCCGGCCAGGGTCACGCCGACGAGCAGGCCCAGTGCCGCAGACACCCGGCGCTGCCAGAGGGCGGCTGCCAGCACGCGCCAGTCATCGGGTTCCCGCTCGCCATCGGGATCCGGCGCCGGCTCAGCCATGGGCCGACACCCGTGTCGTTCCGATGGGGCCGGCGTGTCCGGGTCGGATCCCGTCGGCGGATCCGATGACGAGATCCGCCAAGGTCTCGACGCTGGTCCGTGCGGGGTCGATCGGGGCGGGCGGCGGCAGGGCCGCCAGCTCGACCAGGCCGGCGACGTCGATCCCGCCGGCCGATTGCGGATCCACCGCCAGCCGCGCATCGCCTCCGGCGGCCACGACGGCCGTTGCGGCATCGCTGTCGGCCGGTCCGACATACAGGCAGCGGCGCCCGCCGGCGATCGCCTGTCCGATCTTGGACGGCAGCAGCAACCCGCCCGCCCCGGGGGCGATCGCGGCGATGTGCAGGTCGATCCCGGCGAGATGGCGGCGCAAGCCCGCCCCGTCCGCGAGGCGCCGGATCGCGGGCCAATGCCTGGCCGGGGCCGGGGCCAGCGCGTGCTGCAGCCGGTCCCGGTCCCGGGGGGACAGATAGGCGGCAACATCAGCGGCCGGTGCCCGCGCCTGCAAACGGGCCAGCACGGCGGCGACCGTCGCGATGCCGTGGGCGCCGGACAATCCGCCGGAATAGGCGAGGCGTAACGGGCCCGGTTCCGGCGGCCGGGTCCAGGGGCGGCCGGCCGACAGGCGAGGCCAGTTGGGCACGACCGTGGTGCGATCGGCCGCCACGCCCCGGGCCACGAGCGCCCGTGCCATGCAGGTCCCGATGGCGACCACCGCGTCGTGACCGTCGACGGCGTCGATCGTCCGGCGCGACAATGCCGTCATACGGCCCGGCGGCAGGGGGATGCCGATGAACGGCAGCAGGTCGGGATACATGTCCTGGCACCAATGCACCCAAGCGCCGCAGCGCCCGCGCAAGGCCGTGCCAAGCAACGGCAGCAGGGGCGGGTCGGTCAGCGTCACCGCCACATCGGCGACCGGAAGGCTGCGCAGCACGCCGGCGATCGATCGCAGCGGCGCTGCGAGGTCGCCGGTCCGCTGCCCGATGGCTCTACGCCGTACCAGACGGACCGGGCCGTCCGGACCGTCACCATCCTGCCCCCCTGCACAGACCACCGTCGTCGCCCAGCCGCGCCGGGTCAACGCCAGGGCGAGATCCCGCACCAGGCGGCCGGTTTCTCCCGGGAAGGGCGGATAGGCCCGGTTGATCAGGATTGCCGATCGCGGCCGCATCACGGCTCGTTCAAACGGAGAGGCAGGACACATGCAATGGTAGGCAAGCCGCCGCCCGCCTGCAATCAATCGGTTCGGGGCCGGCATCCACAGATCGCGAGCAGCACCAAGGCCGCGCCGAGGCTCTTGAAACCCGGCAGCAGCACCGCATGGACCAGGATCGTGGCCGTAACCGCCGCCCAAAGCGGGGCGGGGCAGGGCGTCGACAGCCATCTCCGGGCCAGCAGCAGACCGGCGGCCATGGCCACGGCCGTTCCCACCAGGCCGGTCTTCACGATCAGATAGAGCGGCAGGGCGTGCAGGAAGGAGACCGCCATGCCGGGGGTGGAGGGCAGCTCGATCAGTCCGCCCCAACCCAGCCCGACCAACAGGGTGACGAGATCGTCCAGGACCACCTGCCCTGCCAGCAACCCTTCCGCGGCCCGCGTGTTGCCGCCGACGGTGGCGGTCTTCTCGATCACGCCGCGCAGCCACTCCGCCGCGAAGGTCGGGGCGGCGAGGGCCACGACACAGGCGAGGCAGGCCCCGAACACCGCCAGCCGCACCGGGTCTCGCCGCCACGCCGGAAGCAGTCCGAATGCCAGTGCGGCACCGCCGATCACGACCGCCCCGCGCTGCAGGGTGAGGGCCAGAGCGATCCAGGCCGCCAGGCCCGCCGCAAGGAGGAGAACGGCGGTCGCCCGGGGGCGGCGGGCCAGGGACCGGATCCCTTCGGCCACGCCGAACACGGCAGCGAACAACACCATCGGGCTGTTCGACAGATACAGGAGATCCTCGGCCTGCCGGCCCCACTGCAGCGGATCCCCCTGCAGACCGATCTGCCGGAGCGCCAGCAGCCCGCCGCCGAAGCAGACCCAGATCGCCAGGCGGCGGCCGTCGACCCGCCCGGCGAGGATCACGGGCAGGGCCAGGAACCCCAGCGGCACGATGTCGCGGAGGATGTCGACGAGCGTATGGCCCCGCAGCACGCCCACCATCAGTGGCAGGAGGCCCAGGGCCAGCACGGCGGCGGGGATCAGGCCCTGGGCCTGCCGGATGCGGATCGCCGGCCGGCCCGAGCCTCGCCGGCACCCCGGTCCGGAAGCGCTCAGCGCGAGCAGCAGGAGCCCGGCCACCAGCGCTTCGGGCCACGCCACCCGGTCCGGTGTGGGGGAGCTGAACCCGCCATGGACCAGGGCCGCCAGCGCAAGCAGTGGCGTCGCCGGAAGCCGGACCGGGCGCAACGCAGTCGGGGAGGCCGGATGCATACGATCGCAGGATGCCCGACGGGCGGCAACCGGCGTTGAGCCAGCGCAATCGTCCTGGTCAAGCGACCGAGACTCACCGTAGCTGCACCGATCGCACAAGGGCGGGAGGGAAGAACGCGACATGAAGACCGTCGAGACGGTGGCACTGGTCGGATCCATGACCGGGACCCACCGGGACCTGGTGGTCCATCGCTACGGTGCGCCGGGTACCGGTCCCAAGGTCTACGTTCAGGCGTCTCTGCACGCCGACGAGATCCCCGGGATGATGGCGGCCCACCATCTCATCCGACGGCTCGACGATCTTGATCGGCAGGGCCGGATCACGGCCGAGATCCTGGTCGTGCCGGTCGCCAACCCGATCGGGCTCGATCAATGGGTCATCGACCGGCCGATGGGCCGGTTCGCCCTGTCCGGCTGTGGCAATTTCAACCGCCGGTTCCCGGAGTTGGCCGAGGCCGCCGCGCGCCGGGTCGACGGGCGGATCGGCCCCGATCCGACGACGAACGTCGCCACCGTCCGGGAGGCGCTGCGGGCCTGCGTGGCCGACATCCAGCCCGTCAACGAGGCCGAGAGCCTGCGCAAGGCCCTGTTGGGCCTGGCGATCGATGCGGATGTCGTCCTGGACCTGCATTGCGACGACATCGCCCTGGGCCATCTCTATACCGGTACCCGTCTTTGGCCGCAGGCTGCGGGCCTGGCGGCCCGGTTGGGGATGCCGGTCGTGCTGCTGGCGGACGATTCCGGCGGCGCGCCGTTCGACGAAGCGTGCTCCAAGCCCTGGTGGCTGCTGGCCGACCGGTTTGCCGATCGGGGGGCGATCCCGCCTGCCTGTCTGGCGGCAACGGTCGAGCTGCGGGGCCTCGTCGACGTGGACGACACGCTGGGGACCGCCGATGCCCAGGGCATCGTGGCCTTCCTCGCCGACCAGGGGGCGATCGACATCGCGGTGCCGCCCTGCCCGCCGGGACCCCGGGCGACCCCGCTCGCCGGGGTCGATATGGTCGCGAGCCCCGGTGCCGGGATGATCGCCTACACGGTCGCCGTGGGGGATACGGTCGCGGTCGGCCAACCCGTCGCCGAGCTGATCGACCCGTTGGCCGAGGACCAGTGCCATGCCCGGCGGCCGATCGTCAGCCGTACCGCCGGCACGGTTTTCGCGATCGCCGGCCATCGGTTCGTGCGGCCCGGCGAGTTCATCGCGAAAGTGGCCGGTGAGGCGCCGCTACCGCACCGCTCGGGTCCCCTTCTGACCGATTGACGGGGTCCTCCCACGGGTCAGCCCGCCAGAACGTCCCAGTACATGCGGACCGCGGTGAGGGTGAGGAACAGCGCGAACAGTCTCTTGAGCACCGTCGGGTCGACCGCGTGGGCGATCCGCACCCCCAGAGGGGCGGCCGCCATCGTGGCGGGCACGATCAGACAGAAGCCCAGCGCGCTGACATAGCCGACACTCAGCGGCGGCAGGCCGTCGGCGCCGAAGCCGGTGGCCATGAACCCGATCGTCCCCGGCACGGCGATGATCAGGCCGATCGCCGAGGCGGTTCCCACCGCACGCTTGGGCGGATACCCGCACAGGACCATGCTGGGCACGCTCAGCGTGCCGCCGCCGATGCCCATCATCGACGACACGCCGCCGATCACCGCCCCCATCGCGAACCGTACCGGGTTGTCCGGCAGCCGCTCGGCCAGGCGCATGGTCGCCGGCGCGAACGCCAGGTAAGCGGCGACCAGGATCGCGACCGTGGCGAAGACCGCCTTGAGCCCGACGGCGTCCATGATGGTCGCGGTCAAGGTCCCCAAGGCGACGCCCACGGCCACCGCCGCCCCCCAGCTCCGGAGCAGATCCCAGTCGACCGAGCCGCGCCGGTGGTGCGAGCGGGTCGATATCGCCGCGGTCGCCACGATGGTCGACAGCGAGGTCCCGATCGCCAGATGCATCCGGACCGCTTCGGGGACGCCGATCGTCCCGAACAGGTGGAACAGGACCGGGACGATGACGATGCCGCCGCCGATCCCCAGCATGCCAGCCATCAGGCCGGCCGCCGCACCCGCCGTCAGCAGGGCTGCGACGATGGCGGCCACGGTCATCGGATCGTAGGTCAAGGGCGGTCCGAGCGGAAACCGGAGTCAGAAGAGAAAAGCGCACATATTATTCGGTGCGGCCAACGATCGCCCACAAGACACCGCGCCTGCCGATCGGGCAACCGCCTCTCCGTTGGGGCGGACCTGTCTTGGATGCCGGTCTGCCCTGCTCCCGGCACCCGGTGCCGGGGGTAGGGCGGCGTCAGCCGGCTTCCCGCAGCAGATGGACGAAGGCCGCGCCCAGCCTGTCGATCGCCGCCAGCTTCTGCTTGAGCGGCAGGATCAGTGGCGGGCCCATGTCGGTCTTGTTGACGTCGACCACGAAGATCTGCCCGGTGCGGTTGTCCCGCAGGACGTCGAAGGCACCCATGTCAAGCCGCATCGACCGGGCCAGCGTCAACAGGCAGGCGATTTCGGCGGGACTGAACTCGGCCTCCGGTCGGCTGACTTCGATCTTGCAGTTGTCGTTGGAGAAGCGCGCGCCGACGGGGCGGTATTTACGCATGACGACAGGGATGCGGGCGCCGTAGATCAGTACGCGCAGATCGACCACCAGACCGCCGGCCGCGCGGTTGTCGATCAGGCGCTGATAGGCCACGCCGGGCTCGGTGGCGGCCAGCGGTCCGTTGAGCACCCGGCCATCATGGGCGGCGTTGTCGTTCGATTTCGCCACGATCGGGCCGTTGAAGGTCCGTGGATCGATCGCCAGCGGATAGCCGAACACGCTTTCGAACTGCCGGGCAACATAGGACTTGCCGATGTTGCGACAGGACCGATTGATCGTCGGCTGCCCGGGGCGGACGCTGCGGCGGGCGTCGAAGCTCGCCACCGTGCTGTCCTGGTAGAAGATGACGATGTCGGCGTCGGCCGGGTTGGCCAGGATGCGGATGCCCAGCCGCGCACAGATGCTCCAGATCAGAAACCACGGACCCGGGATCTGTGGGGTGAAGGCGATGGTCGGCAGCTCCCGCCAGCCGCGCACCGCCTTGATCGGATACTGGCTGGCGAGCGCGAGGAACAGCGGCGTGCCCTTGCTGATATCGCTCACCAACGAGCCGCTGAGACGGAGAGGCTGCCTGAAATCGTCGGAAACCAGTGCCCCGCCCGACAGCGACACGCCCCAGAGACCCGGCATGATACCTCTCCACCAACCGATCCGTCTTCACCGCGCCTAGAATTGTTTCAGTTATGTGGCGCGGCGCGGCCAGCGCTCACAAGAACTAAGCGCCCTCGAAGCTGCCATATGGGGTTTGGGGCCGGGAAGATAAGGGCCTCGCATCCAGTCCGTTGCCGATTTACCGGTCCCCGACAGGGCGCTTTACTGCCATGAGTCCGGAATCGCCTGTCCGCCGATAAGCCCATGTCTTGAAGGGTTGATTTATCCGGTCGGGGCTGTGGCGGACGGCCGCACACCTGCCGATCGCGTTCACCCCGTTCCGACCGGGCTTCCGGATGGACATGGCCGTACCGCCGCTTGAAGCCGTGCCGCCGGCGCAGATCGCCACCGTCGCCGAGGATCTGGCCGGGGGCGAGATCCTCGGCAACAGGATCGAGGTCATCAAACGATGGCCGCCGCGTGTTGCAGATTCGACGACCATCGATCTTCTCAGCAAGAAGATGACCTGATCCTCTACCGGTTGGGGCCAACAAACAGGATCGAGCGCCATGCTATTTCATCCCACATCCACGATGCTGACTGCCCTGGCTTTGAGTGTTTCTGTTGGTGGTGCCGCGATGGCGCAAAATACATGCTCGCAGGACAATGCAGTCTATCTTGAGGAGCGGAGTGGCGCCCGGCTCACCTTCAAGCCGAACGAGGCAGGCGCTGCGACCTACTATCTGATGGAGTTGGAACTCTCATCAGGTCAGGTTTTCGGTGGCTCAATCGTTTGGGGGAGTGGGTTCTCCGTGCCCGGCGGCAGTTTCGACCTGCGGGACTGCCGACCAACGACCGCGAGCGAATGCCGGTCTTGGAACGCGCTGGTCTATCAACTGCGCGATGATGGTGTGATGGATTACATCGGCGCTGGCAAACCGGCTTCGCAGGTCCTGCTTCCCGAGCTTACCGCCTATTTGTACTTCTTCGACAGGGCGAGACGGGACGAGCCCGGTTGGGACATTACCCGAAGCGACACGTTCTTTTTTCTAAGGTGCGGATAGAGGGTCAAGGAACAGCTTTCGGCCCCCGACGGACCCATCCCGGAGGCCGTGGCACGCCGGTCCGCGGGCGACCGGCTGCACACCCCCGGCCCGCTCCGCCGGTCGATCGCTCCCACATGACTGCGCCTGACACGGCCTGCCGGCTCGTCAGGAGCCTGCAGCGGTGTTCTGTTGCTGTCGCAACTGTTCCCACCGCGCCTCGATGAACGAGGCGTAGAGGGCCGGCGCGAGCCCGTAAGCACCCGTCGCATACGAATCGTTGATTTCCACAAGCAGGGTCCGCCCATCCTCCACGACACCGACATCCAGGGCGTAGCCGGCCGGGCCTTGCCGATACCGTGAAACCATGGCCTGGATGACATCCACATCCGGCAACCGCAGGGGATCCCCGCCATAGTGCCGAAGGCCGATCACGCGTCCGTGCAGCACGAAGGTTCGAAACTCCGAGACGAACCGTGTGATCTCCGCACACTCGACCTCCGTCTCGTCAGGAACATGCGCCGTCGACACAAGGTCGGAGAACTTGCGAAGCGGTTGGCCGGTGAACCGCTTGAGGTCGGACGCCAATGGCTTGACGAAGACGGCGCGGCCGTTTTCTACCCTGCCCCGTGCTTCGCCCATCGTCGCTTGCCATGTCCGGCGACCGGCGAAGTCACCCAGACCCTCCGGCACCGACTGGATGGCAGGTACGGTCCACCCAAGGCGGTCGAACGCGCGACGGACAGTCCGGACACCGCCAAACACGATGTCTCCGTCTGCAATGGCGATGCTTTCGATCTCGTGGCCGTCGAAGAGCCGAACGTCTTCGCCGCGCATCGTGAACCCCACAAGCGCGGCCTGTCGGTTGATGGAGTGGACGCTGTCGTCCGGTCTGACGATGTGGACTGCCATGGGCGATCCGAGCCGGGCTCCGAAGAGATCAAGGATAGGGTGAACACGCCGTGGTGAGCGTCGGAGCGGGATGCCATCTCGCTCTTGCGGGCCGGTCTTTTCCAGGCGTCTGGAGACGTCCAGGGCGGTGAAGCCGCAGCGGATCGGTTCACCCTTGACGTCTTCAGCGCCGGGAAACGGCCCCTATCCGGGAACGACCCGGTGCGCCTCCGCAATTCCTCCCCGCTCCTGACATCAGGGCCCACCGACCTCGAAAGATCGACCCTGTGTAGGTCCTGAAACCGCTCTATGCCTCCTCGATCAGGTACAGGGCGGCGAGCGGGGGCAGGGTCAGGTCGATGCTGTACGGGCGGCCGTGGCAGGCGATCTCCTCGGCGTCGAACACCGCGCCGCCGGGCCCGACGCCGCTGCCGCCGTAACGGGCATCGTCGGTGTTCAGGACGACCCTCCACGGCCCGGCCGAGGGCAGGCCGAACCGGCAGCCCCGGCGCGGCACCGGGACGAAGTTGAGCAGCACCGCCGCCGTCGGCTCGCCCGGGTCGCCGTGCCGCAGGAACGAATAGCTCGAATGGTCGATGTCGTTGGCGTCGATCCAGGAGAAGCCCTGCGGCTCGCAGTCGTAGCGGTGCAGCGCCGGTGTCGACCGGTACAGGCCGTTGAGGTCCCGCACCAGGTCGCGCAATCCCGCATGATCGGCGGCGTCGAGCAGGTGCCAGTCGAGGCTGCGGGCTTCGGACCATTCGCGGATCTGGCCGAACTCGCCCCCCATGAACAGCAGCTTCTTGCCGGGATGGCTCCACATGAAGGCGTAGTAGGCGCGCAGATTGGCGAATTTCTGCCACCGGTCGCCCGGCATCTTGCCGATCAGCGAGCCCTTGCCGTGCACGACCTCGTCATGGCTCAGCGGCAGCACAAAGTTCTCCGAGAACGCGTAAAGGAGCCCGAAGGTCATGTCGTTGTGGTGGAACCGGCGATGGACCGGGTCTTTCGACATGAACCGCAACGTGTCGTGCATCCAGCCCATGTTCCATTTGAAGCCGAACCCGAGCCCACCGGTGTAGAGCGGCCGGGAGACCGCCGGCCACGCCGTCGATTCCTCGGCAAACGTGGTCGCCCCGGGGAAGTCGCCGAAGGTATGGGCGTTCATCTCCTTGAGCAGGTCGATCGCTTCCAGGTTCTCCCGCCCGCCATATTTGTTCGGCACCCAGGCGTCGGCCGGCCGGCTGTAGTCGAGATAAAGCATCGAAGCGACGGCATCGACCCGCAGCCCGTCGATATGGAAGGTATCGAACCAATAGCGGGCGTTGGCGAGCAGGAAATTCCGCACCTCCACCCGGCCGTAATTGTAGATCAGCGTGTTCCAGTCGAGGTGGAAGCCTTGGCGAGGATCGGCGTGTTCATAGAGATGGGTGCCGTCGAACGTGGCCAGGCCGTGCGCGTCGGTCGGGAAGTGCCCCGGTACCCAGTCGCAGATCACCCCGATGCCGGCGCCGTGGCAGTGGTCGACGAAGGCCTGGAAGCCTTCGGGCGGGCCGAAGCGGGCGGTCGGGGCGAACAGCCCGATCGGCTGATAGCCCCAGGAGCCGTCGAACGGAAACTCCGAGACCGGCATCAGTTCGATGTGGGTGAAACCCATGTCGGTGACGTGCGCCACCAGCCGGTCGGCCAGTTCGTCATAGCTCAGATAGCGGCCCTCGGGATGCTGCTCGTCCGCCGGACCACGCGCCCAGGACCCGAGATGGACTTCGTAGATGCTGATGGGTGCATGCCGGTCGTTGCCGGTTTCCCGGGACTTCATCCACGGCCCGTCGGTCCAGCGATGGGTCGGCCGGCCGTGCACCACCGAGGCGTTGCCCGGCGGCGTGTCGGCGTAGAAGGCGAACGGATCGGCCTTCAGCGGCAGCAGCTCCCCTTTGGGGCCCTTGATCTCGAACTTGTACCGGGCGCCCTCATCGACCCCGGGTATGAAGATCTCCCAGATCCCCGCACCGGGATGCTGGCGCATGCCGTGCATGCGCCCGTCCCAGGAGTTGAAGTCGCCGACCACGGCGACGCGGGTCGCATTGGGAGCCCAGACGGCGAAGTTGGTGCCGCTGACATAGCCGTGCACCATCGGATGGGCACCGAGCCTGGTATAGGCCTCGGTATGGGTGCCTTCGCCGAGCAGGTGCAGGTCGAGCTCGCCCAGGACCGGGCCGAAGCGGTAGGGATCCTCCCGCTCCTGCACGGTCCCGTCGGGCCAGGTTACCTTGAGCCGGTAGGCGCCGGCCTCTTCGAGGCCGGGAACGGGACCTTCGAACACGCCGGCGGCGTGGCGCGGGGCTAGGGTCGCCAGCACCTTGTGCCCGCGATAGGCCAGCACCTCGACCGAGGTCGCCCCGGGCAGCAGACAGCGGCAGATGAACCCGGTATCGGCCGAGCCGTGCAGGCCCAGCACGCCGAACGGGTCGCGATGGGTCGCGTCGACCAGGGCGAGCACGTCCTGGTCGGACAGGGTCGGCGCCGTCGGTGTCGGGGACGCGGCCATCAGGCGGTCCTCCCTTTCATTGCGGGCTCGTGATGAACCGGAAAACGGGGCGGATGACCGACAGCCGGGCCGGCCCCGCGACGGGAAGCATAGACGCGACACCCTGCCGGCCTGCCGATCGGCTCATGCGTCGCGTACAAACCGTGGCACACCCAGCCGGTTGGCCATCCGCTCGATCTCCCGGTGGATCAGATCGAGATTGCTGTCGCGCACGGTGGGCAGTTGGAACCGGGCGCGCCGGACCACGCGGTAGTCGAGATCGGCGCCGATCAAGGCTTCCGTGTCCCCGGCAACCGCCAGGGCGTTGCCGTGCGGGTCGACGATCCGGCTGCCGCCCCAGAAGCGATGCCCGCGGTCGGTACAGCAATGATTGGCCATCACCACCGGCATACCATACATCATCCCGTAGAACGAGCAGGCGAGTTCCCATCCTCTGGGGTTGGAGAAGTCCCCGCCCACCGCCTCCATCGACGACGCGATCGGCGTGATCAGCATCGTCGCCCCGTGCAGCGCGGCCAGATGCACCAGGGCCGGATTCCACACATCCGCACAGATCAGCGTCGCCAGCGTCCAGGGCGGCCGGTGCAGCATGGTGTCGACATAGCGGCCCTCGGCGAAATACTTATCCTCTTCCAGGGTCCCGTAGGAGGCAAGGTTGATCTTGCGGTGGACGAAGGTGCACCGACCGTCCTTCAGGGCGACGGTGGCGTTGTAGATCTGCGCCGCCGGGCCCTCTTCGACGAAGCCCAGGACAACGGTCATGCCTCGGGCTTCCGCGGCGAGCTGCATCAGCAGCGGGTCGTCGCGTTCCAGGGCGACCTCCAATGCCGCGTCGCCCACCAGATAGCCGGTCAGCGACAGCTCGGGGAACACCAGCACCTCGATCCCGTCGGCACGGGCCGCGCGGATCATCTCGATATGCTTGCCCACATTGACCTGAAGGTCGAACAATACGCTTTCGACCTGGGCCACGCCGATCCGAATGCGGTCCCGTGCCGTCATGATGCGCGATCCGACCGGCGCCGCCCGGCGTTAGAGCGTTTTCAGGGAGTATCGGGTCGGTCTGTTGGCGCGTGCCGGATCGATCCGCAAGGCGCATAGCACGGCGCGATGCGG
>JANQKE010000103.1 GCA_028281265.1 Alphaproteobacteria bacterium | reverse complement strand
GGCAGCACGAATGGGCTCTCGCCCACGCGCGACTTACCAACGCCGCGGCGTAAGCGGCTCTCATCCGCCCGATCAGCAACAACAAAGGGAACCGCAGGGATCTGATCAGGCCGCACGCAGCGGCCCCATCATCCATGTCTCGAGCATCCCGAAAACCACCATCGCGTCGATCAACACGACAAACTGGGACCACACCGTCACAAACACACCACGCTGTGATCAATCCGGGCTAGGCTACCGCGCCAGCTTCGCGGCGGCGACCTTGCGCTCCCGCCAGACGGAGACCGTCACCTTCATGGTCTCCAAGCCCTGGACCAAGTTCGTCGACCCGTTCTTCCTCGGCCTGCTCGACGGGGTGGAGATGATCCTGCAGGCTCGGGGCTACGATCTGCAGGTCGTCATGGCCCGGGAATACGATCGTGAACTCGACATCCTGCGCCGGGCGGTCGAACGCAACCGGTGCGACGGCCTGCTGTTCGCCCGGACCCGACCCGAGGACCCCCGCATCGACTATCTGCAGTCCCGCGGGTTTCCGTTCGTGACCATCGGCCAGACCCGGCGCAACGACCATGACTGGCTCGATCGCGACCATGCGGTGATCGCCCACACGGCGACCGAGCGGCTGATCCGTCTGGGACACACCCGGATCGCCTATCTCTCCACCCCCTACCGCTACACCTACTCCCACCATGCCCGGACGGGCTATCGCCGGGCGCTGGAGCAGGCCGGTCTGCCGCATGATCCGGCCCTGGAGGTCGAGTGCTTCCTGTCACGCCGTACCGGCGGGGAGGTGATGACCGAACTGATCGCCGGCGGGGCGGCGCCGACGGCCGTATTCTGCGGCAACGACAGGATCGCGATGTCGGCGATGGAGGCGATGCACCGGCCGGGGCTGGAACCGGGTCGGGACATCGCGGTGATCGGCTGCGACGACATGCCGATCTCCGCCCATATCCGGCCGGCGCTGACCACGTTCAGCCAGGACCTCGACGCGATCGGAATGCGCATGGGCCGGATGATCCTGGCCAAGCTGGGGGGGCGAGACCGCCCCGCAGCAGCACCTCGTCGGCTGCAGCCTGATCATCCGGCAAAGCGACACGCCGCGATGAAACCCGCCGTCGCCGACTCGGCCGCCCGCAGACCCAAGGGCCCGCGCATCGCACGGAACGTCCGGTCGGGCGAGCACGCGGCCGAATCCAGGCGGCCGCAGCGGCGGCGCCCCACCGCCCGCGCCGCGTTCAGGGCCGATACGGCCACGGGCACCGCCGCCATGGCGAACCGGCGCGTCCCCTGCGGTCCGGCGCATGGGACGCCTTCGTTTGCGCCGCCCCGGCACGCGACCGAGCTGAGGCACGATCATGGGACTGCTTGATCCAATCACGGTCCCGACCGTCCGGGACTACCGGCTGACCGGACCGGAAGGCCCCAAGGCGATCGAGAGGGGGCTGGCCGGGGCCGCGTGGTATCGCACGCCAGTCGACCGGAAAACCCTGAAGTCGCTGATGAAGCGCAGCGACGGGCCGGCCTTGCGGGACACGGCACTGTGGCTGGGCCTTCTGGTCCTGACCGGGACCGGCGGGGCCCTGCTGTGGGGCTCCTGGTGGGCGGTGCCCGTGTTTCTGCTCTACGGCGTGCTGTACGCGTCGGCGGCCGATTCCCGCTGGCACGAGTGCGGGCACCGCACCGCCTTCAGGACGGTATGGATGAACGACGCCGTCTACCAGCTCGCCAGCTTCCTGATGATGCGCAACCCGGTGGTCTGGCGCTGGTCCCACACCCGGCATCACACCGACACGATCATCGTCGGCCGCGATCCCGAGATCACCGGCATGCGGCCTCCGCAGCTGATCGTCATGGGGCTCAACCTGTTCGGGCTGGTGTCGGGCCCGCAGAGCCTGGCCGCGCTGGCCCGCAACGCGGCGGGCCGGCTGAGCCCGGAAGAGGCCGACTACGTACCGGCGGAGGAACGGCCGAAGGCCTACGCCGTCGCCCGGATCCACATCGCCGTCTACGCCGCGGTGGCGGTCCTGTGCGGGGTCACCGGTTCGATCCTGCCGGCGATGCTGGTCGGGCTGCCGCGCCTCTACGGCATCTGGCTGCTGCCGGTGATGGGGCTGCCCCAGCATCTGGGCCTGGCCGAGGACGTTCTCGATCACCGGCTGAACGCCCGCACGGTCAAGATGAACCCGGTGCTGCGGTTCCTGTACTGGAACATGAACTATCACATGGAGCACCACATGTACCCGATGGTGCCCTATCACGCGCTGCCCCGGCTGCATGAAGCTGTGAAGCACGACTGCCCGCCGCCCTCGCCCTCCCTCTACGCAGCGTGGCGGGAGATCATCCCTTGCGTCCTCCGGCAGCTTCGCGACCCGCATCACCACATCCGCCCGCGGCTGCCCCCCGGTTGCCGGCGAGCCGCGCCACGCTCCGGCGCCGGCGGCGAAGTGACGCCCCGCGCCCTGGACAGGAGACGACGACCATGCCGCGGATCGACGCCTGCGCCCTCGAAGACATCGAGGAAGAGGATCTGATCGGGTTCGACCATCGCGGCCGAACCTATGCCGTCTACCGGCTGCCGGGCGACGAGGTGCATTGTACCGATGGCCTGTGCACCCATGAGCAGGTCCCCCTCGAGGACGGCCTGGTGATGGACGGGATCATCGAATGCCCGCGCCACAATGGCCGCTTCGACATCCGCACCGGCGCCGCCAAGGGGGCCCCGGTCTGCATCGATCTCGCCACCTATCCGGCCCGGGTCGAAAACGGTCGCGTGATCGTCGACCTGCCGGACTGAGCGCGGCGGCGGACCACCCCATGCGCCTTCAAGGCATCCGAAGGGGAGATCCGGGGTCCGACGGCCGCCGATGGGAACGCACCCTCTTCGCGGACCCGGCGTGGACGCCCGCGCGTCCGAACCACCTGGCCCGCCTGGCCGTGCGGAGGGACCGGCACGGCTCCGGCCATCGAGGGCCGGGGCGGCGGTCCGGTAACCGCCCCCCAGGCCGTCTCTACCGGCACCCCGCCGCCGCGCCTACTCGGCCGCCACCGATGCCGCGTCCCCGGCCGGTTTGGTCTTCAACCGCTTGACCGCCAGCTTATTGAGGGCGTGGACATAGGCCCGGGCCGAGGCGACCAGCGTGTCGTAGTCGGCCCCCTGGCCGTTGACCGTCTTGCCGTCCTCTTCCAGCCGCACGGTGACCTCGGCCTGGGCATCGGTGCCGCCGGTCACGGCATGGACCTGGTAGAGCTGCAGCGTCGCCTGATGCGGGACGATCCGGCCGATGGCGTTGAACACGGCGTCGACCGGCCCGTTGCCTTCGGCCTGGGCGAAGCGGACATCGTCGGACACGGTCAGGGTCAACTGCGCCCGGGCCTTGCCGCCGGAGCCGGCCATCACCCCGACGGACTGGAGCTGCACCGCATCCTCGCTGGAGGCGATCTCATCGTCGACCAGGGCGATGATGTCCTCGTCGTAGATGTCCTTCTTCTTGTCGGCGAGATCCTTGAACCGCTGGAAGGCGTCCTGGAAGGCGTTGTCGCCGACATCGCCGAAGCCCAGGTCGATCAGCTTGTTGCGGAAGGCGTTGCGGCCGGAATGCTTGCCCATGACCAGGTTGGTCTTGGTCACCCCGACCGATTCGGGCGTCATGATCTCGTACGTCCCGGCGTGCTTGAGCATGCCGTCCTGGTGGATACCGGATTCATGGGCGAACGCGTTGGCCCCCACGATCGCCTTGTTGGGCTGGACCTGGAACCCGGTGATGGAGGAGACCAGGCGCGACACCTTCATGATGTGCGTCGCCTCGATGTCGTTCTTGACATGGTAACGATCGGCACGGGTGCGCATCGCCATGACGATCTCTTCGAGCGAGGCGTTGCCGGCGCGCTCCCCGATCCCGTTGATCGTACATTCGACCTGCCGGGCACCGACATCGACGGCGGCGAGCGCATTGGCCACGGCCAGCCCCAGATCGTTATGGGTGTGGGCGGAGAACACGACCCGATCCGCGCCGGGCACCCGCTCCTTGAGCATGGTGAACAGAGCCGCGAAATCCTCCGGCGTGGCGTAGCCGACGGTATCGGGGATGTTGATCGTCCGGGCCCCGGCCTTGATCGCCGCTTCGACCGTCCGGCACAGGAAGTCGGGTTCCGTGCGCGACCCGTCCTCGGGGCTCCACTGCACGTCGTCGGTATAGGTGCGGGCGCGGGCGACGGAGAACGACACCGCCTCCAGCACCGTTTCCGGCTCCATCTGCAGCTTGTACTTCATGTGCAGGGGCGAGGTGGAGATGAAGGTGTGGATGCGCGGGCGGACGGCGTCGCGCACGGCCTCGCCGGCACGGTCGATGTCGCGGGCGGCCGCCCGGGCCAGGCCGGCCACCGTGCAGCGCTCGACCTGGCGCGCGATCGCCTGGACGGCCTCGAAATCGCCGTTGGAGGCGATCGGAAAGCCGGCTTCGATCACGTCGACACCCATCTCCTCGAGCGCCCGGGCGACCCGTAGCTTCTCGTCCAGGTTCATCGAGCAGCCGGGCGACTGCTCGCCGTCCCGCAGGGTGGTGTCGAAGATGACGACGTGATCGGGGTCGGCGGCGACCCGATCGGGGCCGGAGCGGATCGGTTCGGCAGCGGCGGTAGCGGTCATGACGGTTCCTTTCGGCGGGCCGCACGGGAGGCGGCTCCGGGCGGCGGCATGCTTGGGCGGTTCGTCCTGTGGCCGGGATCTGGCGGCTGTCGTCGCGCGGACCGGCCGTTAGTCAAGGATGGAAAGGGTCGCCGGGGCAGGATCGGAAGTCGCCGGCCGGCCTTGTCCCCTGAGGGCGGCGGGTCCGGCGGGAAGGCTGACCGGGTAGCCGGCAGCGGATGTCCATCCGGGCTCGCCCTCAGGGGCGGATAAGTCGCCCGAGGAGGCCGAGACGCAGAACAGACGCGGCAAGGGACCCGTCGTCCACGGCCGACGGTCCGGACGCTCGTCCGGCAGCCAGTCGATCGAAGAGCACGGCGTCTGTCATGAACAGCCCGATATCGTCAAAGCACCGGCACGGACATCCGCACCGCGTGATACCGATAATGCCGCGTCGGTCCGCGACATCAAGCTTTTTTCTCGTGCCGACCGATCGCGCCGGCGGGCGGCACGTCTCGGACCGCGCATGGCCGTTTGATTTGATGACGGATTGCGACATAATGCACGGAAACAGGATGCCGGCGCAGGCACGGGGCATGCATCGTCGGCCTCGAAAGCCCCGACCGCGCCGACCAGCACGGGAGGAACAGATCCATGTTCGGACCCCTGGACGGCATGTTCCGTTTCATGATGCGAACCGGGAATCTAACGGTGGTGGACGCAGCCGGCGTGCGCCACCGATACGGCGACGGCAGCGGACCCGCGGTGGCCTTTCGCATTACCGACCGCACCACCGAACGCCGCCTGTTCCTGCGGCCCGCCCTGGCGATCGGCGAAGCCTATATGGACGGCACGGTCGTGCTGGAGAGCGGAACGCTGGTCGAACTGCTCGGCGTGCTCATGAGCAACCACGATCAGTTGGACCGGCACCCGCTCCACCGGTTCATCGCCGGAGCGGCGGTGGCCGTCCGGCGCTGGCACATGCACAATCCGATCCACAAGTCCAAGGCCAACGTCGCCCATCACTACGACCTCTCCAACGCGTTCTACCGCTTGTTCCTCGATGAGGACATGCAATACTCCTGCGCTTATTTCGAGCGGCCGGCCGCCACGCTGGAGGACGCGCAGTTCGCCAAGAAGCGCCATATCGCCGCCAAGCTGCAACTGCAGCCCGGCCAACGGGTGCTCGACATCGGCAGCGGCTGGGGCGGGATGGCGATCACCCTCGCCCAGCTCACCGATGTCGAGGTGGTCGGCGTGACCCTGTCGGTGGAACAGCACAGGCTCGCCACGGAGCGGGCCACCGCCCTGGGCCTGTCCGACCGGGTCAGGTTCGAACTCAGGGACTATCGCGAAATCAACGAGCGGTTCGACCGGATCGTCTCGGTCGGCATGTTCGAGCATGTCGGCGTCAACCACTACGCGGCGTATTTCGGTGCGGTCCGCGACCGGCTGACCGATGACGGCGTGGCGTTGATCCACTCCATCGGCCGGCGGAGCCCGCCGGGGACGACCGGTAAGTGGCTGCGCAAATACATCTTTCCGGGCGGCTACAGCCCCGCCCTGTCGGAGACCTTGGCCGCCGTCGAGCGCAGTGGCCTGTGGAGCCTGGACATCGAAGTGCTGCGTCTGCACTACGCCGACACCCTGGCGCATTGGCAGGCCCGCTTCCAGGCGGCCCGGGACCGCGTCGCCGACATGTATGACGAACGCTTCTGCCGTATGTGGGAGTTCTATCTCGCGGCGTGCGAACAGGTGTTTCGGGTCGGGGACTGCATGGTCTTCCAGCTACAGCTAGCCCGCAAACGCGATGCCGTGCCGATCACCCGGACCTATCTGTACGAGACCGAGGCCCGCCTGCGGCAGACCCCCGATACGCCGATCGACCGACCGGCCATCGCCGCCGCCGGGCGCTGAAACGTCCTGCATCCGGACGGACGCAGATAAGACGCTCTCCCTCCCTGACGTCGATCACCTTACCGGCGTTCAGACGAGCCCATCCGAACGCAGGTCGATCTGGAGCGTTTTCCGACCTCGGGAGGTCGGGAGACGGTTTAGGCGAAAGCCGGACGGGTCAGCGGGCGACCGCCCGAACCGGTGGAGGTGACACGGCACCGACGGGCCGGCATAACAGCGGCAGCTTCCACCGCCGCAGCCCTCGGCCGTCCCGCCATGACCACCGGTCTCAAACAGCTCCAGATCCGCTACGAGCCCGAACAGGATCGCCTGCTGCTGGCCGCTTCCACCCAGGACCGGTGCGAATACCGCATCTGGATCACCCGCCGCATGGCGGCGCTGGTCCTCGACGGCCTCGACCGGCACCTCAAGACCGGTGGCGAGGCGCAGCCGGCCGCTCCGGCCCCGGCCTCACCGGAGGGGGGCCGTCCAGCCCCGTCTCCGACCGCTCCATCGGCCTCGACCCCGGCACAGACCGCCGAGCTGCAGGCGTTTCGCGAGGACGCCGCGCTGTCGAAAGCGGATTTCGACACGCCCTTCGAAGGCGACGCCGAAACCTATCCGTTGGGTACCGGCGGGGTGCTGGCCTATCGGCTCCAACTGGGCCACCTGGCGGACGGGCGGCATCGGCTCACCCTGCTGCCGAGAACCGGCCAGGGGGTCGACCTGAGCCTCCAGGAGGCCCAGTTGTTCGGCTTCCGGAAGCTGCTGGTCGACGGGATCGCCAAGGCGGAATGGCGGCTGCCGATCGGGCGGCGCCCCTTGACCGTGCCCGAAGGTGCTACCATTAACTAGGCGGAGCACTTCAATAGGTGGTCGTTCCCGGATAGGGGCTGTTTCCAGGCGTTGGAGACGTCAAGGGCGAACCACGGAGCTGTGGCTTCGCCGCCCTTCAGGTCTCGAACGCTTGGAGAAGACCGGCCTACGTGCCAGGGCGCCCGGGCCGCCGCATCGGGCGACATCGTGTCGAAAGCCCCCATCCTGGTCACCGCCCCGTGACATGCGCTTCCCATCCCGATCAGGGGGTCCGGACAGCCGATACCATGCCGACCCAGCGTGACCAGACCAGGCCTTCGCGCCCGTCGAGCCGGGTGCTGTCCCGGTTGGCGATCCTTGCCCTGCCGTTCCTGGCGATCGGGATCTATGCCCTCGTCCTGACCGGACAACGGGGCGCCCCGTTTGTCGCGTTCGCGCTGGAGGCTCAGTTGTCCGGCCGTTCCGGGACCGTCGCTGCCCGGCTCGATCCGGAGAGGGGACTGCCGGGGCGATGGTGTGGTCCGGAGGCATTCGACGGCGCCGGCGGGCTGAGCGAGGCCTATGCCGGCAATCGGCTCGACTGCCGCGTGTTCGAGGTCGAGGGACGGCCCTGCTGGGGAGTTCTGCCGATCACCTGTCCGGCCGTGACCATCGCCGATCCGGGCTTCGCCGACCCGATCCTGCGGGCCTCGGTACAGGCCATCGCCGACGATCCGTGCGCGTCGTTTCTGCCCGATCTGCCCCGACGCCAGGAGCTTCCCGGGGTCGATACCTACGGCATGTACTTCTATGCCTTCCCCAACGCCTGGCACGCCCTGTCCTGCGATCTGCGGGAGCGGTTGCAGATCGGCCTGCCCGGATCGGTTCGGCCGGCGGCCTGACGGCGGAAGACAGCCGCAAGACGCCGGCGCCGACCCGCCAGGCCGGTGTCAAGCCTTGTCGGCCATGGCCCCGAGCCGGAGCCGGAGCGCGTTGAGCTTGATGAAGCCTTGGGCATCCCGCTGGTCGTAGACGTCGTCTTCCTCGAACGTCACATAGTCCGCATTGTACAGGCTGACCGGGCTCTTGCGGCCGACCACGCCGGCCGTCCCCTTGTAGAGCTTGAGCCGAACCGTCCCCGTCACCTGATCCTGGGTCTTGTCGATCAGGGCCTGCAAGGCCTCCCGCTCGGGCGAGAACCAGTAGCCGTTATAGATCAGCTCGGCATAGCGCGGCATCAACTCGTCCTTGAGATGGCCCGCGTTGCGGTCCAGCGTCAGGCTCTCCATCGCCCGGTGGGCGATCAGCAGGACCGTGCCGCCCGGCGTTTCGTACACGCCGCGGTTCTTCATGCCCACATAGCGGTTCTCGACCAGATCGAGCCGGCCGATGCCGTTGGCCCCGCCGAGATCGTTGAGCCGGGTCAGCAGGGACGCCGGCGACAGCCGGACGCCGTCGACGGCGACCGGATCCCCCCGTTCGAAGTCGATCTCGACATAGGTCGGCCGGTCCGGCGCGGCCTCCGGCGCGACCGAACGGGTGTACATCGCCTCATCCGGCTCGACCCACGGATCCTCCAGGGCATTGCCCTCATAGGAGATGTGCAGAAGGTTGGCGTCGGTCGAGTATGGCGGCTCGTCGGCCGAAACGTCGGTGGCGATCGGGATCTGCCGGTCCCGAGCCCAGGCCAGCAGTTGCTTGCGGCCCTTGAGCGACCATTCGCGCCAGGGTGCGATGATCTTGATGTGCGGGTTGAGCGCGTAACAGCCCAGCTCGAACCGGACCTGGTCGTTGCCCTTGCCGGTCGCGCCATGGGAGACCGCGTCGGCCCCGGTCTGGGCGGCGATCTCGATCAACCGTTTGGCGATCAGCGGGCGGGCGATCGACGTGCCGAGCAGATAGGTGCCCTCATAGACCGTGTTCGCGCGGAACATCGGGAAGACGAAGTCGCGGACGAACTCCTCCCGCACGTCGTCGATGAAGATGTGCTCGGGCTTGATGCCCATCATCTCGGCCTTGCGGCGGGCCGGCTCCAGCTCTTCCCCTTGGCCGAGATCGGCGGTGAAGGTCACCACTTCGCACCCGTAGGTCTCCTGCAGCCAGCGCAGGATCACCGATGTGTCCAACCCACCGGAGTAGGCCAGGACGACCCGCTTGATGTCGTTCCTCATGGTCGAAAGGCTGATCTCTGTTCCGATATGCCGGGAAAGCGGCCCGGACCCGTCGGGTGACGAACCGGTGCCGGAGGCGCGTGACCTTAGGGGCGGCGGCCGGCACCTTCAAGCATGCGGTAGCGCCGTGCCGGCACCCCCGATCCCGATGCCGACGACCCATGGGACGGTGCCGCCACCGAGGAGAGGAGACCCGCGATGGCATGGCGAACGCGACGGTCCGCCCGCATCGCCGCCCGCCCGCCCCGGTAAACGCCCCCCCTTTCGCTGCAGAAGCCGCTGACCACCTTCGCCTCGACGGTGCGCGGGGCACCGGCCGCGGTCGCATGGGGGGCCACCGACCGCGCTCCCCTCCCGGGCGCGTTGCGGTGCGGGGACATCGAGTGGCTGGAGGATCTCAGGCGCCGGGCTTGCGGGCCCTGGCCGCGAAGGCATTGACCCGGGACCGCTCGGCATCCGCGTGATCCGCCCGCACCGACCAGACGTCGAAACCGATATCGGCCAGCCGATCGAACAGGTCGGCACCGAACTCCGTATACACCAGGGATCGACCTCCCGCGCCGTCCCCATGATAGTGAGGGTCTTTCAAGTGGATGTCGAAATCCGTCGTCGTGTCGACCCGGTAGAGGGTCTTCGGCGGCATCGGCACCAGCGAAGGCACCGTGAAGATGTGAAACCCGCCGGGCCGCAGCACCCGCCATATCTCCTCGAACCCCTGCCAAGGCCGCCGCACATGCTCGAAGATGTCGCTGGACAGCACCAGGTCGAGGGCATCCGACTCGAATGTGAGGTTCATAAGGTCTTCGTTGCGGACACCGTCGCGCATCTCGCCGGGGTCTGCATCCTCCCAGTAGAACGAGTTGGCGTAGTGCGGGAGCGGGCGGAACAAGCGGCGGTAGGCGCCGGCGATGCCGGGTTCGAAGATGTGCAGGCCGGCGAATCGGGGGTCGTCCACCAGGGTCGACAGCGACGTATGCGTCGCCCGACCGAAGACGGCCAGGATCGCCTCGGCCATCACGCGTTCCCGCATCGACGCCCGGCACTGCCCGCACTGATAGGTCTCGCGGATCGGCGTGCTCATATCGGCAAAGGTGGCCCACGCCCCGCACACGGTGCAGTGGCCTTGATAGCGGGAAGCACGCGGGGCGACGGTCGGCATGGGGCCGATACTGCCTTCGGGGATCCGGACGGTCGAGGGCGCAGTAGGGTGCATCCCGCACCAGAGGCTATGCCTGGGTGACCGGGCCGCCGCGCCCGGCCCGGGCGGGCCGGAGCATCAACCGATCGAGCCTGAGCGTGACCGGGTGATCGAGCCACACGGGCGCAGGCCCGACCATCCGCCAGGGGCCGCGCTCCAGGACCGCCTCCAAGACGATCCGGCCTTCGAAGCGTGCCAGCTTCGCCCCCAGACAAGTATGGACGCCGCCGCCGAAGGCGAGGGTCGGCTGTGCCGGTCGATCCGGACGAAACGCGTCCGGATCGTCATAGGCCTCGGGATCCCGATGCGCGGCCTCGACCTCGACCAGAGCGATCGCGCCGGATGGCAGCGTCGACGAGCCCAGGACCAAAGGGCTCAGCGTCCGCCGGGCCGTCAACCGCCGCAGCGGCGGTGCATACCGCAGCACCTCCTCGATGAACCGCTTCTGCCGGCCCGGCCGACCAAGCAGATCGTCGGCCGTTCCAGCGACCGCGTGGGCGGCGAACAGAGCGCTACCGATCAGCGACGTCAACGTTTCGGTCGCCGACAGGGCGAAGAAGACCAGGTAGTCGGCCGCTTGATCGATATCGATGGACAACGCGCCATCGTCGGGCACCGGGAACAGACCCGGTATCGCCGCGGCGGTCCCGCGCACCCGCAGGAGGTCCTCGAAGACCCGTTGCCTCAACGCCACCGCCGCGTCTTCGAGTTCCGCATAATCGGCCAAGCCAAGGGAAGGCGTACATGCCTTCAGCACGTCGAACCGCCGTCGTTGAAGCAGTTCGGTCGTCGCCGGAGAGAGGCCCAGCACCTGGCCGATGACGCGTGCGGGAACACGGTCCACCACGCCGGCGATCACGTCGCCGCCGACGCGGCCGAAGGCCTCGACCGCCTCGACCGCAGCGGACCGCACCAGCCCTTCGGTCATTCTGGTGTCCAAGGCGACATGCAAGCGCCGCAGCCAATCCCGCACCGGCTGGTGATGGGGTGCGCGCATCATCGGCGGCACCGACCGGACGAGCCTGGCGACCGTGGAGAAGTCGCGGCCGGACCTGCGGGCGAGCTCTTCGATACGGCCGGCAACGTCGAGCGGCACCACATCGGGGCTGCGCAGCACCTGCATCGCCTCCGCGTAGCGGCTGACGATCCACACTTGCGCACTCGGAGACCAGGATACGGGCGCCACCGGCACGATGTCCCGGGGCGGCCATATCGATGGGCGGGCGTCATCTCTGTCGGGTGACGACAGCATCGGCGGACCTACTCACCCGGATCCTGCGAACGGCGATCATCGACACAGGGCCGGCAGTCGGCGACACGGCACGGGCCCGCGCGTCCGCATGGCGGCTAGAGCATCCTGCGTCCTAACGGACGCAGATAAGATGCTCTAAATCTTTGAAATAGATCAACTTATCTGCGTTCAGATGAGTCCATCTGAACGCA
>JANQKE010000100.1 GCA_028281265.1 Alphaproteobacteria bacterium | reverse complement strand
TGCGGCGTCGCTCGTCGTCGAATATGCCCCGGCATGTCCTTCCTCCTCGCTCCTGGCATCAGCGCCCATCCACCTCGGCAGATCGGCCCGGTATTCCCTGAAAACGCTCTAGCGCAGCGCGTCGATGACGAGTTGGCGCGCCTGGGTCAGCACCCGGCCCGCGAAACCCTGCCGGTCCACATCGGCGCCGGCGAACAGCGGGACCGTCCGCTCCGGCAGGCCGGGGATGTCGACGACAAGGGTGGCGACGGTGTCGCCCATGGCGATCGGTGCCGGCATCGGTTCGGCCAGCCGGACCCGAAGGTCGACCTCGTCGGCGTCGGTCCGTCGCACGGTGACGGCCAGGTCCTCGGCCAGGACCAGCGGGACCGTGTCGCGGTCGCCCAGCCAGACCTCGGCCCGGTCCACCACCTCACCGGCTTCGAACAGGGTGCGCGTCTCGAACTCCCGGAAGCCCCAGTTCATCAGCCGTACCGCCTCGTCGGACCGCGCCCGAGCCGACGACAGCCCGTTGATCACCATCACCAGCCGACGGTCGCCCTGGCGGGCCGAGGCGGTCAGCCCGTAGCCGGCGTCGTTGGTGTGGCCGGTCTTCAGCCCGTCGGCGCCGACATTCTGGTACAGGAGCGGATTGCGGTTGGCCTGGGTGATCCCGGCGTAGGTGAACTCAAGCTCCGAGTAATAGTGATAGAATTGCGGGAACTCCGTGATCAGATGCTGTGCCAGCAGGGCCAAGTCGGCGGCGGTCGAGTAATGGTTGGGATCGGGCCAGCCGGTGGCGTTGGCGAAGTTCGAGTGGTTCAGGCCGAGGTCGTGCGCACGCTCGGTCATCAGGCGGGCAAAGGCCTCCTCGGTGCCGGCGAGCGCTTCGGCGAACACGATCGACGCATCGTTGCCGGACTGGACGATCACCCCGCGGATCAAGTCCTCCACGCGTATCTGGTCGCCCACCTCCACGAACATCTTCGAGCCGCCCTTGCGCCAGGCCCGCTCGCTGACCGGCAACCGGTCGTCCAGGCTCAGGCGGCCCTGTTCGATCGCCTCGAAGACCATGTACATCGTCATGATCTTGCTCATGGAGGCGGTCGGCATGCGCTGATCGGCATTGTGCTCGAGCAACACGGTGCCGGTCGACATGTCGATCAGGATCGCCTCCCGCGCACTGGTCTCGAGGGATTGCGCACTCGCAAAAGATGTCCAGAAGCAGAGCCAGACGATCACCATGCCAAGCGCCGCCTCGGCCGTCCGATGAGCGGGGCGGAGCGTCGGCGACGGGGCGAACGAAACCGGAAAGGCCATGGTCGTGCGGAAATCCTCGTTGGTGCCGCGGCGGGAACGGACGGCGACGGCGCTGGCCGGTCGGCTCGCACCCGGGCGCGGCGACAATAGGGCGACCCGCCGGTATCAGTCGACCCGCAGCAGCGCCTCCGGATAGCCCGCCGAGATCACGCGGGACAACACCCGGTCGGCGTCCGTGACGGTTCCGAACGGCCCCAGCCGGACCCGGTGGAACCGGGCACCGTCGATCTCGACCGTGCTGACCTCGGTCCGGGCGATGCCGTCGAGCCGGTCGGCCAGGCGTCGGGCGTTGCCGGCGTCACGGAAGGCACCGGCCTGGACGAACAGCCGGGGGGACCCGGCGGCACCGCGGCGCACGATCGGGTCGGGCAGCACGCGTCCCCGTTCGAGATGGGTGTCGGGAATGCCGGAGCGTGCCGCGGCGACCGTCGCGCCGGCCGCCGGGATCGGCCCGTCGCGCCCCGCCCGCCGGGCCAGGGCGATGCTGTCTTCGGTCAGCACCTGGACGCGGACCGGCGTGACCCCCTCGCGCAGGAACCCCAGCAGCTCGGCCCCGCGGCGGGACAGATCGATGATACGCCCCCTGACGAACGGTCCCCGGTCGTTGATCCGGACGACCAATGACCGGCCGTTGGCGAGGTTGGTGACCCGCACCAGCGACGGCATCTGCAAGGTCGGATGGGCCGCGGTCAGGGCGTTCTGGTCGTAGATCTCGCCATTGGCGGTCCGGCGGCCGTGAAACCCCGGCCCGTACCAGGAGGCGATGCCCGTCTCGTCATAGTGAAAATCCTCCCGCGGGACATAGGTGACTCCGCGGATCGTATAGGGCCGACCCACCTTGTAGCGGCCGAAATCCCCGTCGATGTCGGCACGGGCGACATCGCGGGCCGGCTCGCCGCCGCAGCCTGCAAGGCCGAGGCCGACCGCCGCCACGGCCCCCAGAACCACGACCCGCCGGGTGACGGGGGAAGGCCGGACGCGGGACGCTGGCGTCGGTGTTCGGACCGGAAGCACGAAGGGTGATTCGCTCATTGATCGGATGATAGCGCACCGGCGCGGAACCCGAGACTCATACCGGCGTGCACTAGATCAACCTGCGTTCAGATGGATTCATCTGAACGCAGATAAGTTGATCTATTTCAAAGATTTAGAGCATCCTACGTCCGTTAGGACGCAGGATGCTCTCTAGGGTGACCTCATCTCACGTCATCGTCCGGTCAAGCGACCCCGCGAGGCTTTTCTCGCAAGAAGCTCGGCCGCGCGGGCGCTTGCCGCAGCGTGATGAGCCCGGCTCATCGCACCGTGGTATCAAGGGGCCGGAAACCAGGCGTTGGTGTGGCCGGCGAGCCGATAGGCCGCCAGCCCCAGCCATTCGCGCCCCGCGAGATCGAGCATGGCCAGGCCCTCGGCCAGGTGGAGCGGCGCACGCCCCTTGTCCTGCGGGCTGGTCCGGTAGTCGACGGGATACGCCGTCACGGTGATCCCCAGAGCGTGCATCACGCCCACCGCCCGGGGCATGTGAAAGGCGCTGGTCACCAACAGGATCGGCCCCCTGCCCTCGGCCCCGGTCGCCGGCGGGGCGAGGCCGGCGAGCCACGCCGCTGCCGCCCGGCCGTTCTCCGCCGTGTTGCGGGCGTCCCGCTCGGCCGTCACGCGGTCGATCGGCAATCCCAGCCGGACCAGCAGGCGCATGACGTGATCGGCTTCCCGATCGCGCTGGTCGGCCAGCCGGCCGGATCCGCCGCTATACAGGATGGCGGTCTCGGGATAGCGGCGGGCCAGGGCGATCATCGCCGTCAGCCGATCGGCGGCCGGCCCCAACGCGTCATCCCCCCGCTCCCGGGCCAGGCGGGCGTCGGAGGCTCCGCCGAGCACGATGATCGCCCGCGGGGGCAGCCGGTCGAGCCGTTCGGCATCCGGGCTGGGAAACCGCTGTTCGAGCGGGGCGAGCGTCCACGCCGCGACCGGCGTCAGCACGACCGCCGCCAACAGCCCCGTCAGAAGGGCCGCCCCGATCTGTCCGGCACGGCGGGATCGCCGCGCGATCATCAGCCCGCAACAGCCGACCAGACCGAGAAGGATCAGATGGCTCGGCAGCAGCAAAGGCCCGAGCAGTTTGGACAGGCCGAAGAACAAGGCGCTTGGCTGCGGTGACGGATCGAACGGGTAGAGCGGGACGGCGTGAGGGGCGATCCGTCTGCGATCGCACCTGACGTCCGAATCCCACTCTGGCCGAGGATCGACCGCCACCGCCGGTGGGCGCAACCGTCTTTTCCCACCCCGACCCCCGACCCGCCGCGGGGCCGAGGATGGCTGCCGTCCTGACCGGTGCTCGTCGCCGGCCACCGGTGCGCGGTGGTCATCCCATACGGCACGGGTTGGTCCTGCCTGCCTGGTGGGCGCGTGCGTTGGGGTGTGGCATGCCCACCCGGGCTGGACGCCGGCCGCGTTGCGCGATAAGCCCGTCGCGCGGTTCCGGATGGGTGGCCGAGTGGTTGAAGGCAGCGGTCTTGAAAACCGCCAGGCGTTCACGCGTCTCGTGGGTTCGAATCCCACCCCATCCGCCATTTCTTTCAATTCTATGGGACTTCAGATGGCTTACGCCGGTAAGCTGCAGGAAGTCGTTAGATTGGGCTATCCATCTGCGCGCGGTTCACGGACAAGCCCTTTTCAGCTCGTGCTGCGGCTCTTGGACTTTGCCCGCTCAGCGTCCAACGCGCCAGTTGCTCTCAACCCAACGGCGTCAGTAGCGCGATGCGCATGACGGGCGAAGCGCCTCCCGATCAAACGGTAAAGGGAGGGCCCGGCCGAACCGAGAAGCCCTCCCGTATCTTTCAGGTGCCTAAGCACCTTTACCGTAGCTGCTCTCCAAAACAGCCTTCAAATTATATTACACTCCACGATCACAATGCAACTATGCTTTGCGGGCTGAGAGGCCGTTTCGAAAGTGGTTGAGTGGTCGAGGCTCATCTGATTCCAAGGAGTTGCGAAGCTTCCTGGAGATTGTCATGTGGACCCCGACCACCC
>JANQKE010000022.1 GCA_028281265.1 Alphaproteobacteria bacterium | reverse complement strand
ATCAACCTGCGTTCAGATGGACTCATCTGAACGCAGGTTGATCTATTTCAAAGATTTAGAGCATCTTATCTGCGTCCGTTCGGACGCAGGATGCTCTAGAAATGCCGCCGCCTCGGCGCGGACCCAGTCGCAGAACGCCTTGATCGGGCCGGTCTCGGGCGCGCCGTGCGGCCACAGGACATGGTAGGCGAGACCACCGACCTCGGCGGCGAACGGCCGGACCAGCCGCCCGCTGTGCAGATCGGGCGGCGAAATGACGGTATCGCCCAGGGCCACGCCAAGCCCGGCGGCAGCCGCATCCATGGCCAATGCCGTGTCGAGGTAGCGCGCACCGCGGTCGCCATCGACCCGGTCGCCAACGCCCGCGGCCGCCAACCAGTCGCCCCAGGCCTTGGGCGTCTCATCGTGGATCAGCGGGACGTTGGCGAGGTCGGCAGGGCTGTGGAGCCGGGCCGCCACCGCCGGCGTGCAGACCGGGAACGAGCGCACCGGCAGCAACTCCCGCACCACGGCATCGCGCCAGCCGCCCGCCCCGTAACGCAAGGCGACATCGACCCGGTCGACCCCGAACCGGGCCAGGCTCGGTGTCGGATCGATCTCGACCTCCACCTTCGGATGGGCGGCCTGGAAGCGGCCCAGGCGCGGGATCAGCCAGCGGCTGGCCAGCGCCGGCTCGACCGAGACCCGCAAGACGGCCGCCGCCGCCTCCCCCCGGAGTTGCGTCACCGCTTCGACCATGCGGTCAAGACCGGCACCCACACCATCGGCAAGGGCTCGCCCCGCCTCCGTCGCGGTCACCCCGCGGCCGGTGCGATGGAACAGCGCAAGGCCCAGCTCGGCCTCCAGACCGCGGATATGCCGGCTGATCGCCGCATGCGTGACCGCCAGCTCATCGGCGGCGTGGGTAAAGCTCTCCAGGCGTGAGGCGGCCTCGAAAGCGCGCAACGCGTTGAGGTTGGGAAGACGGCGGCGGGACACGGTACCGGCTCGGCAAGCGACGACGAAAGATGTAACCTTTCCTTACATCGGCTGTCAGATAACACCGTTTGTGCCCGTGCGGCCAGGGGTTCATCACAGCGTCGTCGCCGCGCCGAGACGCGCGGGGCAGAACGTCGATCCCAGACCGGAGGGCGCAGCCATGCGCTGGTTCGTCAGTTTCTTTTCCGACGTGCTTCAGGTGCTGACTTTCACCGACCCCCGTCTGACGAACCCGCACCCGCAAGGCAGGGGTGCTGCAGGCCCCGCATCGGCGACCGCGAACGGCCCGACACGGTGATCGAGACACAGGCACGGGGCTGATACCATCTCGCGATGAGCACGGCTCATCGCGAGGTCGCAAGCGTGACCCACGCGCCCGAGCTTCTTGCGAGGAAAGCCTCACGGGGCGCTTGACCGCCTTACGATGTGAGATGAGGTCACCCCAGCGCCTGTCGGTATGAGGGGGCACACCTCGTCCGACCCCGTCCGAGCCGCGGAGCACCCCCTCCCCGGTCAATACATGTGCTGGCCGCCGTTGATGCTCAGCGTCGAGCCGGTGATGAAGCCGCCATCCTCGGCCACCAGGAAAGACACGCCGCGGGCGATCTCCGAGGCCTTGCCGAGCCGGCCGACCGGGATCTTGGCGACGATCTTCTCCAGGACGTTCGGGGGCACCGCACGCACCATGTCGGTGTCGATATAGCCCGGCGCGATGGCGTTCACGGTCACCCCCTTGCCGGCCCCTTCCTGGGCCAGCGCCTTGGTGAAGCCGTGAATGCCGGACTTGGCCGCGGCGTAGTTGACCTGGCCGTACTGGCCGGCCTGACCGTTGATCGAGCCGATATTGACGATCCGGCCGTAACGGCGGCCGTACATGCCCTCGATCACGTTCCGGCACATGTTGAAGCAGGAAGACAGGTTGGTCTGGATGACCGCGTTCCACTGCTCGAACGTCATCCGGTGCATAGTCCCGTCTCGGGTGATGCCGGCATTGTTGACCAGGGCCGAGACCGGGCCGAGATCGGCCTCGATCCGCTCGATCAGGGCTTTGCAGGCCTCGAAGTCGCCGACGTCGCATTTGTAGGACGGGATGCCGGTGGCGTCGGTGAACTTGCCGGCCGCTTCGACGTTGCCGCCATAGACGGCGGCGACGCTGAAACCGTCTTCCTTCAGGCGCAGGCAGATCGCTTCGCCGATCCCACGGGTGCCACCGGTGACAATTGCGACTTTACTCATGGCGTAAGGGTCCTTTTCGGCCGATTGTTTAGGGCCTGGCGCGACTGCCGCGGCGTTACACCCACGGCAGCCCCGGCAGACGTCACGATTGTCGCGTCACCGGATCGCCAAGCCGGACACCAAGGCGAGCGGAGACGCCGAAGATGGGCCGTCATCGGGTGCGGACCCGAGGACGGTCCCGGTCGCGGAGGATTGCAAGGCGGACGCCGACCCCGATCGGCAGCGTGCGGCGGGGGCGGTACCGCCCTCGCCTCCGCCAGACCGCAGACGGGCCGACACCGAGAGTACCGACCCGTTGGCCCCCACTGACCCGCCCGATCACCTTTCGGTAATTGATGTGCGTCAACCACTCTACCGGACAGCCCCGACCTTGCACCAAGGTGCAAGACATCGTCGGGGCTGGGAGGCGGTCGGGCGCAACAGCCCCGGGATCCGGTGTGGGATCGACGGTTCCCCGCGGCATGCGGCTAGAGCGTTTTCAGGGGATATCGGGTCGATCTGTTGGCGTGTGCCGGATCGGTCCGCAAGGCGCGTAGCACGGCGCGATGTGGTGCCATCGGGCCAGCGGCGCAACGCAGCGGGCGGCCGGCACACGCCAACCCGAAGGGCCGGGCGGATGGGCCCTGCTGCGGCGTCGCTCGTCGTCGAATATGCCCCGGCATGTCCTTCCTCCTCGCTCCTGGCATCAGAGCCCATCCACCTCGGCAGATCGGCCCGATAGTCCCTGAAAACGCTCTAGTTTCCGCCCTTATGATCGGGCGACCCGACGGGAACACCGCCGATACGGCAGGAAGCCGCCGTTTGCGTGATGGCCGTTCCCAGGAACAGATCGCAGCGGCGATGCAGGCAAGCCCATTGGAACACACCAACCAGATACGGGCGGCGACGGCGGCCTTGCGACGTGTCCTGGGGGATGCGCTTCTTGCGGTGTATCTGCATGGGTCGGCGGTCTCGGGAACGCTTCAACCGCAGAGCGACATCGATCTGCTGGCCGTTGTCGACCGGGCCATGCGCGACGATCAGCGCCATGATCTGCTGAAAGCCTTGCTGCGGATATCCGCTCGCCATCCCGCGGTGCCGGGAGGTCCGCGCTGCCTCGAAATCATGGTGTTTCTCCTGTCGGACCTGTCGGAAAACGGCTTCCCGGCACGCGCCGAGTTCACCTATGGTGAGTGGTTGCGGGATGCGTTCGAGGCAGGGGACATGCCGATGCCCACGCGCCATCCGGAATGCACGCTGGTGCTCGCGCAGGCTCATCGGGAAGCGGTTGCTCTGATCGGCCCGTGCGCCTCCGAGCTTCTGCCCGAGATTTCCCCGCAACACGTTCGACAGGCCATGGCAGAGGCGCTTCCGACAGTGCTCGGTGCGCTGCGGGGAGACGAGCGGAACGTCCTGCTCGCGCTCGCGGGACTATGGCGCACGGCCAGTACGGGGGAGTTCGTCAGGAAGGATGCAGCGGCGGCCTGGGCGATCCCGCACATGCCGGATCAGGAGGCCGTGACGCTGGATTATGCACGCAGAGCCTATCTGGGCGAGATCATCGACGAATGGGGGACTCGATGGGACGATGCACGGCGGCTGGCCGAGCATCTGCACGGGCGTGTCATGGAGCTACTACAACCGCATTGTGTTGAAAAACTCGATTGCGAATACACCGAAACGGCCAGGGCGCAATCGTGAACCGCTGAGAAGGATGATTGCGGCAGGTCGCCGCGTAGCCGCATTCAGGTTGGCTCCAGGGCCATGGACCAGGATGGCCTGGGGAAGGTGTTCGACAGGGAGCCGGCGCATCGCTGTCGCAGGGCTATGGCGGGCGGATGGGCCGCGCTGCGGCATCCCTCGTCGTCGAACCGGCCCCGGCATGTCCTTCCTCCTTGCTCCTGGCAGCAGGGCCCATCCCCCTCGGCAGATCCGCCCGGTACTCCCTGAAAACGCTCTAGAGCATCCTGCGTCCTAACGGACGCAGGATGCTCTAAATCTTTGAAATAGATCAACTTATCTGCGTTCAGATGAGTCCATCTGAACGCAGGTTGA